>NZ_JBJPHT010000008.1:0-201151 GCF_052939475.1 Phormidesmis sp. 146-20
AATCGGAGAATTTAGTAGGCTCTCTATCTTACAATTAATTTTACCCACCTACTTATCTGCTCTAGTTCCTCTTTTTTCGCATCGATCGCAGCTTTTGTTGAAGTTCCCTCAAGTTAGCGGGTTGACCACCGTAGCGCCAACTGACATAAGCCTGAGAAATGTCTTGAATGGTTTGCGCGTGACTTTGTTTGCCGTCTTGCGCCTGTTTTGCATATTCCAGCGGCGTTTGGGACGGGTGTTTGCGAAATCCTTGCGTCGCTAACCATCTCAGCATTTGTTGATAGAGACTTTCCATTGGCGACAGTTTGTTGAGCCAGCGACGGTAGCGAATTTTTTGCCAGCCTTGCCAAGTGAGCCAGCCGATAAAACTCAGACAAGTCGCCAAAATCAGACCGATGAACAACCCCATCCATCCTCTGGAGAAGAGTCCAATGATCCAACCTAAAACGCCACCAAGCCACTGCACGATCGCGCTCATCACCCGATTTAACACCGCCGCAACCGGAGACGGCAACCAACCCGCAACCCACTGCCAAAAGCGCTGAAGTACGGAGAAGGTCTGATCTTCTTCAATGGAAGGTGGAATCAATTCATGTCCGGGAATCGGATCAAAGGCAAACCAGCCAAACTTGGGAAAATACACTTCTGTCATCGCATAGGCATCCGTGTTTCGCACCACGTACAGCCCTGTAAATGGGTTGAATTCTCCAGGAGCAAAGCCAACGACGAGCCGCGCAGAAATTCCAATCGATCGCAACATCATCGTCAGCGCCGTCGAGAAATGATCCGGATAGCCCCCTTTGTACTTGAACAAAAAGGCTTCGGTCAAGTCTTCGTCTTTGGGCAACAGCGGCAAATTTGGCTGGATTCTGTAGCGCTGTTTGAGATATTGCGCCAGATAGAGCGCTTTTTCGTAGGGAGACGCGATCGCTTTCTCTGACTTTGAAAGAATCGTCTGAGTTTCTTGACGCACTTTGGCCGCGATCTGAGGGGGAATTTGTAGATAAGATTGACCGTTTCTAGGAATGCCAACGGGCGCTCTCTGCAACCAGGTACGATCACGGTAAGGCACTTCTGAAAGCACGGTGTAAGTGATGCCTTCGGCCAGGGGTAGGGGCGCTCGCAGTCCGTCTTCAGGATCGATCGCCACCTCTGTTGTGGGAAAGTAAAGCTCTTTGGGCTGCGTCAGCGCAGGAATCAGATTGGGCAACTCAGAAACGATCGTATAAGTTTGAATCACCTCTTTGGTTTTGTTGAGGGTGACAGGTCTGGGTAAGAAAAATTGATAAGACCATTCTGATCGACTCAGCGTTTTGGTTTGATTGTTGCGCGCCAGTTCCCAGCCTTGTCCGGTGTAGCGATCGAAGGCCTGCACTCGCCAAAAGCCCTCGGCTTGCGATCGAACTCTCATAACGACTTTGGGTTCGAGTTGACCGCGCAGATTTTGATTGATGCGATCGCCAAATCCGTAGTAGAAGGTTTTATCCATCTGCCCAGATTCACCGTTGCGAGCAGCTCCTGCGCCCTGTCCGGCTGCGCCCTGTCCCCGATTGCCGTTTCTCACATAGCCAGGATTGGTAATTTGACGGTTATTAAATTCGCCCTGTAATTGAATCTGCGGACTCATCGGAAAACTTCGCAACTGGTAGCCAGAAAATCGAGGCATCACTGCAAAGATCATCAAGCCCAACGCCAGCGTGATTGCAAACGTGAACGGTAATGAGGAGAAATTAACCTTGCGTAAAGTCAGTTTTGTACTGGTCGATCGACTCAATCCTAAGCGCGATCGATAATCTAATACCAATACTGGAAGCGCGATTGCTAAGAACGCCAGCAACAACACGCCAAAGATCATGGTTTGACTCAGGGTACTCGCCACCCCGATCAAAATTAAACCAATGATCATTGAATAGCCCAAATCTTTGCGACGCGGCAAATCAAAACTGTGTAATACCTGAAGTTGAATCAACAGTTCTACTAAGACCAGCCTTGTGTCGTTGAGTTCTCGATTGCCGATCAGATTGACGAAGAAAGTCGCCAAAGCTACGAGCATCGCGATCGCCAGCGCAAACTTAGTAGGAATGTTGCGATCGTGCCGCCGCATCCAACTCCAGGTTGCCCCAATCAAGCTGAGCGGAATGGCCCAAACGCTGAGATGGGTTTCTGCGGCAATGTCGGTTGCGATGATGCCAATGCTGACGAGTGTCTGAGTCAAAATCCGAAACAAAATTGACTCTTCTGGCTCTGGCATCAGGGCGCGTTGTGGCCACCACGACTGTCTCATAGAAAAGGGTGAAGGTAATTTTACTCATGGTACACGGTCGCACCTTGGGAGGAGAGGGAGGGGGGAGGAGGGAAGAGTGAGGAGTGAGGAGTGAGGAGTGAGCTTGGTGAAGTTCTTTCCTTTGGTTGAGAAATTGGGTTGTTTCCTAAATTTCCCATAAGTGAGGGATATTGAACCGAGACGCTTGTCTCAAAGTTTCCCAAATTGGCAGCTTGGGAGGTAGAAGACTTGGATACCGAAGCGAAAGAACCTTATCGAACGGGTGGTTTGTTAGCGTTGAGGGGTGCTGATGATTGTTTTGATGGTTGGTTTTTATGGGACAGAAAGTGGCGATCGTGGGGTCTGGGGTTGTTGGAGCGGCGATCGCGTATGAACTCAGCAAAATTTCAGAGTTGACAGTGATGGTGTTTGATCAATTGCCTGCACCTGTTGAAGCTGATTTGAGCGTTTGTCCGACTTCGACGGGGGCGGCTTTGGGGGTGTTGATGGGGGCAATCAGCAAAAAGGAAAAAGGTCGAAATTTGCAGATGCGCCTATCGAGTCTTCAAGCTTATGAAACGCTGATTCCAGAACTCGAAGCTTTGACAGGAAGTGTGGTTCCCTATAATCGACAGGGAATCTTGATGCTGGAGTTTGAAGAAGATTTGACGCGCTGGGAGCGGCTGGTTGAGATTCGACGATCGCAGGGCTTGACGCTGGAGATTTTGGAAGTCGATCGTCTGAGGGCTGACTTTCCTCAGTTGCGCTTGGATGGGGTGAAAGCGGCGATTTATTCTCCTGACGATCGGCAGGTCAATCCCGTCGCGCTGACTCATGCGCTGATCAAAGCCGCTCAACAGAATGGGGCAGCTTTTCAGTTTAATACTAAGGTGACCGGGGCGATCGACCACGAACTGCACACTTCACACGGCACGATCGCTACTGATTGGATCGTGATTTCTGCGGCACTAGGATCGACTCCTCTGACAGCAACAATGAATCAACTTGTAGACATTCGTCCTGTGTTGGGGCAGGCGATTCATCTGCGATTAGAGAAGCCGTTACAAACTTTAGAACCTGTAATTACGGGAAATGATGTGCATTTGGTGCCGTTGGGTGGTGGCGATTATTGGGTAGGTGCCACGGTCGAATTTGAGGAGGATGCGGCTCCACTGCGGCCCGATCGCGCTCAATGGGAAGCCGTGATCAATCAAGCGATCGCCTTCTGTCCCCGTCTTGCGGATGCGAAGCCAATTCGCTCCTGGTATGGGTTGCGTCCTCGCCCTCAAGGTCGTCCGGCTCCAATTGTTGAATTGCTCCCAGGCTACAATCAGGTTTTGTTAGCAACGGGCCACTACCGCAACGGCGTTCTTCTGGCTCCCGCGACGGCAAAAATGGTCAGAGATGCGATCGTCAAGCTGTGATTAACGTCAATTCGATGAATTGATCGGTCACTCCGCTTCAAACGCAAAATTTTCTTGCTCTGGAAGTCGATCGTTCCGTTCTGGGATATGAAACATTCCGTTCTGGAAGTCGATCGTTCCGTTCTGGGATAGAAACATTTCGCTCTGGAAGTCGATCGTTCCGTTCTGGAAGTTGATCGTTCCGTTCTGGGATATGAAACATTCCGTTCTGGAAGTCGATCGTTCCGTTCTGGAATAGAAATGTTCCGCTCTAGAAGTTGATCGTTCTGCTCCGGAATCGAAACGTTCCGCTCTGGAAGTCGATCGTTCTGTTCTGGAATCGAAATGTTCTGTTCTGGAATAGAAACGTTGGGGTTTAAGTAGCGATCGTTCTGCTCCGGAATCGAAACGTTCCGCTCTAGAAGTCGATCGTTCCGCTCTGAAATAGAAACGTTGGGGTTTGGAAAGTTAATCGTTCCGCTCTGAAATAGAAACATTCCGCTCCGAAATAGAAACGTTCTGTTCTGGAATCGAAACGTTCCGCTCTAGAAGTCGATCGTTCTGTTCTGGAATCGAAACGCTCCGCTCTAGAAGTCGATCGTTCTGTTCTGGAATCGAAACGCTCCGCTCTAGAAGTCGATCGTTCTGTTCTGGAATCGAAATGTTCTGCTCTGGAATCGAAATGTTCCGCTCTAGGAAAGCTTTGAACCAAAACGCTTCTCATAAAGTTCCCTAGAGTTGGGAGATTGGGGGGCAGAAGACTTCACCACCGAAGTGACCCCCCTCAAAACCTACGTCCAATAGAGAATCTGCGCTTGAGGAAAGCGATCGCCAATCTGCCCTTCAAAAAAGCGGCGCATCGTCTTCATCGTGTCAGAGTCATACACATACTTGACCCCGCCAAACTTATTGCGCTTCATGACTCGCTTTGACTCATCCATCTCTAGCTTGCTGTTGGGATACCAGCTTTGCAAAACCTCTTTAGAGCCAGGGGTAAAGCGATGAGAAATTAGCTCAAACGTCAGGTCACAGTCAAAATCTAAAGCACGACTGATCGAGTCAAACAAGCGATCGTACTCCTCTTCCCAGTCCTCGATCGGCATGATCGGCGCAATCACCAAACCAACCGGATAACCGCCACCCCCCCGCTCACGAGGCAAGGCCAACTTTCTCAAAGCTTGAAGTCTCTGGGTAACGGATGCAGTCCCCCCTTCGAGACGATCGCTAATCGGAGCCGCATTCACACTAAATCGACAGCGCGTATGACCATTGTGTGGCAGATCCAACAACTCATCAACCCCATCAAACTTAGAAACCCAGCGCAAATAACCATCCTCACGGGTGCCAAAGTAGCGAATACACTCCGACAAGCTGCCCGTCAAATGCTCAATGCTCAATGGGTCGGTATAACAACTCACTTCAAACGAGGTAGCCTGCCCAGGGCGCTCATAGTTGCCCAAATTCTGCAAGGTCTGAGGCAAATTGGCAAAGGCTCGAACCACAGGCGCACCTTTGAGACTGCCCGCCAGATAACAATACTGACAATGAGCAGGACAGCCTTCAGCTAAGTGAAACTGCCAATCCGCAGACGGGGGAATCGGACTCAACTTCAAACTACTCGGCGGCGCAGTGACGACGGCCATCGTGCGCTTAGAAATGCTGTAGGTCTCGCGATCGGTCTCTCCTCGCAAGCCAGTCAGCCGATTCTTAGGCAACTCTTCAACAGGCAGATCCAAGGCTTTGACTCGTGAAAGGATCTGCTGTCCCCAGGGTTCGTCGAGGGCAGCGGGGGTAAAAATGACGCGATCGGGCATCCACAAACGCGCTTTGGGATGGGTGTCAGCAGCAGAAATGGGACTCGCAATTGTACTCAACAAATTTGTTCTCCAGCTTTGCTCTTTCTCTATTATGGCGGTTATGCAAAGGCTGAAAAACTTTGCTGTGAGCGGATTTCACGACTTTAAGAGTAGGGTTCTCTACCTCTTCTAAAACCGTATCAAATCTAACTCTTTGGAGAGGTGAGCCGCCTTAAAAATTGAGGTTAATTGATTAATAGAGAGCCTTCAATAAACGTCAGTTCGATAGAACTTTTCGCTTCGTTATCTTGCACTTCTGCCCCCCAACCCCCCAAAATTGGGGGACTTTAAGACAAGAATTCCAGTTCAAAGTCCCTCCCTTGTGGGGGATTTAGGGGGCGTTCCTGAATTTGCAGTCGGAGTGAAGTATTTCGTCGAATTCACGTTAAATAAATAGGTTTTCGAGATCAAGAGATTGTTTAGGAATGGAGAAAAAATATGGCGATCGTTAGGTTTGATCCATTTCGCGACATTGACATCATGCAACGGCAGATGAATCGCTTGTTTGACCAAATGATGTCTTACAACGGTGGCGATGCTCAGACTGATATCACTAGCTCTAACTTTGTCCCAGCGGCAGAAATCCACGAAACGCCTGACCAGATTCAACTCAAGATGGAGCTTCCCGGCATTGAGCCAAATGATTTAGATGTGAAAGTGACCGCAGAAGCAGTGGCAATTCGGGGAGAGCGCAAGTCTGAAGTCAAGCAAGAAGATAAAGGAGTGCGGCGATCGGAGTTTCGTTATGGCAGTTTCCAGCGCGTGATTCCTCTGCCTGCTCGCATTCAAAACGACCGGGTTCAAGCCGACTTCAAACATGGCGTTTTGAGCTTGACGCTACCCAAAGCTGAGGAAGAAAAGAATCGAGTGGTGACTGTTAGCCTGACTGGGCAAAATCAACCCCAAATCAGTGGGCAACAATCTCAGTCTGATGGGCAACCTCAGCAACAATCCCAAGCGGTTGGCAGTTCAAATTAGCTTTAGTTACGCAATGTGAAACTTCATTTAAGCGTCTCTTTTCAAGGATGCCTACGGAATCACTCCACTCGGCTGGTTCACGTTGAGATCCCCTTAGCTGCCTTGAAAAGGAAAGATGTGAATTCCAGGTTGCACAGCGCGTTCTAAGTTTACTGACTTTTTGGGATGGATAACAGACGGGATGGAGCGATCGATTAAAGTGAGCGATCGCTTCGTTCCGTTTTGGCGTGCTTGCTCAGACAGGGACAGTACCTAATGCGTTTGGTGAACATAGTAAATCCGTAATCAAAATCAAACGTTGTATCGTACTGTTCTTTATGTTTACTCAGGGATGCCAAATGACATATGCCCTGTGATAGGCATGGTTAATAGAGTTTCCTCCCATGAAACCCTGCCTACTAGCGCAACTCAATCAATTATGGGTAGTTTTGCAAGGTTTGAAGAGCAATCTCAAGAAATAGATCGTATTCAGAGTTTATAAGACTCTCTAAGCTGCGCCAGTTATGGAAGTGGCCCATGTCAACCCCAAATTTCGGTACAAAGATAGATACAGATGGGGGGTCATCCCCTACACGGGGTAACTTCTTACCTTTAGAAGATGTGCAGTATTCATAGCAGAAATAGTATTGATGAAGACGGCTACGAGCATTGGAACCGCATGTAACCGCCTTTTATCATCTGATTCGCAACCTCCAAAGGAGGCAGCTTCCTCATGTCAAATTTTAACGCTCTCCCTCGCAATTCAGCTTCCGTAGTTACTAACACCATCCAGGTGCCTACTTCCGGAATCGAATTAGCAAGTCCTACGGTTGTCAAGCTCATCGAGCAGGGAGGAATGGCTGCTTCTCTCGTCCTGGTCTGCCTGTTTATATGGCTGCTGACGAAACTGATTGAAGTGGCAAAGAAGGAGTAGCGATCGTTCAAGTTGTGCGATCGTGGCTACTTATCTGTCAAACATGCTATTGAGCAACTTATTAAAATCCTGGTTCCCTGTTGAAATCGATAGCATCTCTTCACAATTTACGAGTTCAGGAGAGCCAACTAAACTGCCCTTCTAAAGAACCTGAAGCTAAATTTCTAGCTCAAAGTTCTCCTCTATAGAAACTCGGCAAGCAGAAATGCCAAAATCATACGGCAAAAAATCTGATCGAACTTGAGTCACAATAGTGTGTTCCCTTCATTCCGTTAAACTTCTAGACACTACGGCTCAAGCGTTTCCAAATTTGTTTGAGAGCACGGTTGACCAAGATTTTTTCTGAAATCGAGCAGTCACTCTTTTCTAAAAGCGGTGCGATGGCTTGCGCTTCTGCCTCGGCAAACCCGTATTCTCTTAGCTCCTGCTCATAAAGCTTGTCTCGAAAGGCTTTGACCGGATCGATGCCCCGTGCAAGACAGTCTAAATACTCGATATCAGACATGCCCAAATCGATGACTAGCGGTGAGGTATTCATCAAAATTTTGCTCTCGACTCACAGTGATGTAAGCCAGCATACCAGTCGATCGCCCTTCATATTGTAAAAACGAAGGCAAATCTTCTAGCTGTCATCCATCCATAGGAGGAGCGTAAAAAGTGGAACCTCGATTAAGCTACCACTGCTGAATAATTTGGGCTAACTCACTTATCCTTAAGTAGTCAGAAACAAAGCTTTTTTGCAGCAGATTGGTGGGAATGAATTCATCGTACTTTTGCAGCTTTGGGGCTTCTTCTGGATCGAGTAAATCGTCTGAACTCAGGTGTCTTTCTGCGAGAGATTTCACTTCATATTCCAGACTTTCGACCTTACACTTGCCCAATCTAACGATGAGAAAGTAGGGCGATCGAGCCTTAATACTTTTGATGCCCAATGCAGGTTTGCAATGAAATCTGAGGAACCGTTCTAACGTTCTAAAGGCGATCGTGCCTGCCCACGGAAAAATACAGCAGATTTCTTCATTCAATAGCACAATTGGATTTTGAATAAGTCCGTTTCTAGCTAACTGGCGTGCTGCTTGCAATCGATCTTTTGCACCCGCTTGCAGGTAGGAATATTGCGTGTCTTCTTGCAAAACTTTTCGCATTCGTTGCAGCACACGAGTATGAATATCACCCGCACTGCCACGCCACGAACTCGACGTTCCGGTCTGTTTGGTGAGTTGAACAGAGATAATCTTCTTTCTAGAATTCACCTCCAAAACTTCCCAGATGCGACCTGCTAATGAGAAGCGATCGCCTTCACTCGGAGGCACCACAATGCTGCCGATCGTTTTAGTTTCTTGCTTAACGATGTACTCTTCTACATCAGGAAAAATTGCGTAAAACTTAAAATTGCGAGCGATCTTTTCTCCCGCCAATCCAATGATTAATCCGCCTTCTATGGTTTTTTGAATGTGGTCGATTTCGATCCAGTGCCGCAACAGTTGGCGATATTCATCTTGAGAGATTGATCGAAAGGGTGCCAGGGTTAAAACTTGCTGCGCCAACGCTCCCGGAGACAATTCACCGAGCGACACTAACACACTCATCGTTTGGTGATAAAGCAGACTATAGGGATACTTGGCTGACTGAAGCGGCTCGATCCATTTCTCTTCTAAATAAAGCTGAATAATCGCGATCGCCTGCAATAGTTGCCAGGGAATTTGTTCGGGTAGAGACTCTTCGCCCGTGGGTTTGTCTTCTGCACAGATAAACCGCATTTCTGCCGCCCCGCCCCGTCTGCCCGATCGCCCCAATCGCTGCAAAAAGCTGGCCACCGACGACGGAGATTCTAACTGAATGACGCGATCGAGCTGCCCCAGATCAATCCCCATTTCAAAGGTCACCGTTGCCGCAGTCACGGCCGGCGTATCTGGTTTTCGCATCGCCGCCTCAGCCGCTTCTCTCAAAGGAGCCGAAATGCTGCCGTGATGGACGTGGTAAATGTCAGGAAATCCCTTCGCCTGAGCAATCTCGCGCAGGGCTGCGATCGCTTCTTCGGTCGCCGTCCGTCCATTGGCAAAAATCAGACATTTGCGCCCCTGACTTTGATTAAATAAATGCAAATGATAAGGGTTAAATGCAGAATCCTTAGTTTCACCTTTGGCGCGAACGACTAAACCCGGATCGTAGAAGTGTTCGATCGAGAGTTGAATATTTCGCGCGCCGCCTTGAATGTCGGGTGTGATTACCGATTGAGTTGTCCCTAATCGCAGCCATTCCTCCGCCAAACCATAATCGCCCAGGGTGGCAGATAATCCAATTCGACGCGGCTGATTTTGAGTTCGTTTGGCTAATCTCGACAACTGACAAAGAATCTGATCGCCCCGATCGCTACCCATAAACGCATGGATTTCATCAATCACCACAAACCGCAAATCGCCAAACAAGCGATCGAGATCTGCGTTTTTATTAATCAACAAACTTTCCAACGATTCGGGTGTAATTTGAAGTATGCCTTTGGGCCGAGTTAACAGCTTTTTTTTGCGACTTTGAGTTACGTCCCCATGCCAGGCCCAGACTGGGATATCCGCATATTTCAAGAGGTCATTCAACCGATCGAACTGATCATTGATCAACGCTTTGATTGGGCTGATGTATAGCGCCCCAACCGTTTGAGAAGGATTTTCGTATAGCAGCGTCAATATCGGCAAGAATGCTGCTTCAGTCTTTCCGGATGCCGTTCCCGCAGCAATGAGTAAATGAGCATCTGTTTCAAACAAAACGCGACAGGCTTCGATTTGGGATTGCCTGAGATCAGTCCAACCATTGCTGTAGATATAGTCTTGGATAAACGGAGCAAGACGCTGATAAGAACTTTGCATCATAGCGATCGTCAGAAACTACATACGATTTAGCGATTACCCAGAATAAATCATTGGGAACGCAGAATTAGAAATTCAAAACTCAAACGGACGATCGCTCGTAAATTCTCATCACAGCGGATTGACTCAAATCTACTCGATCAAAGACTCCATCAGACGTTAACCCATCCTACCCGACTGATTATGAGTGAAGTTGATTTTTTTGTAACAGTGAAATCTACCTTTAGGAAGATTGGTGACGTAACCGTTGTTAGATAACCTGCACGGAGATTATAGTCACGCAATCAAGGTGCGAACTCTACCGATATCAGCGCGGTGAATCGGGATAAAACAGGGCGTAGAATCGCTCGATCGTGACACAGATACTCAGATTATTACGGAGATGAATCGAACATGTTAAAGAAAATTGCTGCTGCAAGTATTCTTACTATGCTTGTCGGACAAACACTTCCAGCGTCGGCTCAATATGATCAGCAATACAATCAGTCAAAGCCGACAACTCCCTCTGAGAAGCCGTCTACCGAAGCGATGCCCTCTGCTGCACCAGACGAAACGCCATCCAATAACACGCAGCAAATAATGCCTTCTGCGACCCCTGGCACGGAGTCCCAACCCTCTACAACTCCTGCGCCTGAGATGATGCCTACCGCACCCTCTAGAATGCCCTCAATGGAGATGACCCCTTCGTCACCTTCTACAGCGCCTTCGACTGAAATGATGCCCGCATCACCGTCTAAGGAGATGACCCCCTCGTCCCCTTCTACAAAGCCCTCCGAGACGATGCCTTCGACCGAAATGACTCCCTCATCGCCCTCGACTGAGATGACTCCTTCGTCACCTTCGACTGCGCCTTCGACTGAGATGACTCCTTCATCGCCTTCGACCGAGACGACTCCTTCGTCGCCTTCAACCGCACCTTCGACCGAGATGACCCCTTCGTCGCCCTCGACCGAGATGGCTCCTTCGTCGCCTTCAACCGCGCCCTCGACCGAAATGACTCCCTCATCGCCTTCGACCGAGATGACTCCTTCGTCGCCTTCAACCGCGCCCTCGACTGAAATGACTCCATCGTCACCTTCGACTGCGCCCTCGACTGAGATGACTCCTTCGACTCCTGCTCCGTCAACCTCCACGCCCGTCACCCCCTCTGCCGACGCAAAACCAGCCGAATCGGGAGCGAAAACTATGGTGCTAGAGAAAGAAAGCCTCACGGGTATTAAAGAAATTTCGTTTCCCACTCCGCCTGTAACGCCTGCATTCTTTACGTTGCCGATGCAGCTTAAGGTGGTGAAAGATACCTCGATTACCAGTAATACGCCGATCACCGATAAGAGTGCCAAAGATATCACCGCTTGGGCCGCCGCAATTCGGGCTTGTGCTGCCGATCGCCCTGCGTTTGTGCGCGTTGTCGGGGATCAAGAAGTGCCCTTTATGATCAATGGTTCTGAAGGCAAAGTCCGGATGAATGCTAACGATAAGCCTGTCTGTAGCGCTTAGCTTTAGAGCTTTCGAGCGTTCGTAGTTCTGGTTCACTGATTCCTAGTTGAGGAGGGTGTGGTTGTTTTGATTAACGATCGCTTCCTCCTCTTTCTCTTTAAAAACTTTTCTAAAGTGCAATCACTTTTGTATTTAGTTCTTATTCCATATGCAATTAGTCATATAACTTTTTGGCATTCATCGCTGATTAAAGATGGCTGTGATTTGGCGTTTCATCAAGATTCTGTGTAGTCAATCTCGATTTATTTTTTTGTGATTAATTCAGTGATAGTTTGAAACGGCACTCGACGATACTGATACACCATGAGAAAAGCTTGGATCTTTGTTACCGTCAGTCTTGCCCTATTTACGGGTGCCACTTCTAGTAGCGCTGCTACACTGACCCTCTACGACGGCTCCAAAAATACCTCACTTAGCGCTCAAGGCTGGATGTCTTCTATCCCTTTGGGTGTCTCTCAAACCGTCAGTGCAGGGGCCACCACGCTCAACACCACAGCTAACGATGCGCTGCAAGCCGGGTACGCCAGAATTCCTACTAACTTTGCCCTCGATCGCAACCGGGGCTACACATTAGGATTCAACATTCGGCTCTTGTCTGAGACGCACAGCAGTTCTAACGATCGGGCGGGCTTTAGCGTCATTGCCCTCGGTGCCGACAAAAAAGGGGTTGAACTGGGATTTTGGACAGACACCCTCAAAAAAACTGGTTCCATCTGGGCGCAAAACGACGGCGCAACCAAGCCTCCGCGATTTACTCGTGGCGAAACGACCGCCTTTAATCCTGGAACTGCCCTGACTCGCTACGAACTTTCTGTCAAAGACAATTCCTACAATCTGTTTGCCAATCGCAACTATCAGGCTCCCATTCTCAGCGGCGTTTTGCGTAACTATTCGCTCGAAGGCTCGTTCTACTCGACTTCCAACTCCTTGTTTTTTGGCGACAACACCACCTCCGCTAGAGCCAACACCAGCATTGCCAAGATTGATCTGACGGATTTTGCGATCGCTCGATCGGCGGCTCCTACGATCTCTTCTCCAACAACGCCTCGACTAATACCAATGTCTGCGCCCGTCGCAAGGTTGCAGACTGAAGATTCTCAGGTTGAAGTGGATGCGCCTGCAATCACCTTTCAAACCAAAATCAAAGAGGATGTAGAGCCTACTAAAGAAATTCCAGAATCCTCTCTTTATCTGGGGCTACTTGGCATTGCGGCCTGGTTTTTCACCCGTCGCGTCTTGACCGCAGGTGCTAAATCAAATCGTTAAACAGAAACTTCTGCCTCTTTGCTTTCTGCCTGTTCGATCGCTTCTACTTGTTTTGCCAGGTCAATCAGAGATTCCTCAAAGATTTCTTTTTCCTGAAAAACGAGACTGACGAGATGAATAAGTGCCAGCGTCACGGCGGCGATCGACACAATATAGCTGTGAATCGTGTACAAATGTTCGACCGAAAGACTGCCCACCGCTCCGCCTGTAATAATGTCTCTCAGGGTCGGCCCAATCAGCGGAATGGCTTCGATCGTGCCCAACTCAATTTTGAACCGCCAATAGCCAAGCTGATCCCAGGTGAGAATCATCGCAGTCCAGGCTAGACCGATCGCTGACAGCGTAAACAAAATGCCGCTCACCCAGGCCGTCAGCCAACTTTTGCGAAACCGTTCGCCCAAAAACATCACCACGATCTGAATCAGCCCAACCCCGATCACCAGGTTTCCGGCGAGATTGTGCATCGAGTGAACCAGCCACCCAAACGCCACTTCCGTATCGAGTAGTTTTAGCGAATCGTAAGCGCCTCCAGCAGAAGGCTGGTAATAAAAAGCTAAAAGAATCCCAGAACTGGCCGCAATCAACGTCAGCGTTAGAATTACGACTGCCAAAATGGTCGAAAGGCGACGAAGGACAAAAGCAGGATTTTTCATAAACGTGCAGGAAATTTTGTGAGACAGACCCGAATGATTTGCTGGGTCATTTGTCTAAGCGTGATTTTGAAACCCGCAGAACTTTAAGATTTGTTTCTTTAATTAAGATATGGGACTTTGCGATCGCGCCCCTCTCCCAAAAGGCAGGAAGATAACCGAAGCACTTCTCGACTTGTCTAATCTAAAGAACCGTAAATTTGATTGGGGGTTTTCGCTTCGTTGTAAAGCGCATTCACGTCAGATAAGTTGCCCACTGCTCGATTACGCTGGGAGTGCCATACCAGAGACCCCCCGATCGCGGGGAATGTCGAACGTTTTCTAACGTAATATTTTCGGCACCTTTGAGATGAGCCGCGACGATCGGTGTGATGCCATCTCCCCAACAGTTTCCTTGTCCGCAGGTAATTTGATAGCTGCTGTAAGCCAACCACTGACCCAATCGACGATCGCCCAAAATCGATTTACCCGCCACACAGACATAGCGCACGTCTGAATAGAACGCACCCGGATAAGTCTCGTTGACGAAATTCAGGTTTCTCAAGGCCCACCGTTCTAAACTGATGTGCGGCGTTCCGAGTGCGACGAGGTTAGCGACAAAGGAATGCGCTTTCCACACATAGGTTTTGTCAGGCAAGACTCCATGCACATCGTAGGGCTGTTCTCCGAGGTAAATGCGCGATATCCAACCGCCTGCCGAATGTCCAATCAAGTTCACCTTGGGCGCATCATACTTTTGCATCACAGTTTGAACGGTGCGATCGAGCCATTCTAATATTGGCAAAACCGATCGACCGCCCAGCGTCGGAAACCAGGTGCGTTTGAGCAAAGGTACGGTCACCGTCGGATAGCCCAAATCGTTGAGGGTCTGCTCCATGAGTCGGTAGTCGATCGCGCTGGCAAGATAACCCGGCAAAATCACGGTAGGTAAAGGCATGAAAAATCAGTAGAGAGATGAAGATTTATTTAGCTTAGGACACTCTTCTAACTTTTTGAGGCTTAGCAAAGGTGCAAGACCAGAGACGTTAGACCAAATCAATTTGTTAATGCTACAGATCCGTCGCCCCCTAAATCCCCCAGTCTGGGGGACTTTGAGAATCCAGACTTCTTTGGTTTGAAGTTCTCCACAAGTGGCGAATTTAGGTTGCTCTCCCAGATCTGTAGCACTCAAAGATCAATTTGGTATTAGACCAGAGACGTTAGACCAGAGACGTTAGACCAGAGGTTAAAAGCCTATTCTGTCCAAAGTCTCCTCCCTCCTCCCTCCTCCCTCCTCCCTCCCTTTCCTCCCCAATCTCCCAGTCTGAAGCTAAGATCTGAGCGGGATTGTTTCTCTCTGCCCCGATTACTTGTCATGGACTTGTTATGAATCAGCCGATCGCCCCCTCTTCTGCTTTCTCCTCGTTTGTTAGAAATCTGCCTGACCTGTTGCAACAGCCTGCATCTCTGGCACTATTTGGTTCGCTGGGGGCGCATCTGTTTTTCTTTGCCACGCTGCCCGCATTTACCTCACCCCCCGAACAGCCAGACTTGCGATCGGTGCGCCTGGTCAATTTGACTCCACAAGAACAAAGCCGTCTACCCCAATCGCCGCTCACATCTCAGTTTGGCTTGCCGCCGCTGCCTGATTCGAGTGCCAAATTTAATGTGCCGTTGGGTCAGCCGTTTCCGCAGTCGCCTTTACCAGATGCATCGCAGTTATATAAGATTCCTGACTTGAGTGTGCCAACTCCGCGTGTGCAGCCTCAGCCTCCGTTTGACATTTCTCGCTACATTTTCAAACCCAACACAACACCTTTAATCTCTCCCGATCGAACCAAGGTTCAAACTCCCGACGATCCCACTTCGCCTGACAAGCCACCCTCTCAACCGCTTCCACCTGACCAAATACCTTCTGGAGCAACCGATCGTAATATTCCTCGGCTGCCTGCTGCTCCAGTTGTACCTGACCCCAACGATCAAGCAGCAAACAATCCAAATCCTTCAACTCCAGGCAATAATTCGGCAAGTGCCACTCCGTCACAGTCCCCAGTTTCTCCTAGCAGTCGCTTGTTAGCCGAAAATCGTCAGCTTCAAGAACTCTACGCCCGTGAGAATTTTGTCTTTAATCCGATGGGCGCAACTGACAGCGAACGGGGACAGCAAGCGACGCAAAACTACGCCAAATGGTTTGAGGAAAATATTACTAACAAGGACATTGCGGCTGAAGATTTAACAGAACAAGTCATTAAGAGTGAAATACTGTATCGATCGCCTGCCCCACTCACCGAAAGGTACAGTCCTGCACTGGTTTATGTTCTCATTGATCCACAAGGTAAGATGGTTGGCGCTCCGGCTGTGTTGGGTCGATCGGGCTATCGGTATTTAGACCTGCTTGCTGAGAGAGCGATTAATCAGCAGATCAAAGACTTAAAGCCCGTAGATGGAAAATATGTAATCTACAAAATCGAGCTAACCTTTAAACCCGAAGCTCAACCACCGAATCAGCCGACTAGCTAACAGTTGAGTGATTGCTTGTTTAGACCCAAGCGTCCGCGTATCTCATCGTTGGAAATGCTGCCTTCTGAGCAACGACGCTTTCTTGATCGCTCAATCATGTCTATAAACTTAGGATTGCTGCTCAATGAAATTGCAAGTGTACAAACGCCCGATACAATCGAGTGACTGAATCGCAACCTGTACCGCTTCATATTGGTATGTTACGAGTAGTGTTCGCAATGAATCCTTCAAGCTCACTCACAGAGTATTGTGTTAACCCTCTCGTACTCAAGTAATGTACAAACGAACTTGATACGCGAGTGTAGCAAACTGCTGGTTTGTATTGCCGCTCCAGATTTTTCCGTTTCTTTTTACGCTCTGCCTTCAATAAATCACCGCTCTCGCTACTAAACTTTAAAAGCTGATAGTCATATTCTGCCTCTCTTTGAACAAAAAGATTTGAATCTTGTCGCAATTGCTCAATACACCTGAATTTACTCTGGAATAGTTCACTTTGTGATTGAGCATCATCACCAACGATATGTAGCGCATCAATAACTGCCCATCGTGTTGTGTAAACTGCTATAGTTACAAGTCTTACCCAGGGTATAAACCGCCTGCTTCCGAGTAAAGTGATTGTCAGAAAGAAGTAGTTGTTCAAGAATTTTGACGATCGGAGACTCTGGATATTCTTGTACAAATTTTTTGGAGTCAGGATGCCGAGATCCAATCAGTATTAAGTCTCGAACAAAAAGACAAGTTAGATCAACGGTTTCAGCATTCTTTGACTGCAAGAGTTCAACAATGATATTGCAGAGTTTTGATGAAGAAGTTGAGTTAACAATCGCAGCCAAGTAATCAACATCTTGAAGGTGAGCAAGGTAATAGAGAATACCGTTTACTATCAATTCCACCTCAGTTGCTCCACTGACAAAATTGCAAATACTATTTCTTCATCATTCCCACGCTAATCCTCGAACCTGTTCTGAAAACTGAAACACATCAGCAGAATTACTTTTTGACTCGATAGAAGGGGCGTTTTACAACGGTGGCTGAGTAGCTTTTTCCGCGAATCTCAACTTCGACTAGTTGACCGGGTTGGGCGAGATCAAGTGGCACATATCCTAAAGCGATCGCTTGTCCTAATGTTGGTGATAGCGTACCACTGGTTACAATTCCGACAGGCTGACCTTGGTGCAATATCGGATAGTCGTGTCGGGCAATGTTGCGACCCTGCATTTGTAGAGCGACAAGTTTTTTAGCAACGCCGTCTCGTTTTTGTTGTTCTAAAACCGATCGACCAATAAAGTCACCCTTGGTATCAAGATGCACGACCCAGCCCAATCCCGCTTCTAAAGGAGTTGTCGTGTCATTGATGTCTTGTCCATAGAGTGCCATTGCCGCTTCGAGTCTTAGCGTGTCGCGGGCACCCAGACCACAAGGAGTCACCCCAGAAGAGAGGAGCGATCGCCACAGTTCTCTTCCCACTGTCGGATCGAGCATCACCTCAAACCCATCTTCTCCGGTGTAGCCCGTGCGAGCGATAAAGGCAGGCTCACCCAAAACAGACGCTTCTAAATGACCAAACGGTTTAATTGGCGACAAGTCCGCATCCACAAACGCTTGAAAATGCCGAACCGCTTCTGGCCCCTGGAGGGCAATCAGAACTTTGGAAGACTGATCGGTGAATGCGATCGCTTCCATATCAATATTCTCTAACATCCAGGTTTTGTCTTTGAGTGTCGTCGCCGCATTGACAATGATCATCCAACGCTGATTGTTATCGGCATCCAACCCCTGGTAATAGAAAATCAGATCGTCAACAATCCCGCCTTGAGGATTGAGCAACACCGTATATTGAGCTTGACCCGGCTGTAGGCGACTCAGATCAGACGGCACCAATCGTTGAATCTGACTCAGCACGTCCTTCCCAGTCAGCGCAAATTTGCCCATATGCGAAATATCAAACATGCCTGCGGTCGATCGCACCGCCTGATGTTCTTGCCCAATTCCTCCAAACTGCACAGGCATCTCCCACCCCGAAAAACCAGTCATTCTAGCATTGAGGTCTATTGCTAAATCAAATAGAGGCGTGCGAGCGAGGATTTCAGGGGATTGAGTCACGAGTCGATCGTCCTTTGTTAAGTTCTCAAATTAAGGTAGCAGGGAAAGGGAGGGAGGAGGGAGGAGAGAGGAGGGAGGAGAGAGGAGAAGTAATGTGTGAAAACTATGAATGTGATGTAGATGACAATGGATGTGTGAACCTGTGGGCGAATACGAGATTCTGAATGACTCATCCTTTCTCGCGAAGCGGAACAAAGTTCTCCCTCATCACCTTCTTCCCCGATCCCCAATTTACGATTCTCTTGCGCTAACCCCTTGTCAACGGAACCATACAAGCACACACTAAAGTTGGGAGTCGAAGTGGCAGCAAAGAGGTTTTTTTGTGAAAAGAGTCTTATCTATTATTCTTGGCGGAGGAGCCGGAACCCGCCTTTATCCATTAACTAAGCAACGGGCAAAACCTGCGGTGCCTCTAGCGGGAAAATATCGCCTGATTGATATTCCTGTCAGTAATTGCATCAACTCAGAAATCTTTAAGATTTATGTTCTGACTCAGTTTAATTCGGCTTCCCTTAATCGCCACTTAACCAGAGCCTACAATTTTTCTGGCTTTAGTGATGGCTTTGTCGAAGTGCTTGCCGCTCAACAAACTCCCGAAAATCCTAACTGGTTTCAAGGAACAGCCGATGCGGTGCGTCAATACCTCTGGTTGTTTCAAGAATGGGATGTTGATGAATTTTTGATTCTCTCTGGCGACCATTTGTATCGGATGGATTACCGTCAGTTTGTACAGCGTCACCGCGAAACCGATGCTGACATTACGTTGTCTGTTGTACCGATGGACGATCGCCGCGCTTCTGATTTTGGTCTGATGAAGATCGACAAAGATGGGCGCGTCATTGACTTTAGCGAAAAGCCTAAAGGTGATGCGTTGAAATCGATGCAGGTCGATACGAGTATTTTGGGACTCAACCCCGACGAGGCGAAACAGAATCCCTACATTGCGTCGATGGGGATTTATGTCTTCAAGAAAGAAGCCTTGATGAAACTGCTGCGACAAGCGCCCGATCGCACCGACTTTGGCAAAGAAATCATTCCTCATTCGGCGCAGACTCACAACATTCAGGCGTTTCTCTTTAACGATTATTGGGCGGATATTGGAACGATCGAAGCCTTCTACGAAGCCAATCTAGCCCTGACTCATCAGCCCGATCCGCCCTTCAGCTTCTACGACGAAAAGGCTCCTATCTATACTCGTCACCGCTTTTTGCCACCGAGTAAGTATCTAGACTGCAAGATTACTGAGTCGCTGATCGGTGAGGGCTGCATTCTCAAAGATTGTCGGGTGCATCATTCTGTCTTGGGCGTGCGATCGCGCATCGAGTCGGGTAGCGTCGTCGAAGATACTCTGGTTATGGGAGCTGACCTCTATCAAGGAGGAGCAGAACGCCCATCTGGATTGGATTGTGATAGCCCAGAAGTGCCTTTGGGAATCGGCTCGGATACGATCGTCCGGCGGGCCATCATTGATAAAAATGCTCGAATCGGCTGCAACGTTCAGATTGTCAACAAAGATCGAGTCGAAGAAGCCGAACGCGAAAATCTGGGATTCTATATTCGTAGCGGGATTGTGGTGGTGTTGAAAAACGCGACGATTCCGGATGGGACGATTATTTAGGGATGAGGGATGAACGGCTCTGGGGGTTCGTCTCTTGTGATTTTGATTGGGTTACCGGGAAGTGGTAAGTCAACGTTTGCACGATCGCTGCTGACTACTCATCCCGATTCAATTTTGATCTCGACGGATGGGATTCGATCGCAGCTATTTGGCGATGAATCAACTCAGGGGTCGTGGCTAAAAATTTGGCTAGAAGTGCGGCGGCAGTTTCAGGAAGCGGTGCGTCAGATTGAAGTGGGACAAGCTTCTCTGGCAGTTTACGACGCGACGAATGCCGTGAGAAAACAGCGACGACAGGCGATTCATCTCGCTCGAAAAATGGGCTTTTCTCACATCGTGGGGCTATGGATTAATACGCCGCTTTCTGTCTGTCTAGCGCGCAATCAAGCCAGAAGTCGCCAGGTGCCAGAAGCCATAATCTTACGAATGGATCGCCGCTTGCAGGGGGCACCTCCGACGATCGTAGAGGGACTGGATGAGTTGCGATCGCTTTCTCTAGACGGCGCACCAGACCCCCAATTTCTGCAAATTAACGTCGGGTCGATGAAGTCTTTTCGCTGCGTTGTTTAGCGCTTCTGCCCCCAACCCCCCAACTTTGGGGGACTTTGAGCCAACGTCAAATTAGGAATCTGTGCCTTTATCTTTAACTGCCCTAGACCACAGCCAACTGACGCTGAAAGTCATACACTTGTCGCCCAACGGCTTCGGCAACGGGCTTGATGCTGTGAACTAATTGCACCATGTCGGGCAGGGAGAGCGCCTGACGCGCATCAGAGACAGATTTTTCGGGTTCGGGGTGACACTCGATAATCAGACCATCGGCACCACAAGCGATCGCGCCTCTCGACAAATCGGCAATCAGTTCGCGTTTTCCGGCGGCATGGCTCGGATCGACAATCACCGGGAGATGCGTAATTTGTTTCAACGCGACGACCGCACCCAGATCCAAAACATTGCGCGTGTAGGGGTCGAAGCTTCGGATGCCTCGCTCACACAAAACGACATTGGGATTGCCGTGGCTGACCACATATTCAGCGGCCATGACAAATTCTTCGATCGTCGCTGACAGTCCCCGCTTTAACAATACGGGCTTATTTGCCTGACCGATCGCTTTCAACAGATCGAAGTTTTGCATATTGCGGCTGCCGATTTGCAGCATGTCGGCGTAAGCAGAAATTTCCTCAATCTGCGAGATAGCCATCACCTCCGTCACGACGGGCATTCCATAACGCTGGCGCACCGAGGCGAGAATTTCCAGTCCTTCTAAACCCATTCCCTGAAAGGCGTAGGGCGACGTGCGCGGTTTGTAAACGCCACCTCGAATGGCTTGCACCGGGGCGGTTTGCAGCGATGAGGCGACGGCTTCCATCTGCGCCATGCTTTCAACGGTACAGGGGCCGCCAAAGATGACGATTTTTTGTCCCCCGATCGCCACCTGATCTGAGAGACGAACGATCGTGTGTTGAGCAGCGTCAGACTTAGAAACTAACTTGGCATCCAGCATTTGATTGAGTCCTTAATTGGGAAGAGTTGGTTGGAAAAATTGAGCCAAAACGAGCAAAAAAAACCGGAACCCTTGTGAGCAGTTCCGGGAGACGAAGACAGACGCGACGACCTTCACCCAGAACTTCTGTGGGGCCAAAAATAAAATCCAAAAAAGTAGATTTTGAGCAGCATGAGGGTCGAAGGTGAAGGGTCTGGCAATAAAAAAACCGCAGAGTTGGCTCTACGGTTCACTGGGGCGTTCACACAGAACTTCATTCACCCCAAGTGAACCGCCTCGCGCCAAAAAAAGTAAAAGTAGGAAGGCCTGTGAGACATGAAGCGAAAAATCCCCTTGTCGAGAAACGTGTCCAAAAACTTTGTTCTTTGAACTTAACAGAGGGATCGGTGCAAGTCAACTCCCCGATCGGGCTACAACCGTCAGTTTTTTAGCATAATCCTTGATTGTCTGCAAACTTTCTTGACACTTTGTAACAATCGCTGTTATATTTGTTTACATAAGACAGAGACAACCCGGAGCGATTTCAGCCCGCTAAGTCCTTGTTACAGATTTCACTTCACTCTCAGAAAGAGGTTTGACAATGACAGCGATTTTAATTGCCTTGTTTGTAATTGGTTGGGCGGCGGTAGCGTTGTTGGGTACACAGGCTTATTTTCGAGGCGAACAGACCAAGCCCATCCACGAACGCAACTGGCGCTCTGAGTCGTTTGAAACGTTGGCAGAGTCGATCACAGGAAGCGAAATCGACTACAGCAACCGAGTTCCCGCTTATGCAATGGATGCCTACGCTAGTCGATCGCTTCCCGATGCGTAGTTAGATTTTAAGAATTGTAAGTTTGAGACTCTTCAGCCCTGGTTTAACGACTGGGGCTTTTTTGCGTCGATTTTTGTCCTAAATAAACGTGAATTCGACGAAGTCTTTTCGTTTCGATGTCAAGCTTCTGCCCCTTAAATCCCCCATGCTAGGAGATCTTGAAGATAAGATTTCCAATTCAAACTACCCGATCGCTTCCGCTAATTCGAGCCAGCGTTCTGTAGAAGTTTCGATCAAGTGGTCGAGTTCTGCTAATCGCTCGGACAGTTTTTGGACTTCACTAAATCCATCGGGCGGAGTGCCGTAGAGTTTCTTTTCGATCTCTGCTTTTTCGGCTTCCATTTGAGGAATTTGTGCCTCTAGCTGTTCATATTCGCGCTTCTCTTTGAAGGAGATTTTACGCGATTTGTTGGCAGTGGATGTCGTGGGTAGTTCTATCGGTTTAGTAGGTTTTTCCTCTGGCTTTGAAACGTTGTTATCTTCTTCTTTTTTGTAATCCAGATAAACCGAATAGTTGCCGGGATACTGTCTCAAATTGCCGCCGGGTTCGAGTGCAAAGATAGTTTCGACGGTGCGATCGAGAAAGTAGCGATCGTGCGAGACTACAATCACACAGCCATTAAATCCTTCCAAATATTCTTCTAAAACGGCTAAGGTCTGGACATCTAAATCATTCGTTGGTTCGTCTAAAATCAGAACGTTTGGCGCACTCAATAGCACTTGCAGCAAAAACAATCGCCGCTTTTCGCCTCCAGACAGCTTGTGAATCGGCGCATATTGCTGACTGCTCGGAAATAAGAATCGCTCCAACATTTGAGACGCGGTGATCACACTTCCATCGGCCAGCGTGACTAATTCTGCGGTTTCCTTGAGATAGTCGATGACGCGCTGATCTTGATTGAGCGAGTGAATTAACTCCTCGGAATGCTGGTCAAAATAGCCAATGTGAATCGTGCTGCCAATGTCTACTTTGCCGGAGTCAGGTTCAATTTGTCCGGTAATAATATTCATCAGCGTTGATTTTCCAGCACCGTTGCCGCCGATGATGCCCACGCGATCGTCGGGACTAAACTCATAAGTGAAATCTTTGATTAAAACGCGATCGTCATACGCTTTAGAAATATTCGTTAATTCAATAACTTTTTTACCAATTCTGCGTCCAGCCGTAGCAATATCGACCTTTCCAACTGATTGCTTAAACTCACGATTTTGCATGTCGTGAATGCGATCAATCCGAGCTTTTTGCTTGGTGCTTCTCGCTTTTGGCCCGCGTTTTAGCCACTCTAATTCTCGTCTCAAAACGCCTTGATGTTTGCGCTGAGTGCTGACAGAAGATTCTTCGGCGAGGGCTTTTTTCTCTAAGTAGTAAGAATAGTTGCCGGAATAGGTGTAAAGATCGCCGCGATCGATTTCTAGAATCCGATTGGTGACGCGATCAAGAAAATAGCGATCGTGCGTGATTAACAATAAAGCGCCTCGATACCGATTCAAATAGCTTTGCAGCCACTCGACCGACATTGCATCTAAATGGTTGGTTGGCTCATCCATCAGCAAGACATCGGGTTGAGACAAGAGCGCCGTCGCCAAGGCCACCCGTTTGCGATAGCCGCCCGACAAATCGCCAATTCGAGCGCTAACGTCATCAATTCCTAACTCGGTCAGGACGATTTTGGCGTTGGTTTCCAGTTCCCAAGCGCCGACGGCTTCCATTTGATGGGACACTTCAGACAATCGAGCCATCAGTGCCGTTTGGTCGCCCTGTCCGTGAGCCAGCTTGTCTGACAGTTCCTCATATTCTCGAACCAGTGCCATTTGTTCACCGCTGTCGGCAAAGACTTGCTCAAGAATGGTGCGGTCTTCGTCGATTTCGGGCTGTTGGGGAAGGTAGACAATTCTGGCGCTGGGATTGACTAGGCGTTGTCCCGCGTCGATCGGCTCCAGTCCTGCGATCATTTTTAGCAGTGTCGATTTGCCCGATCCGTTAGTACCAATCAACCCAACCTTATCGCCTTCCTCAATGCTAAAGCTGGCATCCTTAAGAAGCTCTTTAATGCCAAAATCTTTGCTGACCGATCGCAACGTAAACAGACTCATTCGATTTCCCAGTTAGAAAAGCCCCCATTTACGTTAACATTCTGCAATCACTTTAGGCAGCGATCGACAATTCATCTCAGAAGTTTGGGGACTCTTTTAGACTGCGTTGATACTTCTCGGTAGTCATGCTAATTCATACCAGCTTGCCTTGGCTGAGTTTAGCGATAGCAACGTTATTGACTGATCACTAGAGTTTCTGGCTGAACGATTGTGCTTTGTTAGAGAGTAATCTACTTCATCGGCGGTCACTCATGTGTGAACATGACAAGCATCGTTATCTCGCCTTTGCTGGCGCACAGCATCATTCGGCGGATCTATTTCTGAGCTGCTATCCAGTGTGGTTTGATAAACCAGTCCATCTTATTCTTCATAATCTGAACATTCTTAAAGCCCGCTTGCTTTAGGTGGTCTACCAGATCTGACCGTTTGAATCCAATCTCATGAGTATTAGATAACTTAGCTACACGATAAGAGACTGCCGTATGAATAAAATTAGGTTCATTGCAGATCAGAAACCATCCGTTATTCCTTAAGCAAGCATAGCTAGAGATAATCGCTAAATCCCCCACGAGTGAGGGACTTTGAACCAGAATTCCTCTCTTAAAGTCCCCCAAAATTGGGGGGTTGGGGGGCAGGAGCCGTGAACAACGAAGCGGAAAAACTCTCATCGAATTCACGTCTTTTTACCGTAAGTGACGAACGATCGCACAGTCTAGAAGCTCCCTTAGATCCCTCCAATTTCAAGGGGGCTTCTGATTATGTGCTTGACCAATCTTCTATTTGCAAGTCTGAAACCTGCCGAAAGTCTGACCCGTTGCAAGTGAGTAAGATTGAATAGTTGGTTATCGCGATCGCGGCAATTTTGAGATCCATATTCCCCAGTCGAGGATAAGCTTTTCGTAAGCGTTGATGCTCCAAAGCTGCTGCATGGTTGAAAGGAAGAATTGCGATCGATCGATAATCAATGGAAAGCTGTCGCAGTCCTTGGTATGCAAAAACTTGTTCCTCCAAAATCTTTGCCCTGGCTAAAAGACTGAGCCGACCTTTGACTTGTTCTTCATAGGCAATTACCGTCACAGCAGCTTCAAGCTCGTCGATCGCCCCGAGTCTCGCTAAAATTCGCTTTCCCTCTTGACCGTTGCGTTAAATCAGGCTGAGATGGTCAGTATCAAGAATGTACCTGGTAGGAGACAATCATCCTACTTAGCAGATTTGCGCCATTCTTGCCCAAGGCGAACAGCTTCATCAAAAGTAGGATCGTTTTCAAAGCTACCCGCAATTTTCGACCACCAGGGTTCCTTCTTCTGGAGAGATTCAGAAAGCATTTGTTTCACCTGCACTAATTCTGCCTCTAGCGTTGTGACTCGTGCTTCAAGTTGTTGAGAGCGTTCTTCAAGTTGCTGAGAAGTCATAGAAGCTTGCAATCGATAGAAATCTTAAGAGCATTGTAGCGCAGTGGCTAGAAGCGATCGTTGGCTTGAGTTTTGAGGGTTGGCTAACGTTCCTAGTCAGCAGTTGCGACAGACTTTGCAATTACACCAATGGCTTTAGTCAATCCGCTGCACTAGGGTTGTTAGGATGCGCTTGGACAGAAAGAAGTATAAGGAACTACCATGACTGCCTAATTTCTATTGACCTTTCACCTTGTTGGACAGCGTTCTCAATTTGTTGAAATATGTTATGCACTCCAATAATTAGAGGGGTAAAAATAGCCTCTCGATCTTTGGATAGGCTCTTTAGAATACAAAGACCGGATAAAGAATCCGCTATTCCTGTTTCCACTCCAAAATTATGGTAAGAAGTATCTGTTGTCATCCAAGCAAGATTGAGAGGTAGATATAGCTTTACATCCTCTACTTCGAGATATAGGTGAGGATCTTTCTTGTAAACTCCATGCATTTTAGGTTTTTCGTGATACTTATTCCAGAACTTAATATTTTTTGATTTAAAGTCAGTTTGAAAGAATTCAAAAGTGCATCCAACAAAATCTTTAGTTAGATTATTTGCATTTTACAGGTTTAAGACTTTTGGCTGCCAACACTTTAGCAACTCTGTCATAAATGCCATAAGCGCATGATAATCGTCATAGGGTAAAGCACGTATACTGCCTAGATCATCCAAATTCTTTGCAGGAATACTTGCAAAGCAAATTCCACTTGCAGCAGCAATATTAAGCAGTCTATGAACATTCACATAATGGGTAAGAAAAGGCTGATATTGCCAAATGTGCAACCTGTCGAAATTATGATTTATATGGTCAAGCCTTCTTATTATTCCATCTTCTCTTTTTGTTTTGGATATCTCTCTGTTAACAAACTCATATATTTTTCGTAGCTTTTCGATTTCTAGATATTGAATTTGCTTAAGCAAAATTTTGAAGTCTATGATATTATCACTTTCATTAAAATTAAAATAGCCTTGTGTATCAAATCTTCTGTAGCTTTGCTGCCTTCCCTTTAGTATAAAAACATATAGTCGTGAGTATTTCTCATATAGTTTATGTCCAATAAACTTTTCAATAGTTGTCTTGACTTTCCGTCGGCTAGTTGTGGATGTAACCTGAACTGCAATTTTATTTGATGAGTCGCCCAAATCAATCCCTGGTTGATTAGAATTGATTGAGTTTAGGTTTTCAAGCTGAAAATCAAAGACAATATTGAGCAGGTCTTTTACAAAATCCTCTGCAAGAATCCCTAAATCATGTAAATTAGATGCTGTGCGAAACTCAATAGATTGCTGCAAAAGAGCCAGGTTGTTACTGATCTCTTTAAAGTAGGTTTCTCTGGTCAGTACCATGTCTATAAAAATTGTCTGTCTTGGTTTGCTGATAACTTAATATCAGAGTTCCCTCTATTAACAACGCTGAAATTAATGAGGTGACTTTCAAATAATTGGAAGGGGCACTTGGTAGACAGGCTGACGATACTAAATCTAGTAAACATTAGCAGATAAGACTACGGTCACATCCCTATAAGGGGTTAAGCAACATAACTCATCACTAAGCCGAAATTCCGCGTTGTGCTTGGCGTTCTCGAATGCGATCGAGCGTCCCTGTCGGAATCGCAGAAATTAGCTGACGGGTATAAGGATGCTCTGGGTGACGGTAGATATTCTCGGACGTGCCGATCTCTTCGATTTTGCCTCGATTCATGACGACGATGCGATCGCTCATAAACTTCACGACACCCAGATCGTGAGAAATGAATACATAAGTCAAGCCAAACTCAGATTGCAGTTCTTTGAGCAGATTTAACACCTGCGCCTGGACTGAGACATCTAACGCAGAAACCGACTCGTCACAAATGATGAATTTAGGGTTGAGAGCAAGCGATCGGGCAATACAAATCCGCTGGCGCTGACCGCCTGAGAATTCGTGAGGATAGCGATTCATCAACTCAGGATTTAAGCCCACTCGTTGCAACAAATAGGCCGCCCGTTCTCGGTGTTGTTTGGGTTTACCCCGCCCGTAGATCTGTAGTGGCTCCATCACCGCTTCGCCAATATTCATGCGCGGATCAAGCGAACTGTAGGGATTTTGAAAAATGATCTGCGCCTCTCGGCGAAACTGCCGCACTTCTGATGGAGACAAAGATAAGATATCTCGCCCCTCAAAGCGCACCTGTCCCCGTTTGGCTTCGATCAGTCGCAGGAGGGTTCTTGCCAGGGTCGTCTTTCCGCAGCCCGACTCACCCACCAGTCCCAACGTCTCCCCCGGATACACGTCAAACGAAACGTCGTTAACCGCCATCACATAGCGTTGAGTCTGCCCAAACACCCCTCGAATCGGGAAGGCTACCTGCAAATTTTGCACCGACAGCAACGGCGGTTTTTGCTGCAACTCATGCAGACGTGAGTTAAATTCTGCCTCACTGATTTCTTCTGCACTGCGAAGCACCTGAGCCACATCCTGCTGTTTTGCCTCGATCAGGCGCTCCCCTGTGGGCAACGTCGAAACTTCCATAAAATCGGACACCGTGGGCAAATATCGCAGGCGGCGATCGGGCTGTGGCCGACAAGTCAGCAACCCTTTGGTGTAGGGATGTTTGGGATTGGAAAAAATCTCCCAGACGGGCCCATACTCAACGATTTTGCCTTCATACATCACCGCCACCTGATCGGCAATTTCAGCAATCAGCCCTAAGTCATGGGTGATAAACATCATCGCCATACCCCGCCGATCGCGCAGTTCTCGCAGCAGATCCAGAATGGTGGCTTGTACGGTGACATCCAGGGCCGTCGTCGGCTCGTCAGCAATCAGCAGCGTCGGGTTACAGGAGATCGCCATCGCAATCATCACCCGTTGAATCTGTCCGCCCGAAAGCTCGTGAGGATAGCGATCGAGCATCGCCAACTTCTGACGGTTGATCTGCTGATCGATTTCTGCCTCGCTGGGTTGTTTTTTGTTTTGGGCGATGTCTTCGAGATAGCGGCGCTTGAGTTCTGCATCCGGTGCTAACAACCGAACTTCTTGCAGCAGGGCTACGGCCCGTCGTCTCGCCTCGGATTCAGAAACCTTTTCGTGCAGCCGAATCGCCTCAGTAATCTGAAACCCACAAGTGTAAACCGGATTGAGCGAACTCATCGGCTCCTGAAAGATCATTGCCAAGCGATCGCCGCGATAATTTTGCAATTCTTGATCAGGGACGCGCAGCAAATCGATCGGCTCTCCACTTGTCTGAGCATCTCGAAACCAGATCTCACCGCCCGTCACTTTGCCCGGAGGATTGGGCACCAGTCCCATCACCGCCAACGAAGTGACCGACTTACCCGATCCTGACTCACCAACGATTCCTAGAGTTTGACCGCGCTGCACTTGAAACGAAATGCCATCGACCGCTTTCACCACTCTCGTATCCGTTCTAAACCGAACCTCAAGATTGCGAACGTCCAGGATAGTCTCACTCATAGGGCAGGAACGACGATAAAAGGGTTGAGAGGGCAGCGATTGCCAGATTTTACTAATTTTGCTCAATTGCAATGATTCAGCTTAACAGCGAACTTGTAGTAGACGCTGTGAATCTTGTTACCTGACGGGATTTTCGATCAATTGTGCCAGTTTCAGAAGCCCTACAGCATGGACAGGTCACCGATCACGTCTAATCGTTTGTAGCGACCGATCGTAATATAAGTTTCCGATAGCGCTTCTGCAACAGAAGGCGTGATCCAGCCCATTTGTTTGAGAACGTGGATTGCGACGGCGTATTTTGCTCGTTTTGCGCCATCGCTTACTTTGATGGCTAACCCCACACCTTCACCGACTCGTCCCACACACTGCACGCCTTCTGCCCCTGACTTACTGACGATTTCGCCCTGGGTAAGCTGCATCAACTCGGTGTCAAACTCGCCTTCTCCGGCCACCATCGTTGGATGATGCGTCATCGCCCGTGAAATTCGCTCCATGTCGAGGCTGTTTCCCGATGCGAGGTGGGCGTAGAGCCAGGCCATTTGCCGCAGTTGCATAAAATAAGTCGGTGCGCCACAGTCATCTTTTGCCGTGATGAACTCGATCGCCGGGATCTTGAGCAACTCCGCAATCTTATTCAAAATCAACTGCTGTACTGGATGGTGATGCTGAAGATAATTGTTAAACGGAAACCCTCGCTGCTGACACACCGCCAACATTCCTGCATGTTTCCCCGAACAGTTGTACTCTAACGAACTGCGCTTGCCTGCCGGAACGGGACATTGCAGCATCGTCGGGTCAATGTCCGCCCGCCACAAAATGTTGAAAACCTGTCTGACTTGCTCAATGGTGCCTTGATGAGAGCTACAGATAATTGCCAGATCGCGATCGGTCAGATTATATCGCTCCAAAGTCCCCGTAGTTGTCATCGCCAGCGCCTGAAACGGTTTCAACGCAGAACGGACAAACGTCGCCGTGTCAGCGCTACCCGCCATCAAAAGAATGCGCCCGCGATCGTCGCAAATCACCGCTTCAGCGGAATGGACAGATTCTGGAATGCCTTCTCGCAGCAGCCTGACTTCAAGTTGTGCCGATGATTGATTTCTTCTTCCCCTTGTCATGCATAGCACTCTAACATTAGACGGGAACTCCACTCTCAAAAAGTTACTAGTTTTTAACTCGCTACAAGATCAGCCAAGCCAATCCGCCACTCACCAAAGCCGTGCCCAAGAAGGCAAACGTGCGGTTGAGACGCTGCAAAATAGGCTGTATTTGATAGCTGACGATCAGCCGATCTTGATTGAGCACTTCGATCGGCTTTTCCCAGGTTTGCCCATCATACCAGCCCGATTCTTCATAAAAAACGGTGGTGTTGAGCAGTCGCGTCCTGATGTATGACCAGCCCAGATAGAGACGAATCAGCGCCAAAGCCGGAATAATACTTGCGCCAGCAGCCCCCAACAGTGCGTATTCCAGGGGGTGTCTAGCAGGAGAAAAGCTCATCGCCGCCGTGGGCCCCGCCAGCAGCCAACTCAAGCCCCACAAAATTGCAATTGGCTTGATGTATCCCACCAGATCAAGCGTTGCCCATCTAAAAAACCACGATTCTTTGAGGTCTTGATACTCATTAATCGGTCTCTGTTCCACCGGAACGGGGCAAACGACTGAGGAGTTCATAAATCGAGCCAGAAAATAAACGATCGGATATATCCGTCAGTATAAGAGAGTTTTGGGGTTTGGGTGCCTTAAGTGAGTCGTGAGTTAGCCGTAAAAATTGCCTTGAAGATCTAATTTGTTCTAATTTGTAAATTACCCGAAACATACCCCGTCCAGAACTAAGCTTCAAAGTCTCCCAATTTTGGGGGATTTGGGGAGCAGAAGCCGACTGAAGCGGAGCAGTAAACGACTTGTGTACACAATAGCTTTTTAAGGGGCAGAAGGAATGAGCTATTAACCTGGCAATGTTTGCTATTACAAATGTAGAGATTGTGCTTCGACTTCGCTCAACACTCGATCGTTTAGCGGGTTGAGCGTAGCCAAAACTCACGCCAAAATGCAAATGTCAAATCTTTTATTGCCAGGTTACTAGGTACGACAACACATCCTGCGAGATCGTGATGCCCATCACGATACGACCTCTCGTAATCCATTAACCTGGGCCGGGAGAAGTGTCTTCAATCCAAATATCAACACAAACGTAATAGTCAGTCAAAGGAATTCCGAAGCATGATGTAGGCTGAGGAGGAATTACGCCCGTAATAATATTATTAATTACATTCTGTGAAGGGCGACTAATTCTTGTTTGCAGTTGATCCAACTGGCTCTTGGTGAGTTTTTTGGATAGCCTAACTGAACTAGTTTGAATTTTCCCCACTACTTGCTCTCGATTATGATCCTTTTTGGTGACCTGAAATTGAGATTCAGTTGTTCGTTGCTGGGCATTGACAATAAATACACTGCCAATAAAAAACAGTGTTAAGACAACTGCAAATAACACACCTATTCTGTATTTCTTTTTCATTTCTGTTCTCCTGTTAAGACGGAATCAAGGATGAGCAAACACACTTTCGATGTATGGGTAGCGTATTTTACAATGCACCTGTAGAACCTTTAAGTTACTGAGGCAAAAGATATCAGAAAATCCAATACTCCGAAATCTTTTAGGCTTGTTTGTGGTCTAATTCTTGCCAAAGCTCAGGCTCTCGAATTTGCATCATCAAATCCTCCACTTCAACTCAATTGTGGTGTTAAGTTGTGTAGCTCTGATCGCCCTTAGTTTCCAGGCTGACTTAACACTGGCAAATTCTCCTTCTGAATGTCTTGCACATTCTTATTGTTTTTGCACATTTTTGTTATGAGTTGAGCCAGATTTTAGGAGTTGCGCCAGTCAAGCGTTTGAAGTGACGATGTAGATGACTTTGGTGCGTAAACCCACAAGCGATCGCCACTTCTCCGATCGTCATCTCCCCTTGCCTCAACAAGTGCTTTGCCCGTTCGACTCGTTGTTGAATTAAATACCGATGGGGACTCAGCCCAGTAGCTTGTTTAAAGGCACGGCAAAAGTAGTGTTGACTCAGTTGAGCGATCGCTGCCAGTTCATTCAGACTCAATTCGCGCTCTAAATAATCGTTGATGTAGTCTGTGACAAGATGCAACCGATGTTGAGAGAGTCCACCTGTGTAAACTGGAGTGCTACAGGGCTGGGTTGCATAATGCCGTAGCAAATGAACCGCAAGTGTATTTGCCAGGGTTTCGGCATACAAACGACTTCCACTTCCCTGCGATTTCAGTTCTGCTTGAAGGGCCAACCCAATCTGATAAATCAGCCCATCTTGAATTCCAAACTGAGGAATCAACTCTACACGATCGGTTGCTAATAGGTCGATCGCGTTCAGGTTAAATAACTCTGACTTCAGGTTTAGGGAAAGCGTTTGAAGCTTACTGTTCCAGCAAAAAAAGTGACGACTGTAGATTGGACAAATCACAGCCGTACCGTGAAAGAAGGTTGCTCTATTGGATTTTCCTTCTACAACCTGCTCTACCTGGAGCCTGTGCCCTATATTTATGCTGATCACATAGTGATCGAGACAGTATTCGGGAGTTTCTCCAGGTGGTAGATGATGAGCTTCTATAGCCATGTTGCTCCACCCAGCATTGTGGCTTGTGAGAATGGGTGACTGCTCAAAGATATTCGGTAAACGATTCGTATGATTTGAATCAAATCTTTCCTGTGTTGACATCGCTCATCCTCCTTTTTTTCTCAAGAGGGGTCTTATTCAAGGTTCGTAGTTCCATGCCAGCTCAGGCAGATTTCTCACCATGTCGCGCAGACTTTGACCCGATAATTCGGCGAGTTGCCGGAAAGCCCTTCCAGACACATAACAATCGGCTCCTGGAAAACATCGGGCACAGCGTTGATAAAGCCGTTGAACGCTTCTTGGGTTCTCGACCGCCTGCCCTTTGATGTATGAGCCGCCCTGCTGCTGAATTTTGACAGCGATCGCGGTAATGAACTGGATTGCTACCCCCCGACCCCGATGAATCGGATCAACAAACAGATCAATCACTACGCCCCCCTTAAGGCAATGGTGAAGATCATAGGATGATTCCCAGGCTGCAAAAGCGATTAACGTTTGGGGTTCAGCTTCCGCGACCATCATTTCAAATTCACGTCCAAAACCGTCTTGTGCCAGCTTTTGAGGGGTTCCTCCGCAGGGACGCTGAAACGTTTCTTGCATGAAGACTGTTATTAGTTTTTCCAGGTTTGAAATATCGTCTGGAGTTGCATTGCGAATGTAGTAAGACATTATGCAGGCACCTTCATCTCTATAACTTTTTTATAACCCTATCAATAAAGAATAGATCGCCCAGAGCCTCTAGAAAATACTCAACAAAGAGGCTCAGTTCTAACTTCAATGTTAAAACCAAGCCTGAATACTTATCTTCAAGATTCAATGACTGACCCAAAACTTAGCCCTTCTCTTAGCCGATCGCCAGTGGCTCGTAGGCAACTTTGGGCGCATGTCCCCAGAAGGCTTCGAGGTCGTAGTGTTCGCGCTCTTGGGGCATGAGAATGTGGACGATCACATCGCCGTAATCTTGCACCACCCAGCCGCCTTCTGCCAATCCCTCTGATCGCAGGGGTTTGCGGTTGAGCGTTTCTTCTACTTCGTCTTCGATGGCGGCGGCGATCGCGCGAATCTGCACCTTAGAAAAGCCCGTCACGATCACAAAATAGTCTGCCAAGACGGTGACTTCTCCCACTTTGAGCAGCACAATGTCTTCACCCTTGCGATCAGAGGCAGCATCGGCGATCCGAGTGGCCAGTTCGTAGCTCGTATCAAAATCTGGGGCGGAAGATGCAATCGTCGAAAGGATTTGCTCTTTAGAAAAATCTGTCATTAATGTTCAGGTTCCTTGATTAGGTAAATGGTTAGTGCGATCGAGGCAGTTAGAAACGGTAGGGTGGCATGATTTTCACTCCAGCTAAGGGTCAGGGTTTGGGAGGTTGGCTCTTTTGGGGGGCTTGTGGGTCACCGTTTGCATAAACCAGTTGCGAGTTAGCACCGTGCGGGGATGAATCAGGTGGTGAGCATTGAGCAAGTGTCTGAGTGAATGATCGGAGGCGCGCCAGATGGCTTCTTCTAGATCTTGCCGACTTAGTTGTCTCAGAGCCTCTAACTCAAGGGCGTCGCCTCGTCCAGGTTCTAGGCCATCTGCTAGATAGACCACACAGCTTAATGGACTCATCCCTGGTCTGCCCAAGGTGTGGTCTCGAATGGCTTGCAGCACTGCTTCGTCTCGGATTTCAAATTCATCTCTGGCGACGATCGCTCCCACGTCAGCGTGAAGTAAATGAGGATTAGACTCATCCACTGCGTCCAGGGTTAGCCCTTCGTCTTTGGACATTTGCAGGAGCCGCTGGGGTTTAAAGAACTTCGCCAGGTCGTGCATCAGGGCTGCTTGAGCCGCTTTTTCTACATCCAAGTGATGGTGCTGGGCTAGAACGATCGCCAGTTGCTCAACGCGCAAAATATGTCGAATTCTAGTTTCGGGAACGTGAACCTTGAGCCAGGTGAGAATCCGCCGCCGAAGGGGATTGGCAGGATTTGAAAAATTATCCGCAGTCGAGTGTTCAGCATGACGGACATCAGCTTTAGGTGGATTTGGACGTACCGCCTCGAACGACTCACGCATGAAGGCAGAAAGCTCCTGTCAGTGCGACACGATCGACCTTAGAAAAATTGAATTTAGAAAACAAATAGCACAAGATTTTGCATAAGTAGGACGAAAGATTCTCTTATTTTAGCTCAATCGCTCCGATCCATAAATTTGCTAACAATCTGTGATGATGTACGGAATCCCCCCAAAGAGGGTTGCGGTTTGAAGTGCTAACATAGGCTCAAAGCAAATCAGCAAAGCACTTACACGACATTTGGGTAGAAGATCATGTATTTTCATCCGTCTTACCTGTTATTGATTCCGGGCATGATTTTGGTGTGGTGGGCCCAGCAGCGCGTTCAGGGCACTTATCGCAAGTATTCTCAAGTACGATCGAGTCTAGGAATGACCGGGGCTGAGGTGGCGCAGACGATTCTCAAAAATATGGGGATTCACAATGTAACGGTCGAGCCGATCGCAGGAGAACTGACGGATCACTACGATCCCAGTGCTAAGGCAGTTCGATTGTCTGAGGTGGTATATGGGTCTGACTCTCTGGCGGCGGCGGCTGTGGCGGCTCACGAGTGTGGTCATGTGCTGCAAGATGTGAAGGGCTATAAGCCAATGAATATGAGGGCGGCGCTGGTTCCGGCGGTCAATTTGGGCGCTAACTTTGGGCCGATTTTGATTATGGCTGGCTTGTTTATGGGCGCGATCGGCGGAGTTTTTATTCAGATTGGCATTGTGCTATTTGCGGCGGTGATTGTCTTTCATCTCGTCACGCTGCCTGTTGAGTTTGATGCGTCAAATCGGGCGCTGAGAATCATTGACGAGCTAGGAATTTTGCAGGGTGAAGAAAATCGGGCGGCCCGCAAAGTGTTGAATGCTGCGGCGTTTACCTATGTGGCGACGGCTCTATACGCTGTGTTTCAGTTGGTTCAATATCTAATTTTGGCCAATTCTCGCCGTTAGTTTCTGGTCGTCTTAACTAAAGATTTTTGAGCAGGGCATCTAAATCAGATGTCCTTTTTATTGGTTAAAACTTGTAGCAAGATGAGTCTAAAAGCCTGTTTTAACGTCAGTTCGATGAGAGTGACTCGCTTCGTTGAGCGCTATCACCGTTTTGTTGTCTAGTGAGTTGTCGAAATCTTATGGTTGATCACGATCGTCTCTTCAAGGAGCTGCTCACTACATTCTTCGCTGAGTTTTTGGATCTATTTTTGCCCGAAATTGCCAGCACGATCGAACGAGACTCAATCCAGTTTTTGCCGCAGGAGTACTTTGCGGATCTCACGTCTGGAGAGGACAAAATCATTGATCTGCTTGTTGAGGTCAAACAGTCTGGTGAGGAAGTTGGATTCCTTGTCCACATCGAAGCTCAGTCATACACTCAGTCGAACTTTGCCCGAAGAATGTTTTTTTACTTTGCCCGTCTGTACCAAAAGTATGTGCAGAGGATTTATCCGATTGTTGTCTTCTCGTTTGATGAACCCCTGAGAGCCGAACCGCAAACGCACACTGTGGAGTTTTCAGGATTAAAGGTTTTAGAATTCAATTTTGCTGCAATCCAACTCAATCAGTTAGACTGGCGCAACTTTATCGATCAGCCTAACCCAATCGCAGCCGCTCTCATGTCCAAGATGCGAATTGCCCCACAAGACCGCCCCAGAGTGAAAGCGGAATGTTTGCGGCTATTGACCACATTGCGCCTTGACCCCGCAAAAACCAGACTCATCTCAGGATTTGTGGACACGTACCTGCGGCTAAATGAGGTTGAGGAGCCATTGTTTGCTGAGGAGATTGGTAAATTAGAGGCAACAGAACAGGAGCAAATTATGGAAATCACAACCAGTTGGATGGCTCAAGGGATTGAGCAAGGGATGGCTCAAGGAGAACGATCGCTGATTTTTCGACTGCTGGCCCGAAAAGTTGGAGAAGTGCCAGAGGCTTTACGCAGACAGATCGAAGCATTACCCATTGAGCAACTCGAATCCCTTGGAGAAGCTTTACTCGACTTTTCTAGTGTGTCAGATCTAGAGAGATGGCTGTCCCATTTGTAGAATGCCTGCTTCTTTGAGAGCCGTGCGAATTGAATCTACTCTTTGACGGTTAACGCCCAAATCCGATTCGCCCAATCGAGAAGCTGATCGCACTTGAATCACGCCCGCAGGTTTGTCTAGATAAAACTCCACATCATCGACAAAGCCCATCAGTTTGCTGGTGAATTCGGCGTAGAGATAGTTCTCAGTTTCAGCAACGATTCTGGTTCTGGGTTGCGCCTGAATGGTTTGCTTGAGGTTAGCGAATGCCTTTTCAGGACTGGTGGCGTAGCGCAGGGGAGCGATCGTATGGGCTTGATCTGCTGTTTGACTATTCACACAGTTGGGCGTACTCGGACAGGCTGCCAGCTTGCCATTCTGAACTCCCAGATTAGCCGGACGTGTGCCCGAAAACGAAAATAATGCAAACAAAGGGGTTGGCTGTAGGGGTTGAGCAGACACCGAAACAGACATTGTGAGCCAGCAGCTTGCAACTAACAGAGCCGTCACGATCGATTTAACACTAAAAACTCTAAGCATTTGCCAAAACACGTCACTCATAGTTAATCCACAGTTAATCCATACAAAGCTTACCGTCTTCACCCTCACTCCTCACCCCCTCCCGATCGATCTGCAACCCCTTCACCTCAACGCCAACACCCTCCCGCATCCAGGCTTTCTCCATTGCTGACTGAACCGCTTCTGCATTTGCGGCACTTGATAACGCGAGTAAAGTTGGGCCCGCCCCACTGATCACCATTCCATGAGCACCCGCTGACAGGGAAGCCGATCGCACCGCTTCAAATCCCAAAATTAACGTTTGACGATAGGGCTGATGAATACGATCGTCAAGTGCCGCCTTGAGCCAGTCTGCGTTTGCGGTTTCCAATCCTCGCACCAACAAACCCAGGTGAGCCGTATTAAAGATGGCATCAGCGCGACTGTAATCGGTAGGCAAAACGCGACGAGCTTCTGCGGTAGAGAGTTCAAAATCGGGAATGGCGACGATCGGCATCAGGTCAGAATGCCAGTTCAATTCACAGATTTCCCACGCCCGATCGCGGCCCGATGCCGCCAATCGACAGCCCCCAAGCAATGCAGGCACCACATTATCAGGATGTCCTTCGAGGGCGATCGCCAGGTGCATGATCTCGTCTTGACTCAGCGGCGACCCTGACAGACTATTGGCACCCACCAGCCCACCGACGATCGCCGTTGCCGAACTGCCCAATCCTCGTGCGAGGGGCACATTCATCTCTATCTCTATCTCAACCGCAGGCGGGGTCTGTCCCAGATGGGCAAAAAACTTGCAGAATGCCTGATATACCAGATTGCTGTCATTGGTGGCGACGCGATCGGCTTCTGCCCCCGTTGCCGTAATTTTGAGTGGTTTTTGAGACGACGGCGTAAATTTGAACTGGTTATACAGCGTCAGGGCAGCCCCTAGACAATCAAAGCCAGGGCCAATGTTTGCTGTTGTCGCAGGGACTCGAATGGTGGGCATAAGAGGGATGAGGGATGAGGGATGAGGGATGAGGGATGAGGGAGAACTTCGATGATCTGTTTCCCCTTTGGGGGTAATCCGCTTCGCGAGGGGGGATGAGAAGGATTCAAAAAGACATTTCCATAGAATATCGGATGGCGGGAAGCGATCGGCTCTCAATTCTCAAAAACCTCCGTTTGTCCCGGCTTTCTTACACGACGTTTGATCTTGATTTGAGTGAGAAGCTTAACGAAACCAAGCTCGTAACAATGTGTTGTCAACGCGAATCTGAACTTCACGGGCAAGATTACGTCAATTTGCAGTCTCCTGAATTCTCTTTTTAAGGGAAGTTAGGGGGGATCTTCGAGATCACAGCCTGCGATCGAGGACGCTTTCAACCATCACTTTCAACCATCAAAGATTGAGCGTTCTGAGTTCTTTCTTGCTTGAAACGCTAGATTTGAGCCTTTGTGAGGAGCATTTAAAGATTTCTTGAGTAGAAGATAAATGTTTTCTGGATAGGTTGCTTGCTTTGATGGTTAACTCTAGATTAGTCAGTAGATAGCCGGATGCGCTGAGAAGTCTTCCAGGAAAAAGATCATGAATTCTCGTGCAAATACAGATACCAGTAAATCGATCTCCGTATCCTCACGCACTCGATTTCTAGCTCATCTTAAAAGCTTGCGACCTCGCCAGTGGACAAAAAATCTGGTTGTGTTTGCGGTGCCTCTCTTTGCATTTAGCATTAATCTGCCGTCGTTTTTGGCTGCGACTCTGGCCTTTGTGCTGTTTTGCTGCGCTTCTAGTAGTTTTTATCTGATCAACGACGTGGCGGATGTAGAAGCCGATCGTCAGCATCCCGTCAAGTGTAAGCGCCCGATCGCGGCGGGTTGGGTAAAAGTGCGGACGGCGATCGCGATGGCGGTTCTTTTATTGAGCAGTGCCTTAATTTTGGGATGGTTAACCGCGCCTGCATTGGGAGTCACGCTGATCGCCTATTCGCTGCTGCAAGTTGCATACAACCTCAAACTAAAGCGCACTCCCATTTTGGACATCATTGCGATCGCCGCTGGGTTTGTTTTGCGTGCTTTGGCTGGAGGGGCTGCGATCGGAATTGCTCCATCGGTCTGGTTTTTGCTGTGTACTGGAATGCTGGCGCTGTTTTTGGGAGTCGAAAAGCGCAAAGCTGAACTTCGACTTTTACAAGAACGTGGGGGAAAAACTCGCAGCGTGCTGAAGCGCTATTCTCTACCACTGCTGACTCGGATGGAAAGTACTGTGACGACCGGAGCGCTGATGAGCTATGCCCTGTGGAGTTCTGGCCCGCAAGTCAACGGCGCGTCTACTCCCTGGATGATGTTGACCTTCCCATTTGTGCTATATGGTATTTTTCGCTATCAGCTATTGAGCGATCTCAAAGTTGACTCGCTTGAAAATTCTTCCACTCCTGAGCTAGGAGAACGGGCGGAGCGTCCAGAAGAAGTGTTGCTTACCGATAAGCCAATCCTCTTTACGGTGGTCAGTTGGATTGTCACAATCTTCGTGATTTTATGGCTCAAGCATCAAGGCATCATTGTTTAGGGATGAGGAAGGCTGCGCGAGGAGGGAGGAGGGGTTGTCTGCGATGATCTGTTCCCCCTTTGGGGGTAATACGCTTCGCGAGAGGGATGAGGGATGAGAACTTGTAGTACTGCTCACGGTTCCTAAATCAGTGACATTTGTTTTAGGGTCTGCTTTCACCCTGGAATAATTCAAAGTCAGCGCTTTTGTAAAATTGGGATCGGCATTAGGCGGCGTAAATAAATGAGAATTTTGCAACTGCATAACCGCTATCAGATTGTGGGCGGAGAGGAAGGCGTTGTTCAAGCTGAGAAGGCGTTGTTGAGCGATCGCGGCCACACCGTTGAGTTGCTAGAAGTTAGTAACGATGAGATTGTCGGAGCCTGGAGTAAAGCGATCGCAGCGGTGAGTGCGGTTTATTCCCAGACTTCTAAACTGAAGGTGAGAGAAGCGATCGCTCAGTTTCGGCCGGATGTTGTTCACGTTCACAACTTTTTTCCGCTGCTGTCGCCTTCGGTTTATGATGCCTGTCGAGATCAAAAAATTCCTGTGGTGCAAACGCTGCACAATTATCGGTTGGGCTGTCCCAGGGCGATGCTGTTTCGAGACAATCAGATCTGTGAAGACTGTCTGGGGAAGCCGATTCCACTAGCGGGGATTGTGCATGGCTGCTATCGTGGCTCTCGGTCTCAAAGCGCGGTTGTGACAGCAATGGTGAGTTGGCATCGGCTGCGGGGCACTTGGCAAGAGCGGGTCAATGCTTACATTACGCTGACTCAATTTCAAAAAGAGAAGCTGACTCAGGCGGGGTTGCCGATCGCCAAGATTCACGTCAAATCTAATTTTGTGTTCGCACCCGAAGGGGTTTCTTTCTCCAATCCTGCTGATCATCACAATGCATTATTTGTAGGCAGACTGGCAGAAGAAAAAGGCGTTGCTGTTTTGATTGATGCTTATGTGCAAAATGCGTTGACGCTACCATTAAAAATTGTCGGCGAAGGGCCTTTGCGAGAAGTGTTGCAGCAGCAGGTCAAAGAGGCTGGATTAGAGGACACGATTACCTTTCTTGGCAGACAAGACAAAGCGACGGTTCTCCAACTCATGCAGCAAGCTCGATTTTTGGTGTTTCCGTCGATCTGGTATGAAGGGTTTCCGTTGACGATCGCCGAAGCGTTTTCCTGCGGGCTTCCGGTTATCGTCCCCAAACTGGGCAGCATGGCAGAAATTGTAGAAGACGGACAGACAGGCTTACAGTTTGCTCCCAGAGATGCAGCCGACCTAGCCACAAAGATGAAGTGGGCAGAACAACACCCAGCAGCGATCGCCCAAATGTCAAAACAGGCTCGTCTCACCTACGAAACTAAGTACACCCCAGAAGCCAACTTTGATCAACTGATGAAAATTTATCACCAAGTATTGAACGATCAAGGATTAGACAACCCGTCATTCTGACTAGCAGTTCTAACCCGCGAAGGTGAGTTTTATTCAGGTAAGCACAGGATTTGTCAGGTTTATCTCCTCACTCCTCACTTCCTACTTAGGCAACAACGGCAAGACGATCGTCACAAAATAATAGACCAGCGGAGCCGTAAAAACGTAGCTGTCGGCGCGATCGAGAATGCCCCCATGCCCTGGAATCAGTTGTCCAGAGTCTTTAACGCCTGCATCTCGTTTCATCATCGACTCTGTTAAATCGCCTAACAGACTGGCAATCCCGATCAGCAAACCCAGCGCCACCCCTGTGATCGGCCAGCCCGACCAGTTGAGATACCACGATCCCAGCACGCCAACTGCTACACTAGCAGCGACTCCAAACACGGCACCTTCGACAGTCTTTTTGGGGCTGATATCTGACAGGCGAGTTCGACCGATCCACCGACCGATCGTATAGGCTCCGATGTCAGCGGCCCAGATACACAAAAAGGCCAGCAGCGTGTTTGTCAAACCAATCGGGAGCGCCTGAAGTCCTTGCCAGGAGGTGATCCAAAAGCCGTCGAGCGGGAGGTTACTGGCTTCAACTTGTCCCAGCGATCGCAGGCGAATCCAATAGCTCGGCAGATAGCCCCCATAAAACAAGCCCATGATCGAAGCAGAAATATCCGCGATCGTCGCCAACTTAGGCTGAAACAGCAGATAAAAGCAAATTAACGTTCCTGCAACCGGAAAGATCGCATCTGCCAGACCGGGCGAAAGGTTGGAGACCACCAGCAAAATTTGACTGACCACCAGCGTTGTTTTGCCAGCCGGAGCAAACCCTTTGGCGCGAGCAAGCTGAAAATATTCTAGTTGCCCAAAATAAATAATCAGACAAAACCCCGCCGTAAAATACCATCCACCCAGCAGCATAATGGTCAGGGCGAAGGCAATCAGGACAATCCCACTCAAAATACGAGACCAAGGCATAACACTAATTTTGCATGAAGAGAACCTGGTCTAACTGTCCAACCATCCGCTGACTCCATTGCTCAATCAAATCATTTGGCAAATTAGCCAGAGGTTAAGAAGGTTAAGAGTTGCTTTGGAACACTTTAGCTGATTTGGAGAGACAAACCTAGTTTTGCGTTTTGAGTTCTTCACAATCTCTCTCGTTCATTCTATTTTTTCGCCACTCAAAACAAAAATTGGATCGACCGCGATAAAGGTTTGACTCGTGCCACGGGTTTCGAGGCGATTGACCGCCGACTGAACCACTTCAATATTCCTGGCGTGAAGGTCGGAGAAGCTTTCTGAAATCTGGTAGAGCGTTTCCAAACTGACGGCCGTGGCGACGATGCGACCCTGGGGTTTGAGTTGTTGCCAGACGGCCTTGAGAATCGCTTTGATCGGGCGACCGCCTTCGATACAGACCCGATCGGGCTGAGGCAAATTTCGCAGACAGTCGGGCGCAGTTCCTTCGATCACCTGGACGTTTTTGATCTCAAAGCGATCGCAGTTGTGCCGGATCAAATTCGCGACCTCCTCATCTCGCTCGACGGCGATGATCTGCCCACTAGGACAGAGCAACCCTACTTCTACAGGAATGGTTCCTGTGCCTGCGCCGATGTCCCACAAAATAGAGTCTCGTTTTAGTCGCAGTTGAGACAGCAGTAGTAGCCGAACTTCACGCTGAGTCATTGGAATGCCAGGAAGATTCTCGAAAAGATCATCGGGAATGCCGGGGGTGAGGTAGGGCCAGAGGGGGGAGGGCATGGGGAAGGGATGAGGGATGAGGGATGAGGGATGAGGGATGAGGGATGAGGGATGAGGGATGAAAGGTGGTGACCTATTGGTAGGTGTGGCAGATAGAGACATTGGACATTAGAGAACAGGGCAGGAGCCAAAAACTTGCTTTGTCTACAGTGCAAGGTCTACAGTCCAGAGTCCACAACTCTCAGTCCGTCCGGCTTGATGGAGGCTTGATGAGTTTATCCTAATTCTCCTGAGTGAATCGGGCACACTGCCTAAAGGAATTGACACGTAGACGATCGACCCATGCTTTCACATCTGTTGCTTGTTAGAGACGACCAGGGCGAACATCAAATTACGCTGGAGCGCAGCCTTTGCACGATCGGGCGAGATCCGAGATGCACAGTCCGGCTGGCTTCACAGTTTGTTTCTCGTCGCCACGCTACGCTGATCCAACTGCCGCTAGATGATGGGAGTTGCCGCTATCAGATTGTGGATGGTAGCCCCAAAGGAAAGCCCAGCGCCAATGGATTGTTGATCAACGGGCGTAAGCTGCAAACTCATGTGTTGTGCGATCGTGACAAAATCGTCTTCGGCCCTCAAGTTTGGGCGGTCTATCACTTATTAGAAAGAGACGGTGTAGAGGGAGTCTTTGTGGGCGATGTGGATGCGACGTTACGGGCAGACGACTAAAGTGCTTTTCTATTGCTTTTCTATTGCTTTTCTAAAGTTTGACGACTTGGAGCGTTTGCAGGGTGAGATCGGCGCAACCGCTGATCATGCCACCTGCTAGAAGAACTTGCTGTAGATAAATGAGAACGTCTTGAGTGATTTTTTCACCAGGAAACAGAGCAGGAATGCCAGGGGGATAGGGGCAAATCAGCTCTGCGCTGATGTGATCAACCGTTTGAGCGATCGCCAGCGTTTCTGTTGTAGCAAAAAAAGCATCGCGGGGAGAGTAGAGAAGAGGGGGAGGGAGGAGGGAGGAGGGAAGAGGGAGGAGGGAAGAGGGAGAACTTTGTTCCGCTTTGGGAGGGATGAGGGGTTGTCTTCGATGATCTGCTCCCCCTGGGGGGTAATACGCTTCGCGAGAGGGATGAGGGTTGGGATGGCGTGCAAGTTGGGTGAAGGCTTGGATGAGTTGGTCGATGTCTTGCTGAGTGTTGCCCAGGCTGATGATGAAGGTGAGATGTTTGAGAGAGGGAAACTCGGCGGTGACTTTGAGGTGTTGATGGAGGCGATCGTCGGCAGCAAAACCATCCCATCCTAACTCTGAAACAGTGACGGTGAGACGGGTGCGATCGAGCGCCAAAAATCCTGGAGTTTTCCCGGCTTGACTGGGTTGGAGTGTGGAAACAGGAATTTTCTCAAGGCGCGATCGAGCGTTATCTGCCAGATTTAGCGTGTGTTCTAATCGTTCTAGTCCCTGGGTGGCCATTTGCTGACGAGCCGCGTCTAGTGAAGCAAGTAGGAGGTAGCTAGGACTGGTCGATTGAATTAGCTGTAAGGCTTTTTGGATGCGATCACGCTCAATTCTCTGCCCTCGAAGATGCAGCATGGCCGATTGAGTCATCGAAGCCAGGGTCTTATGAATCGACTGCACGGTTAGATCGGCTCCGGCCGCTAAAGCAGCGATCGGCAAATCGGGATGAAAGGCAAAATGTGACCCGTGAGCTTCGTCAACGATGAGTGGAATGTGATGCTGATGGGCCATTTGAGCGATCGCCTCCACATCACCACACACGCCATAATACGTCGGATACAGCATCATGACGGCTTTAGCGTCGGGGTGAGCGGCTAGTGCTTGCGCGACACCATCAGGCGTAATGCTGTGGGCAATCTCCAAAACGGGATCGTATTCAGGATTGACAAAAATGGGAATCGCGCCGGAGAGAATAAGTCCCGCGATCGCTGATTGGTGCCCATTGCGCGGCAGAATAATTTTGTCACCAGGGCGGCAGGTCGCCAGAATTGATGCGATCACACCACAGGTCGAGCCATTGACCAAAAACCAGGTTTCATCTGCTCCAAATGCTCTGGCCGCCAGTTGTTGAGCCGCCAAGATTGCTCCTTGAGGCGCAAATAGATTGTCCAATTCGGGCAATTCTGGGAGATCCGATCGTCCCACTTGAGTCCCCAACAAGTCGGTCAATTGGTCTGGAAAACCTTGTCCTCGTTTGTGACCTGGCGTGTAGAAAGATGCGTTGGACGATCGAGCGCACTTTTGCAGACTCTCTAGTAAAGGCGTGGTTTCTTGAAAGTCAAATTCCATTTGGATTCGTCATTGATTTGCGGTTAGGGTCATTTGTTTAGCAGCAGTTTTGTAGCGATCGTATTCATCGGACGCAGACACCTTTTGCACATTAACCAACCATAATGGTACGTTACAGTAGCACTTCTTACGCTGCGTTGCTTAGACTGCAAGAACAAAGTGTGCCTTCGCGCATTAAAGAAGTAAGTAGGTGAACAGAATAAGTTTCACAGTGAGGCAGCGCGAACTGAAACTTTCAACCGATTTGCGGTGTAATTTCGTACAACTACTTATTCGTGCTTTAGAATTGGCTTTGAACAACAATGGCTCCTTAATCCACATAAAAAATCAGGTGGAGCCATGACCCCACCCATCTATTGAGCTTATATTGAGCTTTAACTGACTAGATGTTTTTCTCGATAACAGGACGTCCTTCTGTGTCCACATCTAGTTCTTCTCGGCGAAGCTGTTCTTCAGCAGTAACAGTCTCTTGCTCAGTGACTTTTCTAACCTGCACTTCTTCACGCACAAACGCCTCTTTATGAATGTCGGGCGTTTCTTCATAGACCTCTACTCGCGCAACTTCTCCTTCTTGGAAAGCATACTCACCCGGAGAAACCGCCGTTTGTGCCGTTGCAGCAGTTCGCTCGACAACTACGCGCTCTTTTTCAATCGGAACAGAAACTCGTGCTGTCTCAGTTTCGACCCGCTTTCCGACGGTGACTTCGCCCGTTTTTTCGCGATGCTTAGTTGCAATCAGACGCTCTTCATACAGCTTGAGGTAAGCATCTTGAGCCGCGTGTTTTGCTTTGTCCCAACTTAGCCCAGTGTTAGCATAATTTGTTTCATAGGCGCTCTTTAGCTCAGGTTCGATCTCTTCAAACGTTTTGCCTGTCTCGGCATGACGATCGAAGGCTTCATAGCCAGTTTTATAGGCAGGTGCATAATCATCGTAGGTTTTGTCTGCCTCAACATAGGGTCGAGACGTGTGATTCGTTCGCCAGTGTGCGTCTTCTGTAGTGGGGTCGATCGCTTCAGCCGCACCTTTGCCAAATAGCCCGCCCCCGACTGCTCCGATCGCGGCTCCAACGACTGCCCCAACAGGGCCGCCAACTACACCACCGATCACTGCGCCTACTGAGCCAGCTCCTGCTGCACCAATTCCAGTTCCGACAGGGTGAGCACCAGGTTCTCCTGTAATGGGATCGAGATTTGCGTCTGGTTCGTTGAGATTTTTTTTAGAGTCACTCATGATGTTGTCCTAGTAATGTTTTGAGATTGAAATTTCAAACAAAGCTATCAGCAGAAGCACCAACTAAAGACTCAACGCCACAGCTACTACAAGGAGTGGATATTAAAAAACCTGGTTGCAATAACCTGTGGAACAAACCACTGTCAAGCCCCTATAAGGTAGTCGAATGCTTCGTCAGTCCAGCTAATTAAGTGTTGTGTTGCACTTGTCTTCCCAAGCAGTAATGCTGAGGCTAGTTTACAAAAAGATGATGTTTTGAACACCTATCCATAGGAGTACAAGACGCGAAAATCGATACCCACAAAGATCAGTATTCCTGCTTGAGAACTGCTCAATGTTCTATTCGATTTGATATTGATGGAGTTAGAGTTTCTAAAGCGTTAGCCAGCATCTAGTTAGACTTCAAGAAATCTCGCTCTTATCAGCATCTAAGATTTCTCCTACTTCGCCAATAACCTCCTTCTTAAGTTTGGCAACCTTTTGAGAAAACTCTTGCTGTTGAGATGCAGTGAGCAAGTTGTGGTAAACAAACCAACCTACATAGATGATACCAACTAGCTCAAACAAAGGTGAAAGAATTGGAATGCTAGTGGCAACGCTGAGAATCCCGCCTAGCACTGTCAGGAGTAGATTTAGACCAATCGCTGCTAACAGCACCCAGCCGACCGCTTTGAGAATTGGGAGGTAGGGTTTTAAGAACTCAGCACTGTAATTGATCGGATCACTCAGGAATTCTGAAGTTTTGGCTTCTATCAATTCTTTAGAAGGAGTCTCAACAGTTGTCTTTTTGAATGGAATAGAGTCACCAGTAGGGATATCAATAATAGTCGTTTCAGTTTTTACTTCAACAATGTTTTCGGTGTTTGTAGACATGAGAAATCTCCTGATTTAAAACAATTGATTTAGGATAATTAGACAACAGTGAGGGCAGATTCTACTCCGCCCCCAATATTGGAATTAGAACAGTGTCCGAACCGCTAAGAAGCCCGCGATCGCAGACGCTGCCAAAGAGGTTAAAGCCGTTCCAAATAGCCACCAAGCCGCCGTCGCCGCTACTTTTTGAGTTTCGATCGCTTGCTTTTTAGCTTCACGCTGAACCGCTCTGATGCGTTTTTTGGCTTCTATTTGAATTCGTTCAGCCCGATGTAATACACTGTCTCGCGTTGATTCGATTTGATTGATAATGCGATTGGCATCCGCTTCGGAGATATCTTCACGAGAGCTAAGGACGGCAACTAGCGTATCGCGATCGAACTCCCCTAGCCGCGATTTTAAGGCCTCAAATCCAGCTTGAGGGTCATCAAACAAAGTGCTGAAATCTTGCTTAATGCCTTCATAGCTCAGTTCCGGGCGCTCTAGAGAATCAAGATAGCTGCGAATCTTGCCAAATACAGTGTCGATCGTAGATTGAAAGGCTTGTTGAACTTTCTGAATCTGCTCCGTCACTGCTTTGAAGTTTGACTCAACCTGATCCGCAATTCGGTTTGCTTCTTCTTCACTGATGTCTTCGCGCTGAGAGAGCAAAGCAACGAGTGTAGAACGATCGAAGCGAGACAGGCGCTCACCTACACTGCTTAACCCTGAGCGAGGATCTTGAAGTAACCGTTGGAGATCTCGTTTAATGCCGTCCGGGTTTAGTTCTTCTTTTTGAGTATTTCGCAAGTAGCTTTCGAGACTAGCTTCAAAGTCTACCGCTTGTTTTTGGGCACGTTTTGCCAACCGACGCGGCGCTTTGATCGTGTCACGAATGGCGGTTTGCACCTGGTCGATCGCTTGGTTTACTTGCTCCTCCGTCAAGTTACCTTCTTGGGTGAGCAGTTTAACTAATGTTTCACGGTCAACCTGAGACAGGCGAGAACGAATGGCATCGGTTCCTGCTTTTGGGTCATTTAGCAGCGTCTGTAAGTCGCGTTGAATGCCGTCTGGATCGAGTTCTTTCAGGTCTGTCTTACGCAAGTAGTCAGCAATCACAGTTGTCGTTTGTTCGTATTGCTCTTTTGCTTTGCCTGCTAGTTTTTGCGGAGCTTGCAGAATGCTAGTACGAACTGATTCAACTTGATCCAAAACTTGATTGACTTGCTCTTCGCTCAGGTCTTGACGTTGACTAAGGAGTTGAACTAGGGTGTCACGATCGAACTGAGAAAGGCGTGATCTCAAAGCACTGAATCCGGCTTGAGGATCATCAAACAAGGTTCTTAAATCTCGCTCAATGCCTTCTGGGTTCAGTTCTTCTTTGTTGGTATTCCGCAGATATTCTTCAACTTTGCGTCGAAGTTCTTGTGCCTCAGACTGCACTCGCTCCTGAGCTTCTTTGGCCTGCGAGAGAACAGTATCGCGGGTAGATTCAAGCTGACCAACAATCTGACTAGCCTCTTCAGGATTGATGTCTTCGCGCTGCCCCAGTAGCTTTACTAACGTGTCGCGGTCAAGCTGTCCCAATCGATCGCCCAATGCCTCTAAGCCCGCTTCTGGGTCTTCTAATAGCAGTTTGAATTCACGCTCGATCGCTTCTGGATTAAGTTCTTCTTTGCCTGTTGACTTCAGATAATTTTCAACTCGACTGCGAAGATCTTGCGCTTGGTTTTCCGATTCAGACTGTTGTACAGAACTGAAAACTTCAGCACGAACAGCTTCTAGCTGATCCGCAATGTCTTGAACGCGATCGGGTGTAAACCCTTCTCGACGTGAGAGGATTTCAATAAACGTGTTGCGATCGATGCCTTCCAATTCTCGACGAATCGCACCCGCATCAGCTTGCGGATCAAAGTAGACCAGATGACAACACCAATGATCGCACCTAGAACACTACTTCCGACTAAGCTCAGTTTTACAGCGAGAAAGCTGGCGGCAAATAGAGCGATCGTTACGGTTAATAGGGCCCACATCCCAACCTTAGATTCCGTTTTGCGAATAGAGGCGCCCAGACTATCTGAATCATCGTCGTCTGAATCGGGTAACGTGCCTGGAGTGGCTACGATCGCAACTGATAAATTGGTCAATAGAAACTGAAACGCAAACGCCATCATTACTCCAGCCAGCAGTGAGATTAAAAACTGAGGGCTAGAAAAAACAAAGGCTGTCTCTTCTACAGGCACTTGTCCTACTATTAAATTTGTTAACTGAAACATGATACTTTTCCCATTTCGACTTTATTGACTAGAGCTACTGTTCGCGCCTCAGAACCTTTGATTTCGTCTGACTGCGGTTCGCTTGCAATCTAACTTAGAAACCTTCTATTAAAAATTTCCCAAGTTCAATCCCGTAGCGTCTCGGTTGTGATGGGGGCGGTGCTACGTTTGGTAATTCCTTTTGTGGGAGTAGACTTAGAGAAACAAAATGCGAGTCGCTCAACAAAACCCGCATCCTATGCACTGAGGCTTTTCTGGCTGATTCGCCCAATTACAGAAGCCTTATTGTTAGCTGAACTGTTAACTGAGTCATTTATTGTTGCTGACATAGGAAATTAGAGGAAATCAGGAACACTATGGAGATCTCAACGTGAGGCGGTTTAGTGGAGTAATCTCCCCAACTCCCCTTAAAGAGGAACCTGAAGAAGTTGCAGACCGCGCGGCGTTGCTGATTGAAGGGATGAATCTGTGGGAAGTGTCAACTTTTCCGCCCCCTAAATCCCCCAATTTTGGGGGACTTTGAACATTTAGTTCCCCTTCGCATTAGGGCAATTCATCCTGTGGTTCAGCAATGCCCAGACCGCGCTACTTCTGGACGATGTCAGAGTAAGGCATCAAGCTTCAAATTCTCCTTATCGAGTCGCTCTCACAGTGGTTTGGGTTGTCTCTGGACGGCGCGTACCGATCGAAGCACCCAGCAACGACGCAATCAATCCTAATAAAGAACCAATCGCAAACGACCAACCCCCTCTAGCAACATCTCCAGCAACGTTTCTTGTTTGTTCAGCCGTCGCGCTAGGTACATTGTTCGGTATACTCGCACCGCTTTGCTGCACCTGATTGACAACTTCTCCAGCGTTTGAGGCTACTACCCCAAAGGCACCTGACACGCCACTGGTTACTAACCAGGCACTCAACGCTAAAGTCGTCGCCCAGAGAACAGCCCCATTCAACAAAGCAGACTTACGACTCATCGGGCCACAAGCTCGCGCTGTTACCCATCCCCCAATAAACAGAGAGATTAGCAGACTAATAATCGACCAGATCCCGATCGCTGATCCCACACCTCCTAGATCAGACCGAGGCGACCCAGAATTCGCAATGCCAGACAAGCCGATCGCTGCCCCTAACGCACTCAAGACTAGCTGAGAACTCAAGGCGATAACCAGCCCCGAAAAGATTGGCCCCCATCGGACGCGATCATGATAATCTGCTGTGGCGGCTACTGGCGTATTCGTAATATAAACGTCAGACGGTTGAATCGCTGGGTCATCGTTAGCCCTTCTTACAGGATCATCAGAGTAGGTCATGTTTTCCTCCAGCCGTACTACTTAAAGTAAAATACATTGACTACTTGAACTGTAGAAACCTGCTCAGGACACAACACCCATCTTGAGAGATAGTTGGTGGGTAAGTTTAAAGTTCTTAACCAACTAATAACCTGAGCAATAATCGGGTGTGTTTGAAGTGATTAGACCCAAGAGAGTAAGTCTGACTTAAGAGGGAGGAGGCCAGTTTTTTTGAAGTCTAATTTTAAGTAAAAGTAGTTCAAACACTTTAGGTAAAAAACAATGGCACTTCATAGAATCAAAGATTTTGACCCTGACTATCGCAGTCATTTTGAAGAGCAAAAATACATTCTGGAGTATGACCTCTATTCTGGAAACGATAAGGTTGGCTCCGTCAAAGATTTGTTAGTAGATGAAAATGGTAGATTCCGTTATCTGGTCGTTCACACGGGTAACTGGATCTTCGGTAAAAACGTCCTACTTCCGATCGGTCGTGCCCAAATCGACAACAAAAAGCACTGCGTCTATGTCAATGGACTAACTCGTGCTCAAGTCGAAGCACTTCCAGAGTATCAAGAAGGTGCCACAGTCGATTACGACCAGGAAGAGCAGGTTAGAGGTGTGTATCGTCCTATGATGGCTGCTCCGTTGGATGCGTCTGCTTCTTTAGATGCGTCTGCTCCCTTGGATGCTGCCCCGGCTGTTGCTGCTCCTGCTGCTTACGATCGCAGCACCTACAACTATGATCAGGATGCTGACTTGTACAACTTGAACGAGCAAAACCACGAAAGCCTTAAGCTGTATGAAGAGCGATTGATTGCCAACAAAACTCGCCAAAAAGCAGGTGAAGTCGCGATTGGAAAGCGCGTCGAAACCGAAACTGCACGAGTCTCTGTCCCTGTTGAAAAAGAGCGTGTTGTCATTGAGCGCACAACGCCTGTCAACGCTGGCACGACGGTTGCCCCGGATGCGGATGCCTTTGCTGAAGGTGAAGTTGCACGAGTTGAAGTCTACGAAGAAACGCCCGATATTCACAAAGAAGCGTTTGTGCGAGAAGAAGTGCGAGTCAGAAAAGAAGTTGATCAGCAGACCGTTCAGGCAGAAGAACAGCTTCGTCGAGAAGAACTGGATGTGAACACTCAAGGTCGTCCAGTTGTGGATAAAGGAACCGACTCCCGTTCTGGAAAGCGATCGAAGTAGCCGCTCTCATGCTAGTTAAGTAATCCTTGACACTCAGAACCGTTGCGGGCAGGGCTATTTATTGGCTCTGTCTGCCTTTGTAAAACCATCAGCAGATTGCGAAGTAGCGTTGTTTTTAGGTCGTTACATCTCGATTGTTTGAAGTTGTGGAGTACTGCATCTCAGGTCTCTCAATCCCTGACGTTAGCTTGAATCCAGGTTCCTCCCTTTTTAAGGAAACTGGAGAGAGTCTGATGGCTAGTAACTGACTAAAAATGTTTATTTGAAATCTACTGATTATCTAAAACTTGAAATTTATTTAGCGTCGATCGCATGAAAAGGAACTCACACAAGAGAAGCTCTAGTTGCGGCTCATGCAAGCTTCTACACAAAGTTTAGCAGATGTGAACGAGTAGTCATTAGAACCTTGACACAAAGGCTGAAGTTGAAGCGATCGTGAGACCAAATAGCGGTTTTAAGGTTAAGTGGAACAAGCCTACTAAAGCAAAATTCGGTTTCTTTTATCTTGTTTCCTTTTATCTCTTTTTAACGTTAACATCTTGGTTCAGAATCTAATATGAATCTCTTAAAACTACGTCCTGAAGACTGTTCGGCGTTCGGACGGCTCATTTTGCAGTACCTTCAGGAAAATCCACAAACCAACATGAGTGAGCTTTCCAGGCGGGTCAACATCTCACGGGCTGGGCTAGGTTGGATCTGTCTTAAGCGTAGCGGGCCAGACGAAGAAACAGCAAAAAGAATTGCTCAGGTGATTGGGGCTGACATGACAAAAGTTGCTCGTCTTGTCTACGAAAACAAACTAGAAAACCTGGCAAATTTAGGCGAATTAAACTACACAATCAAGCTAGATCGAAACTTTGTTAAAAGTCCTATTCCTCCAGAAGATGCGATCGCTGGGCTAAACTCTGTCTTTCATGCGTTTCACTACATTATCCGAAGTATTCCTGAGTCCGAAAAGCCTTCTGACTTCCAAATCTACAAACAAGCCCACGAGGTTGTCAAGTCACAGGTTTTGAAGGGCAGAAAAGCCTCTAAAAAGGGAACTGGGGACTAACAAAAGACTTCTTGCACAAATCATAGATGCCCTCCTGCTAAGGCACCTTCTGCAACGAGGGGTACTAGAATTCTGTTTTAGCTCGTATAGACCCCTCTTGGAATCTAATCTGATCCCTTAAAGCATCTCTGAAGAACCTAAGTGTCCAACTTTGCTGGAGTTGGTGACTTTTTCATGGAAATAGCCTTAACTCCTAGAACCGATCTTTTCCGACTGACATCCCACCTGCAACTCTGTATGCTGAAACAGTACTAGTAATGGACAGGTGCCAGGTTTCTGGAAACAGCTACGCCCGTTGCTATTAATAAGATCAATTTTAGTTGTTGAGTAGATTATAGATAGGAGTTTCTATGTCCATCATCGAAATTTATAGTGCTGCGCTTTGTCCTTTTGCCCATCGATCGCGCTTAACTTTGCTAGAAAAAGGCATTCCTTATCAGTTGATTGAAATCGACCTGCAAAACAAACCTGCTAACTTTAAAGAGATTTCTCCTTACGGCAAGGTGCCTGTACTTAAGCATGGCGATCAGCGAGTGTGGGAATCAACCATCATTAATGAATACCTGGATGAAACTTTTCCAGAACCTCCGTTGTTACCCAAAGAACCTATTCAACGTTCTCAGGCGCGAATTTGGATTAATTTTGCTGATACCCGGTTGTTTGCTGCATCTGGAAAGTTGTTATATGGCTCCGATCAACAGTTCGCCACGATCGTAAAAGAGTTAATTGAGCACTTGCAGTTCATTGAGCAGGAAGGGCTACAGAAGATGTCGGCAGAGGGCCCTTACTGGTTTGGTAGAGCGATCAGCTTAGTTGATTTGACCTATTACCCTTTGTTTGAGCAATGGGCAGTGCTGGAACACTACCGAAATGTGCAATTGCCGCCCGGACTTGACCGCTTAAAACAATGGTGGAAAGCTGTTGCAAGCCGTGAAACCGTGAGGTCGATCGCTAAATTTTCAGAGTTTTATGTCGATCGATATGGTCAGTTTGCTCAGGCTCGTCAAGCCCAAATGGTAAATCATGCTATTAAGTAACTTTGAAAAATCAGAGGAAACATGGACTTCTCCCATTCGCTGCTATTGTTTTGTACTCTACTTACCTTCTACGTACTTGGTGTGATCTGGTTTGTCCAACTTGTGATCTATCCGCTGTTTGCTAGAGTCGGCTCGGCGGAATATGTTGCTTATCACCTATTCTACACAAGTAGAATCCCGTTTCCAGTCATTCTTCCAGGGTTTGCTTCCTTCCTCTTGCCCATCGCCCTGATTTTATTCCATCCTGTGTCAGTTCCCCTGTGGATTGTTCTGGCTAACGTCGGATGTGGGCTAGTCTCATTGATTGTGACTGTAGCCTTAGAGATACCGCGCCATAGTCAACTAGAGAGCAGTGGCAAGCAGGCGATCGTGATCGATGAGCTGATCCGCTACAACTGGCCTCGCACTCTGGGAATTACTAGCTCTGCTGTTCTAATGCTCATGATGCTCATATTGGCGTTCTCACCAGCCTAATTTGTTCGCTCACTCCATCCAGTATTCATTGTTTTTGGCTTGTTAAAGTGGAGGCTAAAGTATGGATGCAGAGATTGTTCCTTGCTCTGTTCAACATCTGGAAAGCTTAATTGATAATACAGATGCCTTTTCAAAGACTTATGGGCTTTTGGTAGCCGATGGATACATGCCTTTTGAAGGGGCACTTCAGTATATTCTGAAGCAGATCCAAACTTCGCAAATTCGCCATCCTTGGCTACCCTATCTGTTTCTTTTTCGTCCTGACCAAACTTTAGTTGGATTTGGAGGCTTCAAGTCAGTGCCGGACTGTGAGCGTAGGGTTGAGATTGGTTACTCTGTTGCTCCAAGTTATCAGGGTAAAGGAATTGCAACATCGGCAGCACGCCAGCTTATTAACATAGCGTTCGAGTCAGGTTCCGTTGATTGTGTTTACGCTCACACATTGGCAGAACCTAACGCCTCAACAAGCGTATTAACAAAGTGTGGAATGACTCAAGTCTCAGAGATGGTTGATCCCGATGTCGGACATCTATGGAGATGGGAAATTAGTCAGTAGTAGCCAGATTAAGACAAGTAGGGCGTTACTCAACTGCTATTCAGCAAAGGCTGCGTTTTACGATCGAGGCTAACCACAAATCGCTTTCAGGTTTAAGTAATTTCTGAGTTAAGTGCTGTATCTCATTCAAGATTCAGAGAGATCAATAGCTCAAACTAAGCAGTTTCAAAACGCTACTCAAACAATTAGCAATTACTAAACAACCTGTATTGAGGTAAACAAATGGGACGTTACATCTTTAATGAAACTTTAGCGAAAATGGTGCCTTACTTTGGGTTACCAACGCTGCCAATTATGAGCAATGAGCCGATCGTGCTTGACTTTTCGATCGACACGGTGCGGCAGGTCATTCCTGATTTTCCCCAGGATGGCAACCTGCAAGTTACCTTTGTGCGTAGCGTTGTGCGGCAAGTTACCTTTCGTCCAGACTTTCCAGCTAAGAAGTTGTTTGCTTTTCTGTTTGGCTATCAGCCTGCGACTGAGATTAAGGTGTCGGTCAACAATGCCAACACAGGGCTGTACAGTGATATTCGCTGTCTGGGCGATGGCATCCATGTAGAAACACAAATGACCGGAGGCGGAGATAACTACGTTCGCTTCTCCTACACTGAAGATTTTGTTGCTCCTTATGATTTGCTAGAAGCTCAACAATATAAGCTTGGTTCGCTGGATTACGTCACAGAGACAAAAGACAATGAATATCCCTGGTTGTCTGAGCGACAGGTGACTGAGGCTGATATTCAAGGGGTCGATGTTACGCAGCTTTATATTATGTTTCATTCGATCTATGCTCGTAAAGGACTCATTTACTACAATGATTTTCTAAAACGAGTCTTTGAAAAACAACCCTGGTATCGTCCCCTTTATCAAGTCCAGCAATTCAAGCAAAACGGATTACCAAAGCTGAGTGAGATTGAGCAGTCCAACCTTGACTTTCTGCGCGATCGCTTCTGGAATAAGTTGTAGGCTTCATCAAGCGATTACCCATGCCAATTTTATGAGAGATGAAGTAGGTCTGAGCGATCGTGCGGTGGTTGAGTTAATGCAATCAGTTCTTCAAAACAGTAGTGGTTAGCGAGGTCTGTCAATGCTTGAATGAGCTGATCCTGTGGCTCAGGAATTTGCTCAATTAACTGAAGAACTTGCTTGGTATTAATGCGAAGGGCTGCTTGATGGAGTTGGTTGATCCAGTCGATCGGCATCTCTGCCAGGTCAGCAGCCGTGAGTGAATGAGACGGTGAGGATTGGTTGTTTTGTTCATCCGTATAGAGATATTGAACGCCTAAATGTTCAGCTATTTTTTCAAAAACAGTGGTGGTTTGAATAGGCTTACGCACAAAGTCGTCAAAGCCCAAAGCCATTGCTGTCAGGCGGTCTTCTTCAAAAGCACTTCCAGTCAAGGCGATGATTACAGGTGCTTGGTTGCCTGCTGCTTTGATCTGCCGAGTTGCCTCAAACCCATTGAGAACGGGCATTCGTAAATCCATCCAGATTAAGTCGGGTGACCAACTTTGCCAAAGGTCGATCGCGGCTTGTCCATTAATTGCTTCCTGCACTTCAAAGCCAACAGGCGCTAACAACTCAAGGAGAAACCGTCGATTTTCGAGTTTGTCTTCAACAATTAGAATCCGACAAGGGGGGTGTTTTTTGTCTAGTCCAACTACTTGCCGATGGGGGATTGGTGCAGGCAGAACATCCCAGGTGACGGCGTGAGTGCAAATCTCAAAGGTAAAGGTTGAGCCTTGTTCGGGTGTGCTGTCTACGCTCAGATTGCCTCCCATCAGCCGCACAAATCGATCGCTAATCGGTAATCCAAGTCCAGTGCCTTCTTGTGCCTTGTGACCTGCCTCAGTTTGTACAAATGGCTCAAAGAGGCGATCGAGATCAGACGCAGCGATGCCACAACCTGTATCTTCAACACTAAAGCGCAGAATCGGGTCAGGGGTTTGGTCAGAGTTGACTCGCACCGTCACGCTGCCGATCTGGGTGAACTTGATGGCGTTGCCGATTAGGTTAACTAGAATTTGCCGCAGTTTGCTTTCATCGGCGTGAATGTAGTGAGGGACATCCGGCGATCGCTCAAAAATTAGTTGTAAGCCTCTAGATTGAGCTTTGAGGGCAAACATTTGCTGAAGTCGATCGAGTAGCCCATACAGGTCAAAATCGGTCTCATTGAGAGTGATGCGCCCTGCTTCGATTTTGGACATTTCTAACACATCATTGATTAGAGTTAGAAGGTCTTCACCACTGCGATTGATGGTATCAAGATAGTCTTGCTGTTGGGGATTCAACGATCGACTTCGTAACAGCAGTTGGGTAAAGCCAAGAATAATATTGAGTGGCGTTCGCAGTTCGTGGCTCATGTTGGAGAGAAACTGACTTTTGGCCAGGTTAGCGGCATCTGCGGATTCTTTGGCTTGTTTGAGAGCCGCTTCAGTTTTTTTGAGCTTACTGATATCACGGGCAACCCACAGCACTGCTTGATCAGACAACGGTGAGACACTAGCCAAAAACCAGGTTTCGGGATGGGCGATCGAGGCGCAGTATTCCACAAAAACATGCTTACGAGTGCCATCAGGGTTGAGAGGTTGCTGACGGAGGTTTAAGGCTTGCTGAATCGCATGAGTGATTAGGTTTGCGATCGATTCGGGTAATACTTCGTGAACGGTTTTGCCAATGAGATCGACACCCGGTTCATCCGTAACGGATTGCGTCTGCATATACTTCAGATAGTGACCCTCTGAGTCGAAGACAACTACGACATCACTCATCGCAGCGAACATTAATCGAAGTTCTGTTTCGGAGGTTTTCAAGGCGGCTTCTGCTTTTCGACGCTCTTGAATTTCTTGTTGAAGCTGAGTGTTTTTTTCGCCAAGTTCTGTGGTTCGCTGCTCGACTCGGCTTTCTAATTCTTCGTTGGTTTTTGCCAGGGCTGAAAAAGATTCGCGTAGCTGCTCGGCCATCTGATTGAATGACTGTGCTAATCCATTGAGTTCAGTTGTGCTGCTGACAGAAACCGTTTGATCTAGATGTCCAGCCGCGATCGCTTTGGCAGCACTTCCCAGTCGAGAAATCGGTTGGGCGATCCAGCGAGCCGTCAAAATTCCCAAGGCTGTCGCCAGTCCAAACGCACCCAGACAAAGCACGATCGTCGTTCGAGTGTTGGCATGAATTTGATCCATGAAGTCGCTTTCTGGAACCACGACAATAATCAGCCAGTCCAATCCCTGAACCGTTTTTAGCGGCACAACCTGGAGAAATTGCCGTTGTCCCTCAACTTCAAAATCGAGTTGTTGGGTTTGAGTAATCTGAGACAGGTTGCCAAAGCGCTGTTGTAGGTACTCTGTTGTTTGTCGGGTTAAGCGATCGCTACTTTCTAATGCTTTGACACGAACTGGATTTTGCTGATTGAGCGGGGCGGTTGGATTTTGAATGACATAAGGTCGTTGAGTTGCAGAACTGCCGACGAGCAAGCCTGTCTGACGTTCGAGAATGAAGGTTTCACCCGATCGCCCAATCTTCAAACTCTGTAGAAATTGACCAATTCCAGTTAGCGAAAAATCTACCGAAGCTACCCCTACTAGCTGGTTGCGATTGTTATGAATCGGCAAGCCCGCATTCAACACATACTTAGGTGTGGCAAACAGTCGATAAATTCCGCCCCAGGTTGCTTTCTTGGACTTAACAGCCGAACTGTACCAGGGACGATTCCGGGGATCATAGTTGGGTCTGGCTCTCAGGAGTTTAGTGCGATATCCAGGGCGATCGGCAGCATAGATGCGAATCTGATAGTCGGTCGATTTTCCGGCAACTTTTACTTGAAAGTTATTGTTGTCATCTCGCTCAACCGCCACATGTTCTCGTGATTCTGACCCAAGCTGGACGGCGGTCACCGTGTCAAAGGTCTCAAGCTGATACCAGAGGTGTTGTTCTAAGGCTGCTAGATTTTGAATATCAATTTCACCCAACCGAACTGCATTTGCGTTGAGTTCATTAATCTGATGGGGAGTTTCTACATAGGTTTGCAGGTATTGTTGAATTCGAGCCGTAATCTCACTTCGCAACTGTACTGCAACCTCATTGACAGCCTGTTGTCCGTTGCGAATGGATAACCATCCAGTTAGCCCCACTGCTAACGAAATCTGTAGAATAAACGGCACAACCAGAACGCGGCGCAACGGCATACTTTGGGCAAGCTTTGAGAAGCGATCGGTGAGAAGGCGCATCTGCAAACTCCTTGTATTAAACGGCACTGTTAGAAGTCAGTGCTAATCCGAAAATCCCTAAGCCTAATGAGTTTCCTCAGCATAATGTAACAAGCGTTTCAAGTAAACTCACGCATCTGGGTGATAAAGTAGCGAAATCTAGGCGATACCATCGCTGAAGCTAATTCTTCACCTCAAGGTTAGAGCGATTTGAGTGTCATGAAGGTAATGTTTCTTCATGTTGCAATTATTTTTTTCTTGATCGCAGATCGTAAAATTGATCTACGTCTTGTACAACCACTACGCTTTATGTAAGAACAGATTATGTAGAAACAGATTATGTAGAAACAGATCGACGAATTTAGCAACGCTGTTTTTAGACGCACCCTTCAATCCTTAATCTCTATAAATTCTATGGCTGTCACCATTTGCAGTTTTTGTAATTCCGTCTTGAGCGCTGATGATTGCAAAACAATATGAACGCTAAGGGAGACATTCTAATCGTTGACGACACATTGGATAACCTTCGTCTCTTATCTGCAATGCTGGCTGCCCAGGGATATGAAGTACGGAGTGTCACCAATGGGTCGATCGCGCTGATCGGAATGCAAACTCAGCCACCTGATCTCGTTTTACTGGACATCAACATGCCCGGAATGAACGGCTATGAAGTGTGTCAGCGTCTCAAATCTAATGCTCAACTCAAAGAAATTCCCGTCATTTTTATTAGCGCTCTAAACGAAGCAGTCGATAAAGTAAAAGCTTTCTCAGTGGGCGGCGTTGACTTTATTAACAAGCCTTTTCAAATTGAAGAAGTGCTGGTTCGCATCGAACACCAACTCAAACTTTGCCGCCTACAGCGACAGCTTCAAACCCAAAATCATCAATTGCAGCAGACTCAGGCAGACCTGCAACGATCGCTCGACCAGGAGCGCGCCCTCAACCAACGGATCGAAGCAATGGCGGCTCTAGAAGAACGCAATCGTATTGCACGAGACATTCACGACTCACTGGGGCATTCTCTCGTCGCGCTCAACATTCAAATGGAGGCAGCCCTGACGCTCTGGGGGGTAGACACCGATCGCGCCCGATCGACGCTAATCGAAGCCAAAAAACTCGGTTCTGAAGCTCTGGAAGCGGTGCGTCACTCGGTGTCTGCGATTCGTTCTGATCCCCTACAGGGACAACTGCTCGAAGGCGCGATCGTTAACCTTGCTGAGGAGTTTTATCACTTAACGGATGTGATGCCAGAGTGCCAAATCGGTCTCTCTCAACCCCTTTCTACTGCAATCAATCACGTTGTCTACCGGATTATTCAAGAGGGGCTGACTAACATTTGTAAATATGCCGAAGCGACGATCGTTCAGATTCAGATTGAGACTACGGATGCAGGTTTGTCGCTCACTCTGCAAGATAATGGAAGAGGGTTTCAACTAGATCAAGCCACAATGGGGTATGGACTCCGAGGAATGAAAGAGCGATCGACTGCGCTGGGCGGACAACTACAGATCATTAGCAATCCGGGTGCGGGGTGTCAAATTGTCGCTCACTTTTCTAGAGAAAACCATCCCTTCAACAATGGAACTTAATTGCCCTATTGCGAGGCATTTACGATGATTCGAGTCCTATTAGTAGACGACCAGGAAATTGTCCGGCGAGGGCTGAAGATCTTGCTAGAAACAAAGCCTGACTTTCAAATTGTCGGTGAAGCAGAAAACGGTCGATGTGCGATCGCACAGCTTGAAGCCCTACAAAAGGTCACAACGGACACGTCCTTTCCGGATGTTGTGTTGATGGATATTAGAATGCCTGTGATGAATGGAGTAGAAGCTACACAGGTGATTTGTCAGCAGTTTCCGACGCTCAAAGTGTTAGTTCTCACGACTTTTAACGACACAACCTATGTTGCAGAAGCGCTACACTTTGGCGCAAAAGGGTATTTGCTCAAAGATACTCCCACTGATGAGCTTGCCCAGGCGATCCGCGCGATTCATCAGGGCTACACTCAATTTGGGCCAGGAATTGTCGAAAAAGTGATTGCTGAAGCGCCCGTCTCAAAACCAGAGTCACTCCCTCCAGGCTTAACGGAACTCACCGACAGAGAGCGAGAAATCCTGCGATCGATTGCCACAGGCGCAAGTAATCGAGAAATCGCCCAAACGCTCCACCTGACCGAAGGAACCGTGAGAAACCACATTTCACACATTTTGACCAAGCTAGATTTGCGCGATCGCACTCAGGCATCAATTGTGGCCAACTCTTATCGCACCTGGTTAATGTAATACCAAATCCACTAGTTACTGATACAGATTCTCGCCCCCTAAATCCCCCATTTTAGGGGACTTTGAAACGGCTTCCTTGATAGGTTCTTTTCAAATCTCAGAGATAGAAATCGGTTAATTAACTGATTTTTTATGAGTATCATTTGTTGGTTGATTTGGTACAAGATTCGGGCAGTCCGCTAAATCCCTACCCGTGAGAAATTTTGAACTAGAAGTCTTATCCGAAACCTTTCCATCTCCTATCTGTTAGGAAATGCTGACTGATAAACAGGCACCTGCATAAGCGTATTACATCACCCGTGTAAAGAAAAGTCGTCATCACAGGATTTAACATGACCGATTGCCTCAAACAGCATGACAGATGTCATTCTCAAGTCGTGACATTTATATGATGTGAGCCGCCTCTCAGCTTTGGTAAAGTAAGGCTGTCAAATTGGGGGCTGCATTCCCACCGTTGAGTTTGTTGTCGAAGTGAAATTCAAGCTGATCTGCGGAAGACCCCCAAGCACGTCTCCCCATGAACTCATCATGAGCAATCAGGTGTTTGAACCCAATCAGTTTATTCTTCACGATCGCGACACTGAAATTCTGTATTCGATCGAGTATCAAACAGGTATTCCAAAACTTGATTATCAAACCTTGCATGTTGATCGCATCTGCCATTTTAGCGGTGACGAAATCAGCCTGGTTGCAACCACGATCGGGAGATTAATCACCGTCACTTTAACATCTGACTTTGATCAAAGAAGCGAAACGTTACTAACGCTGCTGTTGCCCACAGTGTACCTACCTGTGAATGTAATGGAGCAGTTAATCCAAGTTGAAGTTATTACTACGACTCGACGACTTCCACAGCCCAAAAGCTGGCGGCGAGTTGAAGGACAAGTCGAGACCCATCAAGCGCGATCGTGCCAGGGAATTGCTCGACTCGTCGAGTGCTAATTGAACCCTGCTGCGATCGCCCATCTAACTCATACAGAGGTGCCCCGATGAAGCGTGATGAATCCTCTCCCATTCGCCTGTTAATTGTTGATGACCAGAGTCTGATTCGTCAGGGACTCAAAGCCATGTTAGAACAGGAGCCTGATTTGCAGGTGGTGGGCGATGCTGAAAATGGCAAAGTTGCTCTAGAGCAGGTAGAGGCTCTGCAACCTGATGTAGTGCTAATGGATATTCGGATGCCCGAAATGGATGGCCGAACCGCGACTAAACTCATTACTCAAAATTTCCCGAATGTCAAAGTTCTGGTCTTAAGTACGTTTGATGATGATGCGTATCTAGCAGGCGCAATTCGAGCCGGGGCAAAAGGATATTTGCTTAAAGATATGCCTTCTAAAGAGTTAGCCGATGCGATTCGCTTTGGGTACTATGGCTACACTCAATTTGGGCCAGGGTTGTTTGACAAACTGTTGTCAATGGAATCGGCTCCCGATCAAACGACAGGATCGCCTCCACCCAAACCATCAGAACTCACCGCACGAGAACAAGAAGTGTTACGACTGCTGGCTGTCGGAGCAACTAATCGTGAAATTGCTCAACAGCTTTACATTACAGAAGGAACTGTGAAAACGCATGTGACGAGTATTCTGAGCCGCCTCAATTTCAAGAATCGATCGCAGCTTGCAATATATGCAAATTCTATTTCAACTGAAAGGAACACACTAACTGCCAGACTAGGAAGCCAATCAGAAGGGGAGCGATCGTTCTAGTTAAACATTAGCTCGATGCAGGTTTTTCGCTGCGATGTTCTGGTCTTCGGGAGCATCCCAATTGTGCAAAATCTCGGATTGCCCTCCTCACGAAGTGGGGCGAGAGCTTTGCCAGCCCATCTTCCCAGTGAGAAGGGAGTCAGATCTCTTGTTCCCTCTCCTTGGGGAGCTACGGTGTATACACAAGTCTATACTCACTTCGTTCTAGTCGGCTTCAGCCCCCTAAATCCCCCATTCTGGGGGACTTTAAGCAAAAAAGGCTTCCAGAATTTAGAACCCTGATCAGCGTTCAAAGTCCCCCAAATTTGGGGGATTTAGGGGGCGAAGGATTACGGCAAGTACAGATCAATCGACTTATGTATACACGGTAGCCTTGGGGAGAGGGTGAGGGCAGAAAGACTGTGCGACACAATTGGGATGCTCCCTGGTCTTCTGCCCCCCAACCCCCAATTCTGGGGGACTTTAAAGCAAGCGTTTTGGTTCAAAGTCCTTGAGTGGGGGATTTGGGGGTGTTCCTAGATTTGTAATCGAGAGGTTTGGTGAATTTGGGTCTGGTTAACGAGGAATGGGTAAGCGATCGATAGCGGACTTGATGGTTCCCGCTAGTTGATTTGTCAGATCACTATTCTGATTGATGCGAGACTCTAGACCACTACTAAAGCTGCCTCCTGTGAAGAAATCACCCACTGATTTAACAACTGTCCCAACTAGGTTAGACCCGCGAATGTCGGCATCAGCAACCTGCACAGAGAGTTGATTAACCTTGATAGGATCGCTGGAGGTGTCTACCGAAAAGATCAGATTCATATTCAATGTATGAAACACTCTGAAGGAGGGATCTGGGACAACAGGAACAGAAACATGGAAGTTCTCGTTATTTTGAGGAACAACCACCCTGACGCTTACTTGATTGGCACCAGGGCCGGCCGTAACTTCTTTAGTGCCAACATCTCTGAGGTTAACATTCACGTCTTTGATTCTCATGCCTTTACCGACTCGCTTGCCATTGAGTTGGTCTTTGATCTGCTGTGCAGCAACTCCTTTGCCAAAGTCTCTCCAGACGGTATCGATCGTTTGTTCGATCAGGTCTGAGCGTTGTAGAATAAACGCGATCGCGGCTGGATAATTGGTAATGGGGGCGGGAGCCGGAGCAGGCTTAGGAATGGGTTTGGGCTTGGGTTTGGGAATCGGTTCTCCCGAACACTTGGGTGCAGTTGGATTTGCATCACAATCGATCACAGCATAGGCTGGTGTGTAAATTCCGATTACTGTGACTAGCACTAAACTCATGATTACACTCATGAAACCTCGTAACCGTAACTTGTCCATGATTGACTCCTGGTAATGGTTTAATTGATTATTTTGGGCATCAAGTTCTGATGTCTAACAGCACAAAACTTGAGTGGTAGAGCAATTTATCAAAACGTAATCCTGAGCGATCGTGGATTAGACTTTCTATACGACTGCTGCTCTCAGAACAAAGTCCGGGAATTTATTTCTCAGCCGCTCCACAATCTGGAAAGTCTCCTTGCAGCAGGGCTAATACTCCCTTGACTCGCACTCCTCGCAGTCCTTGAGCCGGAAATACACCCTTGGCAGCGATCGCGGTAATCACCTGTGCGGCAGGCTCTTTGGGAGGAGTCGCAACAAAGTCAAACTCATAGATGCAGTCGGGAGGCGCTTGGATATAAACAACGGGCACCAACTGGGGATTTGTCCAACCCGTCGAAGGCACTGTACCGCGAGCAATAATCTGCACTTGGGGCGGATTACTCTCTAACAAAACTAGGCTGACATCAGTCACCGTAACGTCTGTATGAGTAGAATCAGGCTCAGTCAGCACAGCACCCTCAGCAATCCCTTTGAGCGGTAGCACTTCGTACTTGAGTTGTGCGCCGGATCGATCCACCACAAACCCCAAGCTTCGAGCTTTAACCGCCAAGGTTGTAAAGTCTTGCTGCTTTTCACCTGCTAAGTTAACAGGAGGAAGTATCAGGGTGAGTGACAATTCTCCTGCGTCTACATCAGGCTGGAGGGTGACGCTAATCAGCAAACCGAGCTTACTTTGTTGTTGGGTGATTTGCTCCCCTCGAAACGTAAAGCTACCTTCGACACCTCGATAGTCAAGCTGAGATTCTCGCCCGCTCTGCGCTTTGGGGGCTTGAGGATAGAAGGCAATGTTAGTAGCTCCCTCTCGATCGCTAAACTTAAATAGACTGGCTTCGGGTTGAGTTTTTGGGCGTTCTGATTGAGTCACAATAGGTCTCCAAGCTGTGGTTTGATTCTTTAACCATAAAAACTAGAGCGGGGTTTGGCAGTCGGAAAATGTCGGATTTGCGATCGTACTCAATAGGTTGTTTTTCTCGCTAGGATCAACAAATATTGTGAAGTTCGTAAATACTCGATGAGTTGGAAAACCTGGGCTGCGATCGACATCGGCTGTGACGAAATTTGATCTGAGTATTGAAGCAAGATTGGCAATGTATCTTCGAGCAATAGTGCGTGATCTAAAGACTGCCAAATTAAACTATTAACTTTTTGCGGAAAATGTTCTGAAAGCTTTGTAGTCAGAGAGTTTCTTTCCATTTCTCCCATTCCAACAATGGCGATAAGCCGACACTGATCTTGAACTATCCAGTGTTGTAGTTGAGTGATCTCTTGACGACGACCGTAGAACACCGCAACCTCCAGAGAGGCTTCTCCACTGTGATCAGATTTTGTGGTTAGCGAGCTAGTAAAGTTGTTGGTATTCGCACTATCACTCGCAATCATTAGTCTATTATCAAAACTATATATAGGAGCGATACTTTTTTGTTTTCTTTGATGCTGTCGTCGCAAAACAGTTTGTAGGTTTTTTTTAGTAACTAACTCTCCAAAAAGTTGACTAAGTTGTTGCCATAGTTGAGATCCAACATCTCGAATATGACCCGTGTCGTAGCCAAGCTGGTGAGCGATCGCCTCATACGTCCAGCCGTGCCAAGAATAGCGGAAAACTTTCTCCTGAATGTCCTTCAGGTTTTGTCCTTCTAGTACCGTGTCGAGCAGAACTAAGGCTTCTTCTACGGTCATGAATGAAGCGGGAGGACAATCATTTAAGGAATGCTGGCTCATTAGATTTGGTAAGGTGAAACAGGAGCAGGTTTAGGGGGACTTTGATACTACTTGGAGTGTTGGAAGCATTCGAGAGAGAAGCTAAATTTGTGTGGTCTCTAGTGCAGGGCAGCGCCTCTGCAATCAGAGAGGGATTAAACTGGAGTAAGGTCAGTACAAAGCTGATATTGAGTGTGAAAACTTCAGAGAGAGTCGTCATGATTTTCCCTTTAACAATAGAACCTTTAACAATAAAACCTTCAACAATAGAGAGTGACATCTTCACCACAATGGTCAGCTAAGTAAGACAGCGATTTGAACCGGATTTCAACGAATTGATCACAGAAAGGATTCAATTTGCAAAGCGGTGGAATAGAGAGGATTCGGTAGCCAAAAAGTTCGATCTCTCGCTCAAATGGACACCGACCCGGAATAAGTTTGCAGAGCGATCGAGCCACAGTTGGATGACAGATTTCGATTGATCCAAGCCATTGTTGAGCAAAAGAAAGTAGATTAATTGTGTAAGCTGAGATGAGACGTTTCATTGGTTTATTCTCGATTCAAATTAGCTTTATCTTAGAAATTTCAGTGAGGATAAACGTCTGAAGAACGTCATGGATTGACCTCAACGAATGAGTGACTTTCTCTATGACATTTGTGATTTTAGACAGACCATTTTCTATGACTTTTGTCATGCGATTCTAGAAAAGTTGACACTAGACTTCCTGCATGAATACCTGGCGATTGATGTTAGCTTCGCAAGAGCCTTCGGCAACGCTGCTATCAGAACAAAGTCCACCTCCGTGGACTAACGGTTAAAATCGCCTCTTTAGTGTGAGAAGGCACACTTTGCTCTTGTAGCCCCGACTTTAGTCGGAGGGCATCTATGATTCGTGCAGGAAGTCTACTCAAAAAACAGATGCGTAATCAGTATGTTGACCGATCGCGCATCCGTTTCTTATTCGATTGCTAGAGGCTGCTCAGAGCTTTTGGCGTTCCATGAGTTCAGCAAACAATCCTGCTTGGTTAGCGAGTTGATCGAAGGTGCCTTGTTGAACGACGCGACCACTTTGGAAAACATAGATGCGATCGGCGTTGCGAATGGTACTCAAGCGGTGAGCGATCGCAATACGAGTAACTTTGAGACGTTCTAAACTTTGGCTGACGATCGCCTGAGTCCGATTGTCTAAAGCACTGGTGGCTTCGTCGAATAAGAGGATTTTGGGTTTTAGGGCCAGCGATCGGGCAATTAACAATCGTTGTCGTTGCCCTCCCGAAACATTGGTTCCTCCTTCGCTGATCACCGTATGCATTCCCATTGGCATAGATTCGATATCTTCAGCAAAGCCAGCCATTCGAGCCGCTTCCCAGGCTTCCTCCATTGTAATCATGGCACCACTAGCAATGTTTTCAAATATAGAAGCGGAGGTTAAGCGGCTATTTTGCATTACCACGCCTAGTTGCCGCCGGACTGCATGAACATCCAACCCTGATAAATCCTGTCCATCGTAGTAGATCGTGCCCGATTCAGGAACATCAAACCCCAGGAGCAATCGAAATAGCGTTGACTTCCCGCTACCGGACGCACCCACAAAGGCGATAAATTCACCCGGTTCAGCCCGAACGCTCACATCATCCAACGTCAGAGGGCCATCATCTCGGTAGCGAAAGATCACATGATCGACGACGACTCGACCTGACAAACGACCCGGATCAGCCTTCTCAGAATCAACTTCAGGTTTGGCTTCTAGAATGGGTTGCGCCCGCTCCCACAAAGGGACAATTTTGAGGACATCCACCACCGTACTACTCAAACTTGTTGCACCACTGATAAAAGTCCCAAATGCTGCATTGAATGCTAAAAACACACCTGTAGACAACCCACCTTCTTGAGACTGTGATTGCTGAAGAAAGCTCGCTGCAAACCAGAAGAGTGTTGCTGTGGTTAATGCAGGCAGAATTTTATTAATCACTGCCAGATAATCTTCGATGCCCTGCGTACTCAGCATCCACTTGATCTGTTGACTGTACTGTTTGCCCCAAAACGCAAAAGCACGAGCTTCAGCCCCAGCGACTCGAAGTTTGGGCACACCGTTAATCAATTGGATCATCACTCCAAAAAGCTGTCCCTGTAGCTCCATGAGCGGGCGAATCTTGCGGAGCGTCGAAATGCCAGAAACCAGCGTTACGGTAATGTTAATCAGTGCAACAACAGTCGCAATCAGAGCCAATGCGGGGTTGTAGTAAAACAGTAGACCGAGATTAAGCAAGGCAAACAAGCTAGTGAAAATACTTCTCAGAACCGTGCTACTTAGCTTTTGACGAATTTGACTAACAGCGCTCACCCTGGAATTGAGGTCACCGATCGAGTACTGCCGAAAGAAGGAGGCTTTGAGATTTAGCAGTCGATCCCAAACAGCAGACTGAGTAGAAGCATCGGCAAAGGTTTCAACTCGCATAATAGCAATCCCTTGGGCAAGTTGAAATAGGGTACTCCCAAAAGCGGTTGCTACCAGTGCTAAAGCGATTTGCATCAGTAGACTACGATTTGCATCGGGGATGGCACTGTCGATTAGAATAGCAGTAGCTTGCGGCGTGATCATTCCTAGCAGGGTTGTTGCTATACCCGCCGTCAGAACAACTAGCAATTCCTTATAGTGTCCCTGTAGCGCGAACTTTACCAGGTCGATCGTCGTCAGCACTTTGTCCGGTAACGGACGGTAAAACGTATATCCAGTCGAGGTTAGTTTGGCAGCACTTTTAGCTGTGATCGGTGTGCGCGTTCTCTCAACGGGGTCAAAAATCTCGTAGTGGGTGTCTGAGATGGGCAACACTGCAACAGGATGGTTATCCTCTAATGTGTAAGCAAGCATGGCACCACAATCTTTCTTCCACCACTGACCCTGTAGGGAAATTGATCGCATTCTTAACCGAGAGGCACGAGCGATCGCTTGCAGCGGATCTTGAACTCGCTTCAGATCTTCAGATTTTGCAGGCGGCCGAATCGTCACACCTAACACTTTGCCAACTGCACCCGCCGCAATAAGTAACGCTTGATCTGGGTCGCTGGCCCCCGTTTCAGCAGTCGTGAACTTTGGTGATTGTAGCAATGAAGCAAGTTCGCCTAGCGTTTCCTCCATTACTTGACGGTTGAGGTGTTGCCGTTCTTGAAATCGCTTTAGCTCTGTATGGGTTTCTTGTTGCTCTAGTAAGTAAATACTTTGAAGCACATAGATTTGAAGCTGAAAAATTCCCATCAGCACGGTGTTGGGATCGTCAATTTCAGACGTTTTTTGACAAGAAAGCTCGATCGTATCCCCGGCTTGAAACCACATATCGGCACTCACTGGCAACAGTCCTGATTGGGGTGTGAGTAGTAGTTCCTCAAATCCCATCCAAACTGCATATCCGCTTTGAAGCTGCACCCAGGAAACAAGCTCTCGCTGGGGTTGAAAGATCTGCCCCTCTGTGAGCGAGAAGTAGCGCACCCCTTCCTCTTGAAATACTAGAGTAGGAGGAACAACCGCAGACAGTGTTAATCCTAGTTGCTCAATCCAACTCTCTGCTAAAGTGAGTGCTTCCCCATTCCCGTCTGCAAGGAATTCTCGAAAATCAGCGATCGAGACTTTTAGTAGCTCAGTTTCCTCGATCGAGACGGCAAGTAGTTGGTAGGGCAATGCTTCAGAATCACCTGAAATACCAAACATGGCTTGTCGCGATCGGGTGGTAAACAAGTAGCGGCGAGTTCCTTCTGCAATGCCTTCTCTGAGAGGAATCGCAAACAATGCCAATGACCCCGATTTCACCACCCACATTGTTTGTGGATCATCTAAAACTAACGGCTCATTGCCTTTTAGCGAATGGTACTCTCCGGGCAAACCAACCGTCCGAACTTGATCTAACATGACGATTCCTCCTGAACTCCTTCCCCTTCGCTGCGAATCAGTTGCAAGTATTTTCCTTCGACCTGCTGTAGGGTTTCATGCGTACCTCGTTGCACGACTTTGCCGCGATCGAAGACAATAATCTCGTCACAATCTCGAATCGTACTCAGTCGATGCGCCACGATCACACAAGTACAGCCGCGTTCCCGAAGTTTTTGATCAATCACTCTCTCAGCTTCAGAATCGAGCGCGCTGGTGGCTTCATCCATGACTAAAATTGCAGGATTGTTGACCAAAGCACGAGCAATCTCTAATCGCTGTCGCTGACCACCGCTTAAGTTAGTTGCCCCTTCTGCCAGGTCAGCATTGTAGCCTCCCGGCATAGATAGCACAACCTCCTGAATCGCCGCATCTTTACAAGCGCGAACTAGATTGCTAAATGGAACAGTCGAATCCCATAGCGTAAGGTTGTCTCGGACACTGCCTGCAAACAGTGAGATGTCTTGTTCGATCAGCGCCATTGAGTGAGTAATAATCGATCGCGGAAGCTGTGCCCTCGATTGTCCATCAAACAAAATTTCTCCTGACCACGGCTCATACAATCCGCACACTAACTTGGCAACCGTCGATTTCCCTGAACCACTCCCCCCCACTAAGGCAACTCGTTGACCTGGCTTGAGCGCAAGACTTAGATTTTCAATCAAAGGAGGCGCAGAGCGATTGTAGCCAAAGGTAAGGTTGCGAAGTTCAATATAGCCTTGTAGCCGAACATTGGCAGCCGAAAGCTCATCAAGCGGCGCAGTGATTTCTTTTTGAACAATGGGGTCGATCTCATTCCGCAACACATCATCCAGCCGACCTAGATTCCCTTCCATTTCTTGAAGTTCGCCCGCCAAACCCACCAGACTATTCACAGGCTCTAGAAACCGTTGCATTAAGGATTGAAAGGCAATGAGCATCCCAATACTGAGAACGCCATCCATCACCCGCAGTCCACCGACGACTAACAACAACATTGATGTAATTGAAGTCAAGAACAACGGCAACACACCCAGCGTTTGGTTCGTGGTGTCCATCTCCTGTTTTGCATTGATTGCTTTGGCGTAGTAGCCAGCCCAACGCGAAAAGAATTCTGATTCTAGCCCGGATGCCTTCAGCGTCTCCATGCTTTGCAGACCAGAAATGGAAACCCCGTTTACTTTGCCTTGTTCTTGCATTAGCCGCAGGTTACCATCGACGCGCTGACGAGAAACCCATCGCCAAACAGAGACATTGACGACTACAAACGCCATCCCGATCGCCGTCAACACAACATCATATTGCAGCATAACAACGGCATAGAAAACCACGGTCACGGCTGAAATGACAGTTGTCGCTAACCGTCCTGAAAGTAAACTTGCTAAACTATCGTTGAGGCGAATCCGACTACTAATTTCTCCTGCAAATCGCTGATCATAGAAGCTAACAGGCAGCCGCAGAATATGCCACAAAAATCGACTGGACATGCCCACAGCCAGCTTAATTTTCATTCGACGCAGAAACTGAAGCTGAAGTAATGTTAGAAATCCGCTTAACACTGCGGTGAAGATGATACCTAAAATCAAGGGTTGTAGCCAGTCATTCCTTCCTTCAATCAAAACGTTGTCCACAAACGCCTGAGAGAAGGCTGGCATTGCAAGTCCAGGAATGACTAGTAGCAAGCCTGCGATGACACAATACACTAAGGCTCCGATCGAACTCTGTAATCGTTCCCACAATGCCAAAGTGAGACTGGGTTTACGTCCTCCAGGCTGAAACTCTGGCCCCGGTTCACCCACTAAAACAACGCCAGTAAAAGATTGATCGAATTCTGCTGGTGAAACAGTGCGCGGCCCGGTCGCCGGATCATTGAGATAAACACTGTCTTTAGTAAAGCCCTCAACGACTAGAAAGTGATTAAAATTCCAGAAAACGATGTAGGGACATTCTAGTTTGCGTAGCCCATCCAAATCGACCTTAAAGCCTTTTGTTTTTAAGCCGTAGCTTCGAGCCGCGTTGAGAATGTTGGAGGCTTTACTACCATCTCGTGAAACGCCGCAAACCTGCCGCAATTCGGCAAGGGGAACAATGCGATCGTAGTACCCCAACAAAATGCCCAGTGCTGCTGCTCCACACTCCACTGCTTCCATTTGCAAGAGAGTTGGCGTTTGACGGCGACGATCAGGACGGCTCACAACTCGTCGAATTTGTCTTAATCTACGTCCAATGTAGGCTTGAACTTGCTGCATAGTTAGTACATTCCACTCCACGATCGCAGGATTGGAAACACAAAGGAAATTGGGGATTGTTCGTCTACTTTGACGCGCACTGAAGTCGTTGTTCCTGATGTAATTTCGGTATCTGGCCCCTTAGACGATGACCATTGAAAACGGCTTTTTGTCGAGGGATCTTGGCGAAGCTCGGCAAACACTTGAATTTGTGGGCCTTGAGCCGTCAACCCTTGCAAGACTTCAGCACCCCCTACTACACTCGACGCGCCCTCCTTAGTCACCGGAAACGCAGAAACATTGGTCACTGTCGCCACAATGCCACCAAAGCGCTCTCGTTTGACCGTAGAAGGCGTAACCTGCAACTCCATGCCCTTGCGAATCTTTTTGCCTTCGCTCACCGGGAAGAATACAACCCCAACTAACTTGTCAGCAGAGTCTTGAGCCTCGATCGTACCAATTCGTCCGCCTTCCTCTAGTGTTTGCCCTGGTACAACGACGACTTCTAACACCCGTCCATCAAAATTACTCGTTACTTGACTACTACCTTTTAATTGTGAGACTAGCTGGGTGATTGTTCGCTCTGTATCTTGAATTTCTTTTTTACGATTCGTCGCAATGGCTAAATCTTGTTCTGCTTGGCTTGATAGTTTGGTATCTAGTGTGGCTAACTGAGCTTGCAGATCTTTGACTGCATTCAAGTTTCCTAAAAATTGTCGCTGTGCGTCTGCTTCTTTGACATCAAGCTGTTTAAGCTGCGATTCAATTTCGCTGATTTTAGTTCTACTATTGAGAAATTCTTGTTGTGCTTGCAGAACACTATCACTCGATACGGCTCCTTCCTGGCGCAACTGTTGGCGAATCTGAAAGCGCTGTTGGAAGGTGGGCACGAGATCCTGCATCGTCTGCAACTGTTGCTGCAAATTTTGTCGTTCTTGACGAATCGAATTCAGCCCTTTTTCGCGCAAAATGGGTGTGACAGACTGGGTAGTGTCCAAGCTTTGTACAATTGCCTGACGCTGCTGCTGAATCGCGCCCTTATCTAACACCGATCGCTGAAATTGCAGTGAATTTGCAGTACGATCTTGCTCTTGAAGTTGAGCTAGTTTAGCCCGTGCCAGATCTAAATTTTCTTGCAGTTCAGTTTGGTCGATCGTGGCTAATACCTGTCCTTTTTTGACGCGATCGCCGGGACGAATATTCAAGGTAAGAATCTTCCCAGAACTAGGAGACTGAAACGCTGCAACCTGGCTCGGAAAGACCAACACGCCTTGCCCTGCAATGGTAATTGGAATGCGACCGAAAACACTCCAGGTCAACCCAACTGCAATCAAAGATCCCATCGCTGCTAATGGAATCCACTTCTTAGGCTGAACCACCTGCATGAGTTGGTCTAACCGCTCTGGGGAAGATAAGCGATCAAGCGCTTCTTTGCGAAACAGATTATTTTTTTGAATCGTGACCATACTAACTCCATTCAAATGATTGAAATTTTCATTAGGTAATCGATCGCATCAGGATTAAGCGTTCTAAATTCTGGTACAAATCTATAAGCTTACAATGTCTGAGTGTTAGTTTCAGCATTCATTCAATTGCCACGAATCTGTTTTAACATCCAATCAAACCGCGTTCCTGCTAGTGTTACCTGAGCCAAAAATCCAGAACTTAGCTCATCCTCATAGGTTAAGCCTTCATCCAGAGATTGACCCGAACTATAGGTGATTCTGCCGTAGCCTAGCCGATTGATAATGCCCTGCTGCTTATCAGCTAACAAAATCGCCAACACCCGGTAAAATCGAGCCGCAAATCCCACATCGTTGAGCAATTTCGCAGCCAGTTTCCATCGGGGAATCGACAGCACGATCGCATCCTCGATCGCCCGAATCGTCATCGCTGGCGGACTTGCTTCAACAAACGGTGTTTCGCCCACCATGTCACCCCGCGATAATTTGGCAAACTCACGCTCAACCTGATTAGTCTGTTCTAAGCTGGAAAAAGCGCGAGTCAGAGGATTGTTAGTATCTTCTGCGATCGAGGCTGCCATCTTGCCATCCAGCAGAATATGCAGCGCATCGACAGGTCTTCCCGCATGAAACAAAACTGCTCCCGCTGGGATTCTTGTAGCAGTTCCCGCAGCAATCATCCAGCCAATATCACTATCGTTTAACTCGGCAAATGTAAATAGAATTTCTCGAATCTGCGGCTGACATAACACAACCGTACTGTGACCAATCTGATTCACCATCTGTTCGAGTCGGTGCGCTAATAGAACAGCGATCGCTCGATAAAGATGCGCTGCAAACGTAATGTCCTCCTGCATTTTTTCGACTAGCTGCTGCTGTGGAATCATTAAGACCAACGACTTTCTAAGTGCCTTGACCGTCGTAGAAGATTGGTAGGATGCTAAAAAGGGCATCTCGCCCACAACTTCACCATTGGCGAGTCTAGCAATTTCTCGTCCTGACAGTTCGCCTCCTTCTAGAGCCGCAAACGCCCGCCCGATCGGGTTGTCATCCGCCTGCGCGATCGTGACTGTCAATGCCCCATCCAGCAGGATATAGAGCGCATCTACAGGTGTTCCTTGACGGATCAATGTCATACCAGCCGCGATTTCTTGTCTCCGACCCGTTGCTAAAATCCAGTCAATGTCGCTACTACTTAGTTCCTTTAAGAGAACTTCTGTCATAATTTAACTTCCTTCTATGTTGCTAACGGGGAAATCGATCGGAAAGGACAAAAGCGCCAATAACAATCACGATTCGTTTTGCTGAGTTATGCAGCTTGTGTAGGGAAAACCTATCTTTAAAATAAAACTACAGATGCTCCCCAAGAGAGTAGAAGCAACTAGAATTTGATGCAAGCAACCTTCAACAGAGCATCTGTAGCCTGGGAGCGGTGAATGTCCCATGAGCAGGCAATCAAACTGACGCTGATTCACCTCGACCAACAAACCTGGCGAGCTACTCAACTGGAGCATCACTGGTGTAGAACTTCGGCTCAAGCAATTCATCAATCTTTTGGGTCAACTCAGGCAGCTTGTCATTAATCTGTTTCTCAATCCCACCTGTGCCATACAAGCCCCCTGGAGGTTTCTCACCTTCTCTTAATGTAGAATTACCGCCTGCAATTGCCGCCAACTCTTGAGCCGATAGCTCTAGCGGTTTATTTGGCTTCATGTTGTCCATTTCGATGATTTCTCCTGACTATGTTATTTTTATTGATCATTGCAGCGGAAGCAGCCAAGTCAGGGGACTCAACTGCTAACCCACCTGTTATAGAAACTCGGATTATTCCGAACCTTCGATCGCGGCATTTCCCCCAAACAACCCACCGAGAGCTTGTATATCCTCAGTCGTTGCATCAAGGATTGTGAGTTCAAGGAACGATGATGCCGTGTTCTCAGATTGAAAGGCTGATCGGGATGGGCCACACCCACCGAGAGGTGTCTCCTGGGCAAAGGCAACTTTCGATTGCTGAAACTGCGCTAGTGTAAAGCGTATGCTCAAACCACCCGCCACCTCATCTAGTTCCTCATCTGATAGCTCGCTCATTTCTTGAGACGGCGCATCATTCGGAGCCATTTCGTGATCTGACATGGAATCTCCTGCGATTAGATCAACTAGAAGGGGTATCCCATCGGACTGATTTGCCTTAGCGAATGTCCCTTCTAGTTCAGTGGTCTTTAGAACTCGCCTAGCTTTGCGATCAGATCATTGCTGGCGATAGTTTGGGTTTGGTCAATCTCAGTTGCTTCAAGACTCTGAGCGCCACCCGCACCGACACTATTGGCTCGAACATCCTTGACTGAAGCTGTGTTGAACGAAGCGTCGAAGTCCTTAACGAGTAGTTGGTCGAGTCCGGCACCACCCGCAACGACATCGAGTTCTTCGGTAGACAGTTCTTGAGATTTGGGCTGCATTTCGTTAGACATGATTGTTTTCCTGATTGTTTAGTGTGTGTTTAGACTTGATTGAACTGCGAGTACAGCTTAGAAACCGCCTAGCTTTGCGATCAGATCATTGCTGGCGACAGTTTGGGTTTGGTCAATCTCGGTTGCTTCAAGACTCTGAGCACCACCCGCACCAACACTATTGGCTCGGACATCCTTAACTGAAGCCGTGTTGAACGAAGCATCGAAGTCTTTGACGAGTAGTTGGTCGAGTCCAGCACCACCCGCAACGACATCGAGTTCTTGAACGGACAATTCTTGAGCGTGGTTGATTTCGTTAGACATGATTGTTTTCCTGAATGTTTGGTGTGTTTGAAATTTCGCTTGACGTTGAACGCTACTCTTAGAAGTCGCCGACAATTGCCAGGAGATCGTCACTAGCAACTGTTTTCGTTTGGTCAATCTCGGTTACTTCAACGGTTTGAACGCCATTGGGCCCAACATTGATAGCGCGAGCATCTTTGATCGAAGCTGTCTGAAAGGACGCATCGAAGTCTTTAGCGAGTAGTTGGTCGATTCCAGCACCGCCAGCTACAACATCGAGTTCTTGAACAGACAGTTCTTGAGCGTGGTAGTTGATTTCAGTAGACATGGTGTTTCCTTCCGGTTTAGTTAAGTGAATTGCAAGCAGAACAGACGGTTTGTAGTGCGTTCCTTGCTTGATGTCACCAGAATAGGTTTTCTATCCCCTCATCCACATCTGAAAAACGTCTTGGGTTTTGTCTAAACGAAGTAAATAGAGCCTCTCTAACTTTGGCTTTACCCTATCAGATCACGCCTAAGACTTTCGTCATAGACAGGCGAAAATTGCTCCACCAAACGTGATGCTTTTAGCTACAAGGAGATCAAACCCCTGCATATTGCAGTATCACTAAACGTGAAAGCCCCAATGATCTGCTATTTAACCTCTTTTCTCAATAGATGATCGACCATGACCGCAAATCGCTCAGAGACTCTAAGTGCAACATGATGAGCAACACTCAAAAGTTTCTAGCAATGTTGTAAATACAAACGGGAGCAGCAATGTTAAATCAATCCAAGTTAGCAACCAAATTTACTTTACTTTTATCACTGGTGTTTGTGGGTGCGATCGCGCTGAGTGGATTTGCCTTATCTCATGCACTTGAACAAAAAGCAGAAGGTGAAATCGCTTACCGGAGCGAGATATTGTCCGAGACGATGAATTCAGTCAGAGCATTTACCAACACCCGCATTAGCCCGCTCTTGATGCCAATGGTAGAAACGCAACCTACCTTCATCCCCGAATCGATTCCCAGTTTTACAGTGAGAGAAGTCTTTGAAGGTCTTCGCAAAAATGACGAATATAAAGACTTCTTCTACAAAGATGCTCTGCTAAATCCAACAAACTTGCGAGATAAGGCAGATGTGTTTGAAACTGATCTTACCAAGCAATTTCAAAGCAACCCAAAGCTAAAAAATATCTCCGGTTTTCGGGACTCTGTGGGCGAGAAGCTGTTTTATAGTGCCCGTCCATTTTCAGTGAAAAATGCAACCTGTTTGCGCTGTCACAGTACGCCACAAGCGGCTCCCAAAAGTCACATCGCCAGCTATGGCTCAGAAAATGGCTTTAACTGGAAGCTCAATGAAGTGCTGGGTAGTCAGGTGATTTACGTTCCTGCTAGTAAAGTTTTTGATGATGCCAGTCGAGCCTCTTCTCTAATCATTGGTATATTCATTGGCATATTCGCGCTAGTGATTTTGCTCATCAACTATTTGCTCAAGCGCAACGTACTACAACCAATTAAGCCAATGGCGCAGCTTGCTCAAAAAATTAGTATGAACGAGATCAGCGCAGAAGAAGCAGCAGAGTTTGAACATGAAAAACTAGCCCCGATCGCCAAGCGCAATGATGAACTAGGACAATTAGGGCGAGTGTTTCAACGCATGGTGCAGGAAATTTATGCCCGCGAACAACAACTCAAACAACAGTTGCAGAAATTGCGTCTCGAAATTGACGATGGCAAACGAGCGCGTCAAGTTGCTGAGATCGCCGAGTCAGAATCGTTTCAGAAATTACAGGAGGAAGCAAAAGCTTTGAGAAGTAAACGCGAGTCTGCGACTGATTAAGCTCCTATTTAACGTGAATTCGATAAAGCTTTTTGCTTCGTTGTTTTGTGCTTCTAGCCCCCCAAGCTGCCAATTCTGGGGGACTTTCGGACAAGCGTTCAGGTCAATGTTTCACTAGTCACTTTACCTTGAGGATATACCGTGTCTGAAATTATCTCAATTCACTCATTTCGTGGCGGAACTGGTAAGTCGAATGTCACCAGTAATTTAGCGACTCTGATTGCTCGTTCTGGAAAGCGAGTTGGCGTAGTGGACACTGACATTCAATCACCCGGAATTCATGTTCTATTTGGGCTTGAAGAAGAGCGACTGCGCTATACCCTGAATGACTATCTCTGGGGGCGCTGCGCCATCGAAGAAGCCGTTTATGATGTCAGTTCAATTCTGCAACAAAAGCAGTCTTTATTTGGTCGTCAGGGAAGTATCCATCTGATTCCTTCTAGCATTAGAATGAGTGACATCTCTCGCATTCTTAGAGAAGGCTATGATGCTCGACTTCTCAATGATGGGTTACAAAATCTAGTGCGTCGGCTAAAGCTAGATTATCTGTTGATTGATACTCATCCCGGCATCAATGAAGAAACGCTACTCTCGATCATTCTCTCGGATGTGTTTGTTCTGATTCTTCGTCCTGACAAACAGGATTATCAAGGAACTGCTGTCGCGATCGATGTGGCTCGTAAGCTAGAAGTTCCCAAAATGATGCTCGTGGTCAATAAAGCCCTGCCATCACTGGATTTTAAGGAGCTACGGCAGCGAGTCCAAAATACCTACGAAACTCCCGTAGCGGGCATCCTCCCAGTCAGTGAAGAGATGTTTGATTTGGGCAGCAGTGGTATTTTTTCTTTGAAGTATCCCAATCATCCCTGGACTCAAGAGATGACTGCGATCGCCAAACAAGTGACAGGCTCTAGTTCACTTAAACAAACGAACGGGTTTTTGTTGAAGTAGCGCTCCCGTCTTTTGAGTGTCCCCTGGGAAAATGGCTCTCACTCGCTCTACTACTGAGATCATATACTTGTAGTCAGCGACGGGAGCATTTGTCACAAACCCGGCTTCTTGAGCCACGACAGAAGGGGTTTCATTTAAAGTCTTGCGAATTGATTCTTGAGCATTGCGCTCGATCGTAGGACTAATCAAAACCGCACCAGACGGAACATTGTGAACATCGGTCAATAGAATTCGCAAACTGAGGGGATTAGCCTGACTTTTATAAGTTTCAAACTCTTCTAGCGAGACAGCACCGACGGCTGCTTTACCCTCAACCACTGCTTCTAAAATCGCCTTGGGCGTGGGTGGAAACATCAGTTCTGACAGGGTTAGACCATATAAATTAAAAATCGGCAGATAGTATCCCGTTGCAGAACCTGGCTTTCCCAAGGCTACAGACTTACCTGCGATCGCTGCAATTTCCCGAATCGGGCTATCTTCTCGCACCACCAGAACTGAGCGCAACCCTTGTACCCCAAACAGCGGAAAGAGGGGCGTATATTGATGTTGTGAGATTGCGATCGCAGTCAACCCCGGCGGCGCAAACACTAGCGACCATTCCTGCCGCTGAATCCGCTCTAAAGCTCTCCCCTCGTTGATAGCAGGCTCTAGCTCTACCAATGACTGCATTTTTTCGCTTAAGTATTGTTTAAAGCGATTGTACTGATCCAGGGATTTGCTGCCTTCTTCGTAGCTGACTGTGCCGACTAGCAGCGATCGACGCTGAGACGAGGGTAGAGTGGCACGACAGGCAGACAGCCCCATCAAACCAAGGAAGCCACGGCGAGAAAGTTTCAGAGGTAAGCCTGAACTTAGTAATTTAAGTGTTCTGTCAGGAGTTGCGTTCATCATTTTGCTTTTACTAAAAGTTGGTACTATAGCTATCCTATTTGAGTTGTGGGAGTTCGGTGGTTAGTGGTTAGTCGTAAATCAATTGCTAGGGACTAATGAGTAACCACCCATCAATTGACGATTCTCACAGACGATTTAGAACTGCTATATCTAATTCATAGTGTTTAACTAGTCAAAATATGCTTACCGCTGTATTATTTGTTACTAATCTGACTGGGTAGTCTAGGGAATTTTAAGAGAATCAGGTAGTACTATTTAGGAAAGGACGTAGAAAAAATGTACGATCGCCTGGTAAACGTCGCGATTCGCTTGCCCCTATCCTATGTCTGTTGGGCTGATTGACTGACAAATCCTTTCAGGTAGGTTGGGTTGAACTTGGTGAAACCCAACGTTAGCAACGGTAGAAAGGCTGCTGTTGGGTTTCGCGTTGCTCAACACCAACCTACGAAGAATCGAGGGTTTCAGGAGTTTTGTCAGTCAACCAGGTCTGTTGGGTCAAAGAACCAAAACGTGTTCAAAATCGCCACAGTCAATTTTGGATTGGCTTGTATGATAGCCTCAATTTGTTCTCCACCTTGGCGCATCAGCTCATTGCGCTCAAGCCCCAAAACGTCCTTTTTTCCAGCGAGGTTTCAGGGCTATTTCCTCAAACCAGCCTGCGTTGTAGCTTCCTTGTCACCCCCTGAAATAACCTTCACCGATCAGGCGTGAGACAGCAAAGGTTTGATCGAACTCGTCTTCGGGATCAATCTGAACTTCAAGCGGAGTAAGCATTTCATCATAAGCTTCCCCGGACAGGCGCATTATCGACGCTCCCTTGCTTTTTGGCTAATTGGGATACACATCGGCGTACCTGCGATCGGGTCTGAGAAAATGCGACAGTCTAGATTAAACACAGCTTGAACAGTCTCTTCTGTCATTACCGTTTGCGGATCGCCTGCCACAAAGATTCGCCCTTCTTTAACAGCGATTAGATAATCTGCATAGCGACAAGCTTGATTGAGATCATGTAGCACCATGACGATCGTTCTTTCCTGCCGCTGATTTAAGTCATAGAGCAGATCTAACACTTCGATTTGATGCGCCAGGTCTAAGAATGTTGTGGGTTCGTCTAATAAAAGAATTTCAGTATCTTGTGCGAGGGCCATTGCAATCCAAGCGCGTTGGCGTTGTCCACCGGAAAGCGTATCTAAAGCGCGATCGCTAAACCCTTCTAAATCAGTTGTCTCCAACGCCCGCTGCACAATCTTTTCATCTTGAGTAGACCATTGTTGTAGCCAGTTTTGATAGGGATAGCGTCCCTGAGCCACTAAATCTTTTACCGTCAGCCCTTCGGGTGCGATCGGGTTTTGGGGAAGCAATCCTAACTGTTGTGCAACTTCTTTGGTCGATCGGCTAAAGATCGATTTACTGTCAAGGTAAACTGCTCCGCTTGTCGGCTTGAGTAATCTGGCTAATCCGCGCAAGAGCGTTGATTTTCCGCATCCGTTTGCACCCACCAAAGCCGTAATTTGTCCGGGTGGAACAGCGAGAGTCAAATCTTGAACAATCGGGGTTCCTTCATAACCAAGCGTAAGATTGCGAGCGGTGAGGGCAGCGGGTAAAGACATGACAATTTTTGTCAATAAACTTCATGACCTTGATTAAATCAGAGTTCTAACATTCTGTCGAGGTTTGTGTTTAGGGGAAGCAACACATCTGAGTGGGTCATGGGGGACGAGAGAAATCGTGCGGGAGCATCCCAATTGTGTAGCACAGTCTTTCTGCCCTCACCCTAACCCTCTCCCCAAGGAGAGGGAACAAGAAATCTGACTAGTCCGATTAATATCGTGAGCATCTTGCAATGAAGCTGACCTTATCGGCTGAGAACCTGGAAGAGCTTTATCTGGAAGCTCAACAGCAGTTTTCTTTGACAAAAACAATAGAGGTGCCTTCCCTAATGAGAATTAATTCATTAGTAATGGTAGAATCCTCCAAGTATGAGCTACAGGCTGTTGTAATATGAAGTCTTTTGTTCCGGTTCGTCATTTCCAAATGAGTTGTATTGTTCTGACTAGTGCAATGACGATCGCTGCTCAAAACGCAACGGCTCAAACGCCAGCGCCCACACCCACAATTTTCCAGATTACGGCCATTCAAGCGCCAAATTCAGCCGCTGTAAAAACTGCTTTCCAGCAACCTCCCAGCCAGCGATCAAGGCTGCTACCAGAAGGAATCATTCAGTTCGTAGGTTCAGGGACAATTACATTTACCAATCCCAAATCAGAAGGCAATCGCGTCACTGTAGAGATTGCTAATACAACGCTTAAAGATCAAAAACCGCTTCAACTACAACAGCCGTATCCTGGAATTGCCCAAATTACGATCGCGCCGCTCAATGATAAAACGCTACAACTGTCGATCGTGGGTGAGAAGTCTTTACCAACCGTTGCTTGGTCGCCGTTTGACAGTCAGATAACGGTTACGGCTTGTCCCTTTGGTTTTCTGCCGATACCCGCAGAATTTCAGGGCGAAGGTTCAGCGCGATTGCTTTACGATGTGAATGATGCTGGATGCCCACAAAACATTCGAGTGGCTCAATCGAGTGGTCAGCTTGCCTTTGATGCCTGGGCAGTGAGAGAACTTCAACGACGACAACTCCAGCCGAATCGACCCACTCAAGCACTCCGTCTTAGAGTCACTTATAAAAGTGCAGAATCAGAGTCTCAGAAACAACCAGAACCACGCGGAACTGGAAATGGCTCTCCGACTCGATCGCCCTGATAGGCTGATTGACTTTGAGTTTGCATAAACTGGCTCTGCAACCCTTTTACAATGCGGAAATGGCTATCAACCTAAATGTCGAGCAGCTTAATAGGCACCGTAGCTTAGGATCGTGAATTAAATAAGATCGTTTATTGCCAAGTTACTTCGCCCCCTAAATCCCCCATTCTGGGGGACTTTGAGATCAAAAAAATTCTGGAATTCAAAACGGGTTTGAGCTTCAAAGTCTCTCAAATTTGGTGGATTTAGGGGGCTGCAACCCATTGAAACGAAGCCAAAATCTTAGGGTAGATATCTCTTGGTAAAGTTTCATTGAATGAAGACTTCAGCGATCGCTAACCCTAATTTTTATCGTTGACGCTGCACTAGAGGCAATCTGGACAGGCCGCAACCACTGGTATTTCAGGGTTTCAGCAAATAGATAAAGTCGAGCTAAGAACCCTCAACTACAAATCGAATATTAGTTAGCCCTGATGCTGGGTCGAGATTTTGATAAGTGCCGCCACCTGAGATAAAGTAAGTCGAACTCGGCAAGCTGGCGTTGTTGATAGGCATTCTAGCGATTCCACCCAGATTCGTTGTACTACCAAAAATCAGGGCATAGTTTCCGGGCGGCAGTGACGCAGACAGCGGAATTCTTACGTCTTGGCTTCTAGTGGTGAGAGCGCTGGGAGGAATGAATGTCGTGGATGCAACCACCTCGCTAGGGGCAGGCGGAAACGCCGTCGGAAACGCCGTCGGATTACTCAGCCGAACGATCGCCCCAAAGATTGGTTTTCCGCCTCCGTCTCCGACCAAATGCCCCCCAATCCGCGTCACTCGAAACGGCGCACTAACTCTAAATCTCCAGCCTAGATACTGAACATTGCTCACCGGAGCGCCAAAGATCTGCTTGGTTTCTCCTAATGTAGCAGAGGTCAAAATCGCAGCCTGGGCCGTCGGGGTGCCCATGATCATCAAAGCAGACCCAACAGCGATCGCTGTGAGCGTCTTAAGAACAGTTGAGGTTGTCATGAATAGCGGCTCCTAAACAATGTCTGCGGCAGGAAAACTCATTTTGGAAGTGAAGTGATCGACTCCAAGCCTTAAAGGGTGTTTCAAAAGTCTTCTGTTGTGAAGATAGAGACTCGGAGATCCCCCCTGCCTCCGTTAAAAAGGGATTTTGAATCTAGTTCCTCCCTTTTTAAGGCTACTGTGTACACACATCTCTTTCTCGCTTCGTTTCAGTCGGCTTCAGCCCCCTAAATTCCCCAAAATTGGGGGACTCCAAGCCCAGAATCCGAGTTCAAAGTCCCCCAGATTGGGGGATTTAGGGGGCGAAGATCTCGGCAATAAACGATTAAGCAACTTGTGTGTACACGGTAGCTTTTTAAGGGGGGGCTAGGGGGGATCTAACCCGTTCTGCTACCAGCGAGATGACTTTTAAACCATCCTCTTAGCGTTCAAGCGCTAGTCGATGCTCAAATTGTCTAATGCAGATTGTCTAATGCAGTAAGTGGGAGAATTAGCAGATGCAGCCTTGCTTGTTAGACAATACTTCACGGCTCAAAGAATTGTTTCTAGTATGATGCAGGTTTTCGGTATCGAAAGGATGGCTTAACAATTCCTTAAGTCACCCTTTAAAGAGGACTACTCCACTCCAGACTGTGTTTTTTTGCGTTTCAGAACACCGCCGACCATCATGGAGACAGATGTAACAAGTAAGGCGACTGTACCCATTGGTTCTGGAACAGCCTGCACGATCGCCTGATTTTCTTTCTCCTCAATTAACATCAGCCTGGTTTTCTGACTAAAAAATCTTGAGAAAGTACCCTGAGTCTTAGCGATCGCAGACTCCTTATTGCCCCCAAACGATCGAGCCACAGAAGTCTTGTCGGGATCAAATTCGATGTTCTGGTAGCCTGTCGCATTCAACAGATCGCCTTTGCCAGGAGTATTAAGAGCACCAAAGATTGAGAATTCGTTTAGTGGGATGAAAGTGTCTTCATAACTGACATCTAACAATTGAAATTTGATGTTGCCGCTGGCTCTAGCAGTCTCTTTAAGAGGATTGTCAGTCAAAGTTGCCAGCTCCAGCAGCGTATCAAATTTGAACGAAAACTCTTCTCCGGCAGCGATCTCAAAGTCGTAGCCAATCACACCCGCAAAGCTTTGAGCGATTCCTTGATAAGCGATACCGTCTCCCGCTGCCTGGCTCACCGATGAGTTTTCAGCACGAGGCTTAGGTTTATTCAAAAAGAGCGCTTTGGGGGTGGCAATGGCGGTTGCTTTCCCGTTTGTCGCAGAGATGACGGTTTTGGAGTCGATCGCTGCCAAAACCTCTAGTGGATTGTGGCTGAAGTCAAAGAGTTTGACCTGAGCTTCTGAGAAGGCTGTAGATTTGGCGTTAGCTGGATTGGGCGCGATCGATGTGACGGCCAACGGCACCAGCAGCAGCAACAAACGCTGAGTATTGTTTCGTTTCAATTCCATAAAATCCTCTCAATTCATACGATTTCGCAGACTCGCGTCAAACTGTCAGCCCTTACACGCAGGACTGCCTAGCCTTAAATCGAACATACAGCTAGAAATGGGAGATGCTTTTTAATTGAGCGTAATTTTTGATCAACTTACAGATGACCTACCGAACTAACTCCGTACTACTGGAGTGGGGGCTGAAGGATAGTTCGATGGGCAGTGAAGGTCAGTCTTCTAGTAATCGCTCAATAGTTCTCTGGGTCAGGTAGTCTGGCAGATACATCTTTACTAACTAAGAATCCACGGGGGAGATGGATTGAGACACAAGTTAAGATGTCACGAAATACACTGATGAGTTAAGAAAACGATAGCAGTTATTTAATAGAATCTCAGTAAAATCACGAGTTAATGTTTAAAGTTTGTATAAAGCTTTGCACAAAGAGTTTCGAGTAGCCACTCACCGCTAAAAACTGCTACTTATCACTACAGCGATCGCGCCATCGCACAGGACTAAATCGCCAAAAGTTTTGGAATAGTGGAGTGGCAACTTTTCTGGGCGTTGCTGAATCAGGGGGTGTGCCCCAAAGCGGCGGGAACGCCAAGGTTCAAAGTCCCCCAATTTGGGGAATTTAGGGGGCGAAAAAATGGACACTTCCCACAGATTCATCCCTCCAATCAGCAACGCCCTTTTCTGGTAGGTTGATCGAGAGAAATTCATATAGCACCGTATTTCTACTAAGCTTTCATGAAGGGACGATCGTTGCGGATGCGAAAGCCCACAAAAAGCATTAGAAGATCATCTCAATGCGCTCCCACACAGTTTGATTAAAAGCTTATTCTCGTAGTCAACTAAAAAATATAGGGATTGCCTAACCAGCAGACTCAACCAACACGTTTCCAGGGGCACAAATGCAGCGGCAACCTCAACCTTTTCAGGATGCGATCGATCAGCTATCCGAAATTTTGATGCGACTGTTTCCGCAAGCAGATCCGCTACTCATTGAAGCTTTGAGCCAATCGTTTGAGATTGCAGAATTTCGACTGGGCGATCGCTGTAACTCCTCACCAACCACGCTATCTATTGTTTGTCAGGGGCGAGTCCGCTTGCTAGGGTATGGCGAACAGCAAAAGGAGGTGTCTGTTTGTGTGTTAGAAGTAGGTGATAGCTTTGGCGCAGATGACCTGTGGGCAACTCTTCAATATTCAGCGATCGCCGCCAGCATCGGAAAGCTTGCCCAAATTGATATCAAAGATCTAGAATCCTGGCTAGAAAAACTTCCTGACCTGCGCGATCGCTGGCACCAACAGGCCCAAACAAGAGACTATCTACTGTTTCTTAAAACCCTGACGAGCTTACGATCACTATCTCAGGCTCAACTTTTAGAGATCGGATCTCATTTGGTTTCAATCTTATTACCACCAGGAAAAAGGTTAGCCGAAGTTTCGCAAACAGGACAGTTTTGGCTGCGTCGGGGTGAAGTTTACAGCCGCAACGTTCAGCCTCCAAAGTTGGGCGATTGGGGGTCTCCATCTGATGATTGGACTGCTCAAACAGAAGTTGTCCTGTACCATTTGCCTGCTGAGTACTGGGAAACGATCGTACCAACGGTTTCAACCTTAGATAATTTAACTTCGGTTGCCGTTCAGAAAACTCCGACTAACCACTCAGAGAACTTTCCTCACGCTGACATAGCATCCTCTAATACATTGCCCTTTCCGCAACCTGGGAAGCGACGATCGCGCCTAGGGCAAAAGTATCCCTTTGTTCCGCAGCAGAGTTCGGTAGACTGTGGCATTGCTTGTTTGGTTATGGTGGGACAGTACTGGGGTAACCGTTTGAGCTTGAGCGACTTGACTCGTCGGGCAGGAATGGGGCGGTTTGGGGTTTCACTTCAAGCTTTGGCAACCACCGCAGAAGGTGTAGGCTTTCAGGCTCGACCCGTGCGGGCTAGTTTGGGACAGCTAATCGAACAATCTAAGCCGTGGATTGCTCACTGGCAAGGCGATCACTATGTGGTTGTCTACCGAGTCAGAGGAAACCAATTTTTGATTGCTGATCCCGCAGTTGGAAGGCAAAAACTATCACTACAGGAGTTTCAGACCCATTGGAGTGGCTATGCACTGTTACTAGAACCCACCGATCGACTTAAGGCATCTGAGGCAGAAAAGCCCTCCCTAAAGCGGTTTTGGGGACTGCTGACAGCTTATCGCACCGTGATCGGACAAATCATTTTTGCTTCGCTGCTGATTCAAGTATTTGGGCTGGTGGCTCCGTTGTTAACTCAGTTCATTTTGGATCGAGTCATTGTTCAACGCAGCTTGATCACGCTGAATGTGTTTGCGATCGGGCTACTGCTCTTTGGTATCTGGCGAGTTAGTTTAACAGCTGTGCGGCAATATCTGCTTGACTACTTTTCTAATCGGCTGGATCTGATGCTGATCAGTGGTTTTATTAGCCATACGCTACTCCTGCCTCTGACATTTTTTGAGTCTCGTCAGGTGGGCGATATTCTAACTCGTGTACAAGAAAACCAGAAGGTACAGTTGTTTCTAACTCGGCAAGCGATCGTGGTCTGGTTAGATGCGCTGATGGTGTTTGTCTACCTGGGTTTGATGGCTTACTACAACTGGCAACTGATGCTGCTGGTATTGGGATTGCTCGTTGCGATCGCGCTGATTGTTCTGATTGCTACGCCCTTTATGCGACAGGTTTCCCGCGATGTGTTTCGGCAGACCGCGATCGAAAACTCTGCTCTAGTAGAAATTTTGACTGGGGTTGAGACAATCAAATCCGCCGCCGCAGAACGAACCTTACGCTGGCGTTGGGAAGACCGTCTGACTGAGTTGCTGAATGCGCGATTTCGAGGACAAAAGCTATCAAATACGCTGCAATTTCTCAGCGGACTGGTGAATAGCCTGGGGAGTACAGCGCTGCTCTGGTATGGGGCAACTTTAGTGATTCAAGGAAGCCTGACGGTAGGGCAATTTGTCGCTTTTAATATGCTGCTGGCAAGTGCGATCGCGCCCGTTCTCTCGCTGGCGCAGCTTTGGGATGAACTACAAGAAGTTGTTATCGCGGCTGAACGGTTGAATGATGTGTTTGTGGTGTCGCCAGAAGAAGATGCTCAACGTCCGATGCTGATGTTGCCGCCGTTAAGAGGTGAAGTCCGCTTTGAGAATGTCACTTTTCGTTACAGTGCCGAGCAGGAAAGAAATACGCTGCAAACGGTTTCCTTTGAAATATTGCCAGGGCAGATGGTCGCGATTGTGGGTCAAAGCGGTTCAGGTAAGAGTACATTGGTGAATCTACTTCAAGGACTCTATCAGCCAATGAGCGGGCGCATTCTAATCGACGGGCATGATATTCGCCAGGTGTCTCCTCAATCGCTGCGATCGCAGTTGGGAGTTGTGCCACAGGATTGTTTCTTGTTTTCGGGCACCATTCTAGAAAACATTGCGCTATTTCGTCCCGAATTCACGCTAGAGCAGATCATTGAAGTCGCAAAACTAGCAGAAGCTCACAGCTTTATTCAAGACTTGCCCCTGGGTTATCAGACCAAAGTAGGAGAACGAGGGACAACGCTATCAGGCGGTCAAAAACAACGGATTGCGATCGCTCGTGCGCTACTAGGTGAACCTCGTTTACTCATTTTAGACGAAGCGACCAGTTCACTCGATGTCCATGCAGAGCGCCGCTTTCGCGATAACTTGAGACGAATTGGAAATTGCACTATCTGTATGATTGCCCATCGGCTATCAACCGTGCGAGATGCAGATAATATTCTGGTGGTCGATCGCGGCATTCTAGTTGAGCAGGGCACCCATCCTGCATTAATGTCTCAGCAAGGGGTTTACTACCATCTAGCACGGCAGCAGTTATAGGAAGATGGTTAAAGTTGGTAGTTAAAACCGCAGCTAGGAGAACAAAACCCACCGTCGCGAATTAAGACAATATTGATGAGTGTAGTTTGCGAAAACAAACTTCGTTTTGGCGGGGGAGAATTCTATTCACTAACTAACTATCTAAATCAGAACTGCCTCATCCCTCATGTATGAAAATTCAGTGAAGCAGGTGATAAAATCCCAGTAAAGTCGAGTGTAATTACGTATTGAGAAATGAGATCCAGTAATATTGACGTGGTATTTTTACTGAAATTTCTACTTTAAGTTTAGAAATCGCTGTATCGGTTAATAAGCAAATACAACTGAAAGGATGTTAGGAGACAATCTAAATTCTCTAATCAGACGGAAATTCAGTCGCAAGTTATCTCCAGGAGCGTTGCTGTGCAGAAGTTGGATGATCGTCTGAAATTAAATTCTCCAAGCTCCACGAGTCGCACTTTTGTTGCTCAACAATCAAACTGGTCTACTTCTCTACAGTCCGTACTAGACCAACCTCCGATCGCCTTTCCGCTTTACCTACTGCTGGGTGGCATTGCGTTTTGTAGTGCTTTTGGTGCCTGGGCTTATTTTGGGCAGATCGATGAGGTCGGTCATGCCCGTGGGCAGCTTGTTCCTAAAGGAAGCGTGTATAAGATTCATCCGGTCGAATCAGGCAAGGTGACAAAGCTGCTGGTCAAAGAAGGACAGCTCGTGAAAGCGGGACAAACTCTGGCGGAACTCGACCCACAACTCTCAACCGGAGAAGTCGATCGCTTACAGCAAACACTAGCCTCTGATCAAACACAACTTAACCAGATGCAAATGTTGGTTGCCCGATCGCGTCTAGAAGCCCAACAGGGACAGGAAAGTGCGTCTGCAAATTCACAGGGTCAAGTTGCTGCGATCGCTCAGTCTACTACCAAGGTAAACACAGTTCGGGAAGTTTTGTCTCAGCTTCGAGTGGATGAAACGGCGCAGCGATCGCGACTCGAAAAACTTAGAACACTTGCCAGCCAAGGAGCCGTTTCGCAAGAGCGTTTGTTTGAAGTAGAACAGGCATTGCGCGATCGTCAAAGCAGTATTACCAAAAGCCAGGGAGATCTGGAACAAGCGTTGTCAGAAGTCAGGCAGTTGCAAGCAGGGTTGGATCAAAAGCAAGCAGACGGCACTCGATCTCAGCTAGAAGCTCAACAGCAAACCCAACAGCTAGAAGTTGAAGCCACTCAACTAAAAGCCAAAATTGCCGAAACTCAAACCTTATTAAATACTGCAAAAACCAAAGTTAGCCAGCGATTGTTAGTTGCGCCTGTTGAAGGAACAGTGTCTTCTCTAAGCATTCAAAATGTGGGCGAAGTTGTACAACCGGGACAAACGATCGCAGAGATGACTGCTCTCAAGGCTCCGCTAGTACTACGGGCAAGTTTGCCAAATCAGGAAGCAGGGTTTGTTCAAGTGGGAACGGCAGCGCAAATCAAACTCGATGCCTATCCCTATCAAGATTATGGGATGGTTTCGGGAAAGGTGGTTTCAATTTCTCCAGATGCCAAGCCTAGCGATCAGTCAGAGCCAGTTTACCAGGTCGAAATTGCGCTCGATCGCACCTCGATTACAGCCGATCAGAAAACGATTGTATTCAAAGCGGGTCAAGTGGCTACAGCAGAACTTGTAATTCGTCGTCGTCGCATTATCGATGTGTTATTCGATCCAATTCGTCAATTGCAAAAAGGAGGTCTTCGCTTGTAGCAATTTCTAGAGTGAGGTATTTTGTTGGGGTAATAAAATTCAACATCAAGAGCAATTTTTTTAAGAAGGTTCTTGATAGTTCTTGAACCAATCTTTTGAAAAGTTAGTATATAAAGCTACTATGAAAAATTGACATTATTAATGGTGAAATCTCGAATATTTTTCTCTAATTGATATGATCTGAAGTGCGCTCCCTGTTGCGTGAAAACATCTTTAACGAAGGAGAAATCTCATGGTAATTCGCGACCTGGAATATCTAGACACTGTGTTTGATTCAAAAGAAGCAACTGGCATTGTTGGAGGCGCTAAAGCCTGGTTTAGCAGCAAATCCTGGTCAGGTCCATTCTCAACGAGCAACTACTCCACCGGCTTTGCCAAGGGTACCTACTTGGCTGTAGCGGCTGGGACATCTGGCTCAACTTATGCAGCAGGTGCAGCAGGTGTATTCAGCACCTCTGGTGGAACTGCATTTGCGTTTGGCATCTAACGATTAACTGTAAAAAAATGTGGTTTTGTAGGAGTGTTATTCGTAATGTTCCTACATTTTTTTCGATTGCCTTTCAGAAGCTTTAGAGAAATTAAAAAGTTGAGTTTTAGCAGTGATATTTTTAGTTAAAATCAGCTAGTTTGAGATGGTTAATCATTTGTTTGAATCTTTTATTGTGTTGGACGATCTCATCAATTACTTAAAGAAAAGTGTTCGATTAAAAGAGATTTATCAAAAGGTTTTGCATCAGAAAATTATTGATCAAACGGCTCACGCAAAGGGAATCATCGTGACGCAGGATGAGATTCAGGCAGAAAGCGATCGCTTACGTCGAGAATCTCGTTTAGAAAAAGCATCCGACACGTTAGCCTGGTTAAATGACCAGATGATCACAGCCGAAGATTTAGAGGCAGGAATTCGCGATCGCTTGCTAACTAAAAAACTCTCACACATCTTGTTTGATCAAGAAGTTAAAGCGGCTTTTGCTCAACATCGATCGGACTTTGACCAAGTTGTTTTGTATCAAATCATTGTTTCTGAACAGACCATTGCCCAGGAGCTATTCTTTCAAATTGAGGAACGAGAAACCAGCTTTTTTGAAGCCGCCCATCTCTACAATCAGGATGAATCGCTTCGGCAAACCTGCGGCTACGCGGGAAAACTTTATCGCTGGAACTTAAAACCAGAGGTGTCTGCGGCAGTTTTTAATGCGCGATCGGGTGACTTACTAGAGCCGCTTAAAACCGATCAGGGATATCATCTCTTATGGGTCAAAGCATTTATTCCAGCCCAGCTAACACCCGAAATTTATCAAGAGATTCTAGACGGTCTATTTGGCACTTGGCTATTTAATGAATGTCGTCATTTGCTTGATTAGAAAACTACAGCAGTACCTAAATCAGTAGGAATCTTCAAAGGGCGGGTTGTTATTGTTCTTAGCCATCGATTCACGACTAATCTACTAATCACTAAGGAACGCGAGTTTATTAACCTGAAATTCTCTAAATATGCTTGGTCAGCTAATTTTGGCGGCGTTGCTGAGTCAGGGGATGAATTGCCCCAAAGCGGAGGGAAACCCAAGGTTCAAAGTCCCCCAGAATAGAGGATTTAGCGATTATCTACATATTTGCTTCAGGTGAATTAGTAAGCTATGAAGCGATCGTGTAGCCAAGTTGCAAGTTGAGCGACAGCACTCTCGTAAGTTGCTGTGTTGCCATGTCGATCCAAATTCCACAGGATGCCCTTCGCTAGAGTTGGAGTAAAATTGATGTGAGAACATACCGTTTGGTTTAACACCGCATCGATTTTGTGCAGACGACTTTCTAGAAACGCGATCGTTTCACAATTCTCACAGTGAGCAAACTGCTGCCAATGGCTTATTTCTTGCAGGTTCGACGACAGTAGGATCAAAAAGTCAGAGCGCTGCAAAATTTCTGCATTTTCTGCTGTACGCTTACCACCGAGATCGAGCAGAACAATCGAAAAATGTGGATTCTGTCCCAGGTGATCAATGGCTCGAAGCGTTTCAAGAACAAACTCTTCAGAGAACTGACCTTTTCTGCGAATTGACTGCACGACTGCTGGATCAGCTTCGCTTGACCACATTCCTTCGCCATCCGGACAAACCCGTTGCAGGAAGACTCGGTTTGAGTGCTTGAGAAGTTGTTGATAGAGTGCTGCAACGGTGCTGGTTGATTTGTTCAAGAGAACGGTTGGATATGGCGCGGGAGCTTTGTCAGGAGTTTCCTGATATGTGTGTGGATGCACCTTTGGTCGTGAATGATATCTACAATCCATTGGAGTTTCGGGCGCGAGTGGATGAGATTTATCGGACTCGATTGCCCAAGGGTTGGACAGAGGCAGAGGTGATTGCAGATTATACCGGGATGACGGCTCATGCTTCGGTGGGAGTGGTGTTGGCATGTGTGGGCACGAAGCGATCGATTCAGTACACGCCCGCGAAGGTGGATGCTCAAGGGAAAGTCGTTGGATCGCTGAATCTGATTCGCGTCATGCTGGGATTTCAGGCGAATGGGCGATCGAATGCTTCGAGCAAACTTGCGGGGTAAGATGAGTCCAAGTTACTGATTTGAGATATGCCACGTCGTGCTGCTAAACCGATTTTAAGTTGGGATGACACTGCTGAATTGATTGGACTTGCGCTCTTCTTGCAGCCGAATCGGAGTTTTCAAGCGACTTCTAACTTTTCGACTCAGCTTCATGCTTGGTTTTTGGATCAGGTGCGATCTATGAATCCGGATCTTTCGGCTTATTTGCATGATGGGCAGTCGGAGAAAGCGTTTACGATTTCGGGATTGGAAGGGAGTCGGGTGGGTCGATCGATTCAGTTTGAGGCAGAGCAGCTTTATGCTTGGACGGTGACGGGGCTGAATCATGAGGTTTGTGAGTGGATGCAGCAGTGGTTGGTGAAGCCACCGACGGAGATTAAGCTGCGGGGGGAAGTGTTTCGGATTGTGCGGTGGGAGATTGGTTTGCCTGCGATGACGTATGAGGCGGTTTGGGAGCAGGCTGGGGAAGGGCAGCAGGATGATTTGAATCTGACGTTTTTGAGTGCGACGAGTTTTCGGAAGCGGCAGAATCATTTACCTTTGCCGATGCCGGAGAATGTGTTTCATAGTTACTTGCGGCGTTGGAATGATTTTGCATCGATCGCAGTTGAGCAAGAGGATTTTCTTAACTGGGTGAATGAGTGTGTGGTGATCTTGCGGCATGAGGTGCGATCGCTCAAAGTCCAAGCAGGCAAACAAGGCTCGGTGACTGGGTTTGTGGGTCGGGTGCAGTTTGGGCTGAGTCCGAAGGCGAAGGGTGATCCGGACTATGTGCAAATGGTGCGATCGCTGGTGTTTTGTGCGCCGTATTTTGGGACGGGGCATAAGGTGACGTTTGGGTTGGGGCAGACCAGAGCGGGATGGTTGGAGGTGGAATCGGTTGAGGAGCCAGTTGTGGAGGTGGCGGAGTGGAACGATTCGGTGGAGGTGCAGCGGCGGGTGTTGATTGAGGCGCGGCGGGCGGAGTTGAAGGCGTTCTTTTTTGGGTTGAAGAAGCGGCAAGGTGGGGAGCGGGCGGAGAAGGCGGCGGATTTGTGGGCGACGATCGTGGCGCGGCAGGAGTTTGGGGAGAGTTTGAAGGGGATTGCGGAGGATCTGGGGATTGGGTATGAGAGCGTGAAAAAGTATTCGCAGTTGGCTCGCAAAGCAATGAAGGAATGAGAGGGGTTTGCGATCGTGCCTAGGTCATCTTGGTTATACTGTTGCATAGCGCAGTGTAGTTTGCTCAGAAGAATCAGAATGATTTCAAATCTGATCGAAAGCCATAATCTTGAGAGTTATCAAACCATCAAGTTGGGTCAAGCGATTTTATCTGTTCCGATCGAAGTTGATCCCAAACCCTATATTAGGCAGCTACTTGCAATCGAGCTTCAAGCCATTCAAAATCCGACCGCAAAAGCCGCGATCGAACGGGGCTTAAATGAGGCGACGACGGATGAGGATTTTTCCAGTTTGCTCGAAACATTTCATTTACTGAGTTCTTCTGCAAATGCCGATCGTTTGATTGCGGCATTGGAGCGCTCTAAGGTGCAAGAAACGGCTGCACAATCGGTTGAAGATTTCAAACGGGAGTTTGGACTTGTCGAAGAAACGCCCTAAGAAGTTGAATGAGTCTTCGGAATCGACGGCTGAGGAGTCTTCAGAAAAGCTGGAGCGGAGTGCAGTTTTTGAGCCTGATTTTCGTGAGGATTTGCGGTTTTGGATTGAGTGCGATCGCAAGATTGCGTTGAAAGTGATGGATTTTGTTGAAGCGGTGATGGTGATCCTTTTGATGGAATTGGAAAGCCGGAGCCGCTGAAATATCTAAACTCAAATACTTGGTCGCGCAGGATCACAGATGAGCATCGACTGGTTTATGAGGTTTATCGCGATCGAGTGAAGTTTCTTCAAGCGCGATTCCATTACTCTCGCTAGACTATCACCAAGCTACTGGCTTATAGTGAGTTGTCCTAGATGCGTTAAGATTCGGGGCACTTCGTATAGACCGTTGCGATACTGCGATCGTGTTGAAAATAGGTCAGAAATTCCGTACTGTTTTTCGAGTGCTTTCACGAATAGATAGCTGCTTCCATTCATGACCATTCCGTAGAACATTTTTTCGAGATTTGGCGAAGCGCTCATGTAAGCCAATGTCTGAGGGAGGGCTTGGGACACAAAAAAGAAACATTTATGAAGAAGTCGGTTTAGCGCGATCGTGCTTATTCGATCGATCGACAAAACTTTGGGCTGCATTCCGTGTAACAACTAACGGATGTGGAAAAGTTTCCATCCCCTTGCGGGGAATGAGTGATGAAACTTTTTTATGATAGTCTAGAGGTATTATGCCTAACATCAACGTGTTTCCATCCCCTTGCGGGGAATGAGTGATGAAACCTAGAGCGTTTGGGTCTATGTTTTGCGGGTCAAGGTTTCCATCCCCTTGCGGGGAATGAGTGATGAAACGAGTTGTAAGTAACTCGACTACATTCTTAAGGAATTTCGTTTCCATCCCCTTGCGGGGAATGAGTGATGAAACGTTTATACGAGGACTCTACCATGTCTGTTGAATCTGATGTTTCCATCCCCTTGCGGGGAATGAGTGATGAAACTCATGGAAACCCATGAACCACTTTTGCGCTATGGCAAACGTTTCCATCCCCTTGCGGGGAATGAGTGATGAAACTTTTTGGGAATGGCGGAAACGATCGACTGGATGGCAAACGTTTCCATCCCCTTGCGGGGAATGAGTGATGAAACTTTTTTATGATAGTCTAGAGGTATTATGCCTAACATCAACGTGTTTCCATCCCCTTGCGGGGAATGAGTGATGAAACCTTATGCGATTCAATCGCTTGTCTCGTGTTTTTCTGTTTCCATCCCCTTGCGGGGAATGAGTGATGAAACACTTCATCTAGGGAGCCTTGCCCTGAGAAGCTCTCAAGACCCAAATCGACGTAATAGCTTTGTACTAGTCAATAAGCACTGATTTAGTGTCAATAAGCTAGATCGTCAAGCGCTAGAAACCTTATGGAACAAGGCATCGACGCAATCCAACGAAGTTATGCGGCTTTCAAGGTTCTGGCGGATCGCGTGGAAATCATCGATACTGAACAAGGTAATCGACTCTTAGAAAAAGGTCAACCTCGCTTTCAATCGCACGAGCTACATTTAAGAAATCTTTTAGAAAGTTAGAAAGATTACACGATCGTTTAAATTTCCGAAAAAATACGGGTTGTCTCAAAATTCGAGCGTAATATCGATAGGAATCTCCTGCTGAAAGAAAAATTAGAGTGGAAAATCCTTTTTCCACCGTCCTGCATCATAGAACTTGTCAATCGTCCGCTCGTCTCGCCCCCTAACTTTCTCAATCTGTCATGATTCAGTCTCATCAGGACATTACTATCGCGATCGCTTGGTGTCTCGCCTGGGGTAACAAAGAAACTCCCCAACACGATCCCTCTCTACTCAGAAAATTTCGTCACGATCTAAAGCAAGGACAAGCGATCGATTCCGAACTTTCTCACTACTTAGACCAAGCCCAAAAATTACAAAAGCTCGAAAAATCAGCACAAATTCCAGACACGATCGAGCAATTCCAAACCGAATACGATGAACTTTGGAATGAATCTACAGAAATCGGACTCGTCTTCGGTGGCGCAACTAAAATTAAGCAATACGTCTTTGAAACCAGCAATCTACAGGACATTCGAGGCGCATCAGCATTACTCGATCGCATTAACCTCATCGACTTACGCAGCTTCTTCGATTCCTTGATCGAGTCAACTGTTCAAAGTTGGTTCAAGCAAGAATATCCCGAACTCAGTAAAGCACTGATCCCAGAACTCATTGTCTATTCCACAGGGGGAAATATTCTCGCGCTCTGTCCAGCCGCATATGTTCATCAGCTTGCTAACGCGATCGAGCAATGCTACACCCGCGAAACCTTGATTGCAAACTCCTGTGCTGTCGGTGAGACATTCAAGCTACTAGAATTTCGGTTTGGCAAAATTCAACAGCCCTGGCTCCAAGACTATCTCGCAAATCCGAAACACGAACTATTTCAAGCTTACTTTGGTCAGCCTAACGCTGAAGATCCTGACCAACCATTTCGCGATCGTAAATCTTTCAATGAATTAGTTGCCCATCTTGCCAGTCAATTCAATCAACGACGAAGCGGGAATATTACTTCAAATCGCCCAACTCGCGCCTATCCCCCGCTCTACGAAACTCATCCCTATGCTCAACGCGATGAAGGCGATCGACGTTCAGCGATCGCTCGTGTGCCTGCTTTGCGTCGGATGAAATTCTCCGAACCCTCCGGGCGGAAGTACATCATGGGTCAAATTGCTAAATGGAGTACAGAACAAGATTGGTGGTCAAGCATCGTCGGCAACTGGAAGCATGGAAAAATAGATAGCTGGGTGCAGAAGTTTCTAGATAGTCGTAGCAAACTGCCCTACCAGAACTACTTCGAGTCAATGCCACACGATACTAAAGAAGCGCGATCGCTGCGAGAAATTGGTGCAGCTAGTAAACCATCTGGTTTCGTTGCTTACATCTATGCTGATGGCAATAACATGGGGGGCTATATTCAAAAAGAAATCAAAACCCCTCAAGATTATCGCGCATTTAGCCAAGATATTTCTGCTGTCACAGAACAGGCAGTGTATCACGCGATCGCAAAGCATCTTAAACCCTTCTACTATGAGCCTGATGATTCTTCCGATCGTAAAGACCCAAGCTGGATTCATCCCTTTGAAATTGTCACGATTGGTGGCGATGATGTTTTTTTGATTGTGCCTGCTGATCGTGCTTTAGCGATCGCGAACACACTCAGTCAAGAATTCGAGAAGCTACTGAAAGATAAACAGATCTACAAAAGCGATGAATCCTATAATCAAGAATCTGTTCACCGCTATCAGCCCAGTGATGCAACCAAGCGACCTAATTCGAGAGAGCAATGTAAGCTCAGTATGTCTGTAGGTGTCCTCATCACAGCCGAAGATACGCCGATTTACTATGCGGCTGATTTGGTAGAGCAATTACTAAAATCAGCAAAACAAAAAGCGAAGAAGCTCAAAGGAAAAGGCTACCTCGGAGGCACGATCGATTTTCTAGTGATGAAATCCGTCACAATGATTTCTTCCAACATCAAAGAGTTTCGCGCTCAGGGTCTAACTCGCGAACGGGATGGACAAGCACATCTCAAGCTTTATGGCGCACCCTATACTCTGCATGAAATGAGTGGGTTACTAGAAACGCTTGCAGCGTTCAAAAAAGCCGATTTTCCAAAGTCACAACTCTACCAAATCCGAAGCTTACTTGAACAAGGCAAACAAACTGCAATCCTCAACTATCGATACTTCCGCGCTCGCCTGGGCGAGAAAGGTCAAAACTTAGAACAAGCCTTTGAGCAACCCTGGTGTAGTGCCAAACTCAACTCAGGCAACCTCGCTCCTTGGATGTCGATTTTAGACTCCGACTCTACTACTTACGAAACAATTTGGTACGAGTTAACGGATTTGTTTCCCTTTGTTCCTGACCCACCAAAATCCAAGATTCAACGAAAGTCCTCTCCTGCTCAATCTCGTTCTAAATAGGCAATTGCTATGATTGTTCTCGATGAGCTTGCACCTCCCATTCTTCAGACGATCGACAGTTGTGCGATCGTAGATTCAGCGCTTTGTGTTGGTGCTGGTGGCTCAACAGGTTCTCTCGCTGACAAGCCCATTGTTCGGAATGCTCAAGGACAACTGATCATCCCAGGTTCTCAACTCAAAGGCAGACTACGGCACGAATGTGAAAAGTTAGCTCGAAGCTTAGGATGGTGGATTGCCGAAGCTCCAGGTGCGAATCAGCTTTGTCCTGATGATGTTGAAGCAGAATTTCGATCGCATTATACAGTTGCTAATTACCCAGGCTATCACTGCCTTGTCTCACAGATATTTGGTGATCCGATTTTACCTGCTCGGATTGCCGTTGATGATCTGGTCTGTCAGTATAGCCGAGAAGAATTAGGAGAAGTCATTCGTCCAGGGGTTTCGATCAATCGATCGCGAAGTACTGCTGAGGATCAGAAGCTCTTTTTCCTAGAAACTTCTCCTGCGAATGCTCAACTTCCTTTCAAAGGAGCCATTCATCTCCTCGCGGATTGTCCAGACTATGCGATCGCACTCATTTCGGCAGCACTCCAACATCTTCACGCATTAGGGGGCAGCAAATCTGCTGGACTGGGTTGGCTCACCTGGACAGAATTTCCTCAAGTGAGTCCAGACGATGAAATTTGGTTACAACTGATTGCGCCCAGGGAGTCGGAATGAATTGTATTGAACTAGAAATCACGGCTCAAGCTCCATTAGCAATCGGACGACAGAAACCAGGTGGCTCGATCAGCGAAACGGAAAGCTACATCCCAGGCACGATAATCCGAGGTGCGATCGCGGCTCAGATTCTCAAGACAGCAAAACCGCAAAATAAAGATCTTTCAAGCAATGGTGGGCAGTTTCAAGCCTTGTTTTTAGGGGGACAGCCTGCGATTTTTCAGAATGCTTATCCAGCGATCGCCAAAATCAGTGAGTCTGAATCTCGCTGTGTTCCTGAAGCTGTTTATGTTTTACCTGCTACGGCGGTCAGTTCTAAAGCTGAACCTGGATTCAAAATGGAGAACAAAGAGAAAGGTGGCGTTTTTGATACGTTAATCGATCGTTTTTGTGCTGAACAATGCGGGCATATCTATGATCCAAGCTGTCCCAAAGATACGAGTCGCATTGAGCCTTTTGCCGGGTTTTATAGCAAAGCAATTCATGGGCAGTATCCTTATCGGACGCATAGTGTTTCAAGCCGCTTTTTGACGAAAGTTGGGATCAATCGCCGTAGAGCAACTGCACAGGATGACATTCTTTACAGCATCGAAGTTTTGAATGAATCGTTTTTGAGAAATACGCGCGATCGCTTTCCAGAGTGGGAATACGTCAGCTATCGCAGTCAGATCTGGATTGATGATGATCAATTAGCAGCAGCATTGAGAAACTATCTTCAGAAACATTCTGACAGTTTCCGAATGGGAGGCTCTGCATCAAGAGGACTGGGCAAAGTCCATCTAGCAATCAACAATAGTCAGACCGTTGAATCTGTTGAGAAAAAGATTGCTACGTTCAATTCAAAACTTAAAGACCGTTGGAACCTTTGGTCTATTTTTAGACAGTCACCTGATCAATCTTTGCCTCAGCGAACCTTTTTCACATTAGATCTCCAGTCTGATGTAATTTTGACAGATAACTGGCAACATACGATCGTGCTATCTGCTCAAATGCTACGAGACTTTGCAGGCATTCAAGACTCCACACTTCATCTAGAAACTTCTTATAGCAGCTACGACTATCGAGCGGGCTGGAATTCTGCTTGGGGCTTGATGAAAGATATGGAGCTTACAACAAATCGAGGCTCAGTGTTCTTATTCAGCACTGAACAGCCAGAGCAATGGTATGGAGCGCTGCAAGAACTAGAGTGGAGAGGAATTGGCGATCGTACCTCCGAAGGATTCGGACAGGTACAGGTTTGTAATGAGTTTCACACGGTGTTTCGGGAGAATGCGGTATGAGTTTGCTGAAAGAAGAGTTGATGCTAAGAATCGATCGAGAGATTCGCTATCGTATGGATGGCGTGATTGAGAAATTAGGCAAACTTGCAAGAGAATTTGATATTGGGCACGAAGACACCAGTAAGCGATCGCCACTTCGTAACATTCTGCTAGTTGCTTCTGATCCAACATCGTCCATAGAAACCATTAAGACTTATATGCGCTATCAAGCTGCACGAGATATCAAAGTCTTGGGCGTAAAGCGCAGAGATCGAAGATTTGTAGATGCGTTAATTCTCCAATTAGAAGAGCTAGAAGACGATGCAAAGGCGATTTTTGAGCAAGTTAAAACATCACTTCCTAAACAGCACCAACTCGGCGAATATTTTCAAACACCAGAATACACAAAGGATCTGAAAGATTTACATCTCAGACTTGCACAACTCTATTTAGGAAGTTTAGTTCGAGAACATACTGCTTTGGTCGAAGAAGGTCGTAACCCTTCAAAAGCAAGAGAAGAGAAGAATTTTAATCAGTCTAAACCTGATGCTCCATCTAAGGCATTTGAGCGTCCTAGCAAGCCTCAGAAGCGAAATTAATAGGAGAATTTACCATGCGTCGAGTGATTGTTTCTACAATTGGAACTAGCTTACTGACAAATCAGATTGTTCGATCGAGTCCTGATGAAAAGACTTGGTATAACCAGTTGAGAGATACTGCAAATTGCAAATCAGAAGAACTTCCGGCAACAGCAAAAGAAATTATCGAAGTTTTGCAATCACGATCTCAAGAAGTTCTCAGTCAAAGTTCTTCACAGCAAATTCGTCTAGCAAGTGCAGAGCTAAATGGCATCTATGGCATTTACCAAGAACAGCTAGATCAGGGACAGCAAGACATCCACTATTTAATTGCAACTGATACTGCACAAGGAGTTGCAACCGCCAAAATTGTAGAATCTTTTTTGCGATCGGAAGGCATCACTCAAGTCAATATTGTCTGTCCGAGGGGGTTATCAATGGCAAGTACAGCGCTTTTTGCAGTTGGCATTGATGAACTTATTGTCTGGTTACGCGAAACAGTTGAACCTTTGAGAAAAGACCACGGCTATCGAATCTACTTCAATTTAGTCGGCAGCTTCAAAAGCTTGCAAGGGTATATGAATACGATCGGTATGTTCTACGCCGATGAAATCATCTACATTTTTGAAGGAGCAGGTTCGCAACTGATTACCATTCCGAGACTCCCGATTAAAATTGATGAAGCTGCGATCGCGCCTCATGCGTTGCAGCTTGCTTTGATAAAAGCTGGGCATGAACCCACAGTTGCAGAAGCTGAAATGATTCCTGAATTGATGTTGTGGGAGGTCGATGGTAGAAAGCTATTTTCAACCTGGGGCGAGTTAATTTGGGAGGAAGTTAAGCTTCAACTGATGTCACAAGATTTACTAGCATTTCCCAGATTAATTTACAGCGATGCTTTCAAAGCAGACTACAAACAAGTTAAAGATGCAAAAGATCGTCTGAAGCTCCAAGAGACATTAGCAAAAGTCTCCGTTATGCTCAATGCCTCCAATGGCGATCCAGCACCCTTAAAAGCAGACGGAGGATTGCAGTATGACAAATATGTTAATCAAAACCGCATCGATCATTTTCGAGTCACACAGGGTTTACGGGTTAGTTGTGAAAGTGTGAATGACCAGTTGCGCCTGCGCCGATATGGAAAAGAACCAGAAGTCAATCGCAAGCCGTAGGGGGAAGCTATGTTTAACGTTTTTAAGAATCGATTAGAGATTACAGGAACACTGACAACAGTGACAGCATTGCGAGTGGGAGCCGGGAAATCGACTGATCCCATTGGCTCGGATTTACCCGTGATCAAAGATGCGCTGCGTCGTCCTTTGATTCCTGGATCGAGCTTCAAAGGGGCACTGCGATCGCGCTTAGAAAGTTTTCTGCGTGGTATTGACTTAAACTTTGCTAGAGATCCTTCGGAGCTAGTCGATCCAAAAATAACTGCTTGGCTCAAAGATCTGAAAGATGAATACAAAGAAGCTGAGAATAAGGACGATAAATCACTCACTGAGAAGATTCTAGAGAGAACAGATTTAGTCTCACTTGTATTTGGTGCGCCTTGGTTAGCTGGAAAGCTTCAGGTTCGTGATTTGACAGTTGTGCCGGAGATTTGGTTTGGACAGTATCAGGAGCGAAATGGAGTCGCGATCGAGCGAGATACCGAAACGGCTTCGAGTGGAAAGCTTTACGATTTTCAAGTGGTTCCTGCGGGAACACCCTTTCAGTTTCAGGCAGTGATTGAGAATGCGGAAGACTGGGAGTTGGGATTGTTGCTGGTCGGGTTGTACCAGTTAGAGACAGAACAATTGCCACTAGGAGGAGGACGATCGAGAGGATTGGGTGTGGTGAAGTTGGTGCTGGAGCGAATGGAGTGGATCGATGTCAGACAAGGAGACAAAATCGATCGAGAGAAATTGCTGAACTATCTCAAACAGCTTGCAAGTCATCAGGATCAAACACTGAGGCAGAACATTCTGAATGATGCAGAACTTAAATCAAGATGGTCAGAAGCACTCTTGCACAAACTATCCAATCATCAAGTTGTACAAGCTTAGGAACTTATTATGCACAAAGCAATTGTGAATCAATGTACGATCGAACTCAATCTTATCCCTGAAGGCCCAATTTTGATTAAATCGGGTCGCCAAGGGGCTGATCCGACAAAGCCTGATATGGAATTTGTTGAAACATTCCACAATGGGCGAAAGGAGATTTATTTTCCAGGAAGTTCGCTCAAAGGTGCAATTCGCGCCCAGGCAGAACGAATTGTTAGAACTGTAGGGAGTCAAAGCTATAACCTGAAAGAACCCGATCAACTATGGGCAAATGATCCCTTAAATGACAAACGAGATTATTTAAAAGGAAAAAGCCCTGAGAACATCTATCTCCATTCTTGCTTTACTGAGCAAATGTTTGGAAACACTTCGATTTCTAGTCGAGTGCGAGTAGAAGATGCCTACTATGATGCTCAAGCTGGAATTCCATTAGTGTTAGAGGAACGAAATGGTGTTGCGATCGATCGAGTTACAGGTGCAGCAACCGATAAAGCATTGTTTAACTTTGAAGTTTGTACCTCTGGTGCGTTTAGTACCAAAATCCATCTTAAGAATTTCTCGCTTGCACAGTTAGGATTGATTGGCTTAGTGTTGCGAGACCTAAATGATGGATGGTTTGGGATTGGCTTTGGGAAATCGCGAGGCTTAGGAACCGTTAGCCTTGATTACAAACGAGCGATCGTGCGTTATCCCACTTGTCAATTTCAAGATGACAAAATCCAGATGATGGGTAAAAGCCGCAAGACTTGGGATAAGACGATGCTACTAGGAGCGGGCGAATTTTTAGGGAAGAATCCTTATGGATTTCCAGACCGTGATCATCAAGCAACGCCGATTCCTGCTGAGGCAATGTCACTGGGATTTGGAGTGCAGATGGAGTGGCGGGGTCAAGAACAAGTAGAGAGCTTGTTTCGGTCAGCCGTAGAACAGTGGAAAGTTCTCTTACAGGAGCGTGCTGCATGAGTTATGTTGCTTCGGCTCAGATGGATTTAGAGACACTTCAGGCCCTCTTGGAAAAGTACGATCGCGCTTCGAGCTACTATTTTCTGCGTTGGACTCACAAAGTCAGTGGGATTCAGACCCATCTGAAAGGGTTTCCGAGTCCAGAAGGGCAATTGTTTAATTCGCAACTAGAACTGCGGTGGAAGCAAGTTCAACAGAGCTATCGGGTGTTGATGTTGAGTTCAGAGCCGTTGAATGAAGCGGGATTTCAGCCGTTATCGGGCGAATGGGAGCATGAAGATCATCCGGTTCTGATGCACGATCGCACAAATTTAACAGGCGATCGTAAAAATCCCCAATATCCAAACGGCTTCACTTACGAAAAAGGTATAGAGGTGTGTCGAATTCAGCAGCGGTGTTTTCGCAATGTGAACACGTTAGCAGTTCAGTTTATTGCACTTACGGTACAAGCGTCATGACTGAGGAAGATACTTCATTCAAACTGATTCCATTTGCAACAACGGAGCCGAAGCTAGAAGAGCGTTATGGACACGATCGCTTTGGGTACGATCGCTTTCATGGTTGGTTTGACCTAGCTTTGACTGCACAAACGCCTGTGCATATCTCATCTGGAATCGCAGCGCTTGGGCGAGATATCGGGGAAAGTGATGTCCCCATGATTCGTCCGATGGTGCAGTCTCAGAATGGAACATTGGTAATTCAGGGCAGTTCTCTCAAAGGGTGCATTCGTGCAATTTATGAGGTGATTACTAATAGTCGATCGGCGACTCAATCAGCAATGACGCTTCCTGATGGCTATAAACCTTCAAGTGGAGAGCGTCTCTGTGCTGCGGGGCGAGTGTTTGGGGCGATGGGCTATCAGGGATTGGTGTCTTTTACAGATGCGCTGTGCAATGTTTCTGCTGAAGTTGGATACGTGCGTCCAATGTTTTCACCTAAATCGCTGACTAGGTATTGCGATCGCAATGGTCTAGCAAAGGGGCGAAAGTTTTACTATCAAACGTGCCGAGTTGCTGAGGGGCAGGGTCGAACAGTTGCGATTCAACGTGCGCCGAAGGGGGCGATTTTTACAACACGATTGAAGTTTAAGAATCTAGATTCGGCTGAGTTGGGAGCATTGCTAATTGCACTTGGACAAGATTCTAAGCATCCGATCGCTTTGAAGCTGGGAGCCGGGAAAAATCAGGGAATGGGGACGGTTACGGTTGAGATCATGAAGGCGGAAATTGTGAATCAACAAAATGTGGTCGATCGCTATTCTGACTATGATTACAAGGCTTCTGCTTGGTCGGATGCAGTAAAGCAAAAACTGATTGCGGAAGCACATCGACAGTTGATTAATCAGTCGCTTGTGGGTGAGCTTTTGCAGGTATTGCGTTATCCAACTGATCGAGAACCGAGGGAGGAAGAATGAGAGAGCAGGATTGGAAGACGGCAGATGAAATTGCGCGATCGCTGCAAGCTAGTAAAACTGATGTGAATGAACTGAAGAAAGTGATTGCTTATTTGCGGTGGTCGCTTCGACAGAAAAGGCAGCCAGATTTATTTGAATATTTAGAAGTATTGGTGAAGGCGGGGGAGCAGCGTTCAAAGTCTACTGAGCCGCACTATCGCAACATTCAGCAAGCTTGTCAGCAATATTTGCAGAAGGAAATTGAAGCTGAAGTTGCGATCGAGATTTTGGGGTGGGCAGCTCGATTAGAGATTTATCACAATGCAAAGTAGATGGATGCTCAGATTGCAGTATTCTTGAGCATTGAGAATTTTCAGGCGGCTTGGAAACGAGTTATATAGCAATCCTAAATCATTCGTGAAATGCACAGTTGATCGTGCCCCCTAAATCCCCCAGAATGGGGGACTTTGAAACCGGAAATCTTGGCTTGAAGTCCCCCAGAATGGGGGATTTAGGGGGCAGAAGCCGCCTTGAACCGCAGCGACAAAGGACTGATTTATGACTCATTTAGGATTGCTATAGTTTGCTGAGTTTTGGGTATACGTTGCTTTTCAATAATGTGATGAGTTTGATTTTGGCGGAGGGGTTGAATCCGTATTTGGGGAATTTGCATCGATCGGAGCGCAAGGAGCTGCATTTGGCGTTTGATTTGATGGAGGAGTTTCGATCGCCGATCGTGGATAGTTTGGTGATGAGTTTGATCAATAAGCAGATTTTGAAACCTACTGACTTTAAGTGGGCGAATCAGGAGGGTGGAATTTATTTAGAGGATGCGGGGCGGCGAGTTTTTCTGAAGTATTTTGAGGAGCGTATTTCTGAGTCGATCGCTTATCCAGGATTGGGGGACAAGGTTTCTTATCGGCGGGTGATTCAGTTGCAGATTCAGAGGTATAAGCGTTGTTTACTGAATTCTGTGCCCTATGAGCCGTTTCTACGATCGACGTGAGGCAAAGGCGATGTTGGTTGTGGTGGTTTATGACATTCCGAATGATAAGAGGCGCACAAAGCTGGCGAACTTTTTGGAGGGGTATGGCAGAAGGGTTCAGTATTCTGTTTTTGAGTGTTTTTTGACGCTTGATCAGATGCAGAAAATGGCTGAACAGGTTCGGAAGAAAATCAAGTTAGAGGAAGATAACGTGAGGTTTTACTGGATCTCATCGGATGCGATGGGTCGGACAATTACGCTGGGAAGTTCTCCACCAGAACCTCCTCCATCGGTGTATATTCTCTGATGATTTTTTGAAGAATTTCTTAAGGTTAGAGAGTTTTGTCGCGAACTGGGTTGATCTTTCTTTCTAAGTAATTTATTATCTTTGGTGTGGTTGTCCCACCCCCTGCTGAACCTTGAAAGCCGCATAATCTCGTTGACCTGCGTCGATGCCTGTCTGGGTAAGGGTTTCAGGTAGCTTGGCCTCTGCCTTGTTGACAATAAATTGGAGTTTATTGACACTTAAAATGACCTGCGTCGATTTGGTTTCTAGGATCTCTTCAGGGCTTGGCTTCCTGAGCGAAGGGTTTCACAGCCTATTCCCCGCAAGGGGATGAAAACCAATCCAATCAAAAGATACACCGTGCACGTTGGTGAAAGTTTCACAGCCTATTCCCCGCAAGGGGATGGAAACGCCAATCCTCATATTCCATAAAAATCCTCGGAATTTGAGTTTCACAGCCTATTCCCCGCAAGGGGATGGAAACAACCCGCGCACTGCACTTTTTCCAGCCACTGGCTTGAGGTTTCACAGCCTATTCCCCGCAAGGGGATGGAAACCACATTAAACATTTTGGGTCATGAGCGATGCTCAAGGAGTTTCACAGCCTATTCCCCGCAAGGGGATGGAAACCTTGTTGCAATCCCCAAAGATATTTAGCGCAGTCCGTGATGTTTCACAGCCTATTCCCCGCAAGGGGATGGAAACTGTACAGGAACCCTTGTTGCATTAAAAACATGAGGATGGGTTTCACAGCCTATTCCCCGCAAGGGGATGGAAACACCCGAAAAAAAACTGTGGTTTGAATCGAATCAAAGTTTGTTTCACAGCCTATTCCCCGCAAGGGGATGGAAACGTAATAAAATTTAACAACAACTGAAACCCTTATCCTATCTAGCTTTACCTGGGGACTCATAAGCCCAAGGTCGCAAGTTCAAATCTCGCCTGAGCCTATTCTGACGAATAAAAGATCCTGTAGACCTCATCTGGATGGGATGTGGAATTTTAGATCGTTTGAGAATGCCCTTCAATGCCCTTCTATCCTTTTGAGTGGGTGAGGTGTAATACCAAATCAACCAACAAATGATACTCATAAAAATCAGTTAATTAACCGATTTCTATCTCTCAAATTTGAAAAAACCTATCAGGGAAGCCGTTTCAAAGTCCCCCAAAATGGGGGATTTAGGGGGCGAGGATCTGTATCAGTAACTAGTGAATTTGGTATAAGGTGTGAGGTGTGGAAGAGAGACGGAATCGTAGAAAATTGAGAGGATTGTCTGTGTCAGCGCTGCCCGTTCAAACTTAGTGATTCATCCCTCACCCCTTATGTCTGAAACCCAAAATCGTAAAGCCGATCATCTTCGTATTTGCCTGGAAGAAGATGTGCAGTGTCAGGAAACGACCAATGGACTGGAGAATTATCGGTTCACGCACTGTTGTTTACCAGACCTCGATCGCGCTGAGATTGATTTAACCACGCCCTTTTTACATAAAACACTGAGTGCCCCGATTCTGATTTCTTCGATGACGGGCGGAACGGATTTAGCAAAAACGATTAATTATCGATTGGCGGCGATCGCTCAACATTACCGACTGGCGATGGGGGTTGGGTCGCAGCGAGTCGCGGTCGAAAATCCTCAAGTAGAAGACACGTTTGCGATTAGAGCGATCGCGCCGGATGCTCTGCTGTTTGCCAATTTGGGCGCGGTGCAACTCAACTATCGCTATGGGATTGAGGAATGTTTGCGCGTGGTCGATTTGCTCGAAGCTGACGCGCTGATTTTGCATCTCAATCCTCTTCAAGAAGCGGTGCAAACGAGAGGCGATACCAATTTTCGAGGGTTGTTGGATAAGATTGGCGGTTTGTGCGAGAAGCTGCCCGTTCCTGTAATCGTCAAGGAAGTCGGCAACGGTATATCGGCTCAGATGGCACAGAAACTGATCGAGGTCGGCGTGGACGCGATCGACGTGGCGGGAGCAGGCGGCACTTCTTGGGCAAAGGTCGAGAGTGAACGGGCAGAAGATGCCAAACAGCGCAGATTGGGCAGAGTTTTTGCAGATTGGGGGATTCCGACGGCTGAGTGCATTACGGCGGTGCGGTCGTGTGCGTCTGAGATTCCTCTGATTGCGTCGGGTGGCTTGAGAAACGGATTGGAGATTGCTAAAGCGATCGCGCTGGGGGCAGATTTAGCCGGGTTAGCGCTGCCTTTTCTCAAAGCGGCCAATGATTCAGAAGAGGCGCTGCATCAGTTAGTAGAAATTTTGACCGCAGAAATTACGACGGTGCTGTTCTGCACAGGGAATGCAAATTTGGCGGAACTGCGGCGATCGAATGCCTTACAAAAAAGTTGTGAATGATTTCTAAACGCTTTGTTTTTGCTAATACCCTTTGCTAATACCAGTTGTTCGTGAAGCTGCACGTCTTTTGATCCCTTATACCGAATCAATTTGTTAATGCTACAGATCCTTCGCCCCCTAAATCCCCCATTCTGGGGGATTTAGGGGGCTGCAAGATCTGTAGCGTTCAAAAATCAATCTGGTATTAACCTTCCTTAAAAAGAGGAGAAAATAAAAGTTTTAGTTCTCTTCTAAAAGGGTAGAACATGAATTTAAGGTTGCCCATCGCCTCTGAATTAACTTATGAACTGTAAAATTCTCGCTACCTCTTTTGCCACCTGGAAAGCGCATCATGTTTCTAATTCTTCAGATGATTTGTTGAGGGCGATCTCTTCGAGTTACCCTCAAGGGGTCGCTGCTTGCTATCTTTCTAATTCCAGCCCTTATCTTCTAAGAAAAGTAACCGTTGATTTTGAGTTAGCGCCCCGTCAAGTGATTTCAATGATTGATCTGCTGAAGCCAGAAATTCTGATTTGCTGCGGCATGGCCGAAAATCGAGACAACTTAACTGTAGAGTCAAACGGTAAATCTCAGACTGAAATTCTTGAGACTAAAATCGACTTAAACCACCTGACTGAGGGAACGATCGCTACTCAGATCAGTCACGACGCTGGAAACTTTGTTTGTAATCATCTTTATTATTCAGTTCTCAAATACTTACAGAATCGAGATTTCAAATGTCAGTGTATCTTTGTGCATGTTCCTGTGTTGAACGAGCGAAATTTTAGAACGATCGTAGAAGATTTTTTGATGATCGTCGATCGCCTGAATGCCGGGAAATTTCTTCTTAAATAGCGCGATCGCAGCGAATAACCTTCTAAATTGCTAATGATAATCTGTATGGTAAAATCCCCTCACTACTTGATGCTTTCACGCTGAATAATGTTGTCATTTTTGCCGATTTTGCTCGCACAAGCCACCCCCAACCTGCCCCCCAAAGAGATTATCAAACCTCAAGAAGTTCGCGCGCTACCCGGACAGCTTGACTCGGTTTTGGTCTTCAATAGCAACAGTCCCGAAGTGGTTCAACAAGACGGTATTTTGCTTTCGACCTTTCCTGCGATCGCCAAACGAGTGCCTGCCGCTCATCTTGACCAAACCTTTGAAGGTCGCTTTGACATTTTTGCTCATCACATTGCCAAGGCGCTGACTCCCGAAGATTTGAGAACGTTGTACCTGGGAATCATTGTGCATAATCCGGGCCAAGTGCCTGTGACAGTGGATACGCTGCAAGCTGCAAGCTATCTGAGTCAACCGGATGCGCCGTTCTTAGATATTCCTTCTTTTGTGGATAACCCGATCGGAAAGGTGTTTGCGGGCCCTGGCAGTCGAGCAGTCAATGAAGTGATGCGGGGACGACGGCAAGCAGAATTTCCGCCTCAGTTGGTGATTCCGCCAGGGGAGAGCCGGATGATTTTGAATTTGCCGATTCCGGTTAAGCCGTTGACTCCGCCGCTAAATGGACGATCGACACTGATGCGCCTTCACAGTTCGGGTAAGGTCTATCTGGCTAGTCTGGGAATGTTTGCTAAAACGGATGCCAGCGGTAACGAACGCGCTCCCACTCTAGAAGAATGGCAAACTCTGCTGGATACGGGCGATTTGGTGACTCCTCGTGATAAGCCTCCGACACCGCTTTCGGCAACCAAAAATGCCTTTGCTTATGGGCGAGTTGCGGGAGTCGCTGTCGGGTCTCAGTGGATTAGTCAGGTCGTAGATCAAGGCAGCGATCGCTTGAATATTCCCAATCCGGGTCAGGCTTTTTCCTACGGATTTAGTTTGCTGTATCGAGGGACAATGGGAACGGGGCAAAATCAGAATGCCAAAGTCATCAAACGCTATCCTGATACGGCTTATGAGGCACATGGCAACTATGGGATTGAGTACGATTTAGCCATGCCGTTGTACAATCCCACCAACCAAAACCAAACCGTAACGCTGGCTGTAGAGAATCCTTTAAAGCGAGAAGATACTCAGCAGGGACTGCGATTTTTTGAGCCGCCAGCGCGATCGGTCTTCTTTCGCGGCACCGTGAGAATTCGCTATAAAGACGATGCTGGGTTGCCTCAAACTCGCTCTGTGCATTTAGTGTTGCGTCGTGGTCAGCAGGGCGATCCGCTAGTCACTCTAAATCTGAAACCGGGAGAACGCCGTCTGGTCGAGTTTGATGTGATCTATCCCCCAGATGCCACGCCGCCACAGGTTTTGACCGTCAGAACATTGGATTAATGCCAGTTTGATGAACAGCGTTGCTGAATAGCGAGATGATTTGCCCTCATCCCCAACCCGTCTCCCCAAGGAGAAAGGAGCGAGAAATCCTGTCCTATCTCCTTTTGGGAGAGGGTTAGCAAGGGCAGATTTAGGAATTCATACCCGATTCAGCAACGCCCGAATTAGCACGGCCTTGCACTTTGATAGTCCTCAACGGCTAAGATTGCAGTGAAACTCATGAGTCGTTGATATGGGGCGCGCTAAAACGATCGCAGCAGGCATTCTACTAGGCATTGGGCTTCCGATTAGCCTTCTAATGGCCATTCCTTTGTTGGATCAAAAAACACCTTCCGAAACTAAAAAAGGCGCTTTTGGGACATTGATCATACTGGGGCTACCGCCGCTTGCGCTAGGTAGTTGGCTGATATTTAGTAACCAGCGAGGCAGTAAGCAAGCAGAACGCGATCGACTTCAAGCGCTTTTCTATCAACTGCTCAAAGAAGGCAACGGGCACATTAATGCGCTGCGCTTTTCGATGGAGTCTAAGTTGAGCGGCTCTGAGGCAAAAGCCTACTTAGACGATCGTGCCAAAGAATTCAACGCTTCCTACAACATTAGTGAAGAGGGCAAACTTTCTTACTACTTTGATGGCGATTTTGGTCAGCCTGCTTTGAGTTATAGCCAATCGTCAGAAACCTATGATGTCATTGTTGAATATGTTGCAGATAGCAATCGTCGCAATGTAATTCAAGCAATTCACGAATTGACGGGACGAGACTGGATAGAAGTCAAAACTTATGTGAAAAGAAATCGTCCCTGGACGATCGCTCAAAACGTCAATAAGGAGACGGCCGACCAGATGCGAGGCAAGCTAGAAGCAGCAGGCGCAAAGGTTTTAGTCGTGTTGAGATAGAAGACTTTAAACTAGAGACAGCGACCCTTTTGCACAGATTTAGAATCTTATGATGACGCGAATTTTTCTGACGATCGCTCCCATTCTAGCCGGACTCTCGGTTGCCTTCGGTGCGTTTGGTGCCCATGCGTTAAAGGAGAAATTGAGCGATCGCTCTCTCGAAATTTTTGAAACAGGGGCCCGCTATCAGATGTATCACGCTTTGGCCTTACTGCTGGTTGCGGTGCTAATGAGTCGCGCTGAAACGGATCAAACCCTTCTAACCGTTACGGGGTCAGCCTTTCTCATTGGAATTTTTCTATTTTGTGGCAGTCTCTACGCCCTGAGTTTCACTGGCATCAAGATTTTGGGCGCAGTGGCTCCTTTAGGCGGACTGGCGTTTATGGTTGGGTGGGCTTGTCTAGCGATCGCTGCCTGGAGTTATAAATAATTCCTCAAAGTTCTTCAATCAACACATAGATAGTACGATCGCTTGCGGATCTGAGAACTTAAAGCTAATCTTCCGTTCAAAGTCCCCCAGAATTGGGGGGTTGGGGGGCGTAAGGGCTGATTAACGAAACGGAAAAACTCGTCGAACTTGTGCTAAATCAGATATGAGAGATGCTGCAATGCTCTGCTTGACGGGATCACGAGGATCATTGACGTAGATCAAAATATTGGTATGAACGGCGTTCATGCAGCATTTCTCGTGTAAACCGAGGAGCATCAAGTGGAATTGGATTTTGCTGCATTCGCTCAATGAGGGTTTTGAGAAGCTGTTGTTTAGTTTCTATATCAGAAATAGAGGGCGAAATAACTTGAGGGGCTTGAATCAACAACTCAACTTCAGTGCCTTCAGGTAACTCAAAGTCTGTTTGAAGAATGAATGCACCATTATGATAAGTTGCTTTTAGAGCTTGAGGCATCAGGAAACTCCTCGCTAGTTGCTATCCTTCAAGCATAGCCGATCGTTCCTCTCTCAAAAATTCAGGATTCCAAAAAACGAAGAACTCTTGTAGAATATTCCGCAGGTGGATATCACGCCCCGGAAACCAGATTTACCAGATCCGATCTCCGAGGACTTCCACCTAAGTTATCGGTACTAACTTCGGAGGCGTTCATGATTGTACTACGTCTGCTTTGCGATGGGATCTTGAAAGGTTGGAATCAAGATCCTGCATACACTTCATATCTTTGGGGAACCTCTGAGCAACTGCTTTGTAGTTCCCCATCCTCTTTGCATTAAATAGAGAGGATAACAATATGGCAGTTAGGAAACATCTTCCTGACTCGGTTTCGTTTAGCTTTGAGTTGCAATGCTCATCCGTTAGACGCTATCGAGTCATGGTCACATTGGATTTGCAAGAGCGACTGATTTTTATGTCTTCTGGCATTCTTCCCGATGTAATTGACTTCGTTGACGAATTTGTTGAACAACTCAGCGAGGTTGCCTCGACGAAACTAGCCATTCTCAAATGGGATGGCACTAGTGATTTGACGACTGAATATCAAATCATTCGCGTCTTGCCAGGATATCAAGCCCAACGTTCTTTAGTGAAGTTCAATATCGTGATCGGCGACAGTTCATTAATACATCTGGAGGAATTGCACGACAAAAAGACCATTCAACTATAGAAGTTTAGAAAGAAGTTTAGAAAGAAGTTTAGAGAGCCGTCAATAACTCCTTCTCTGAAAGTTCCGCAGAATGAGGGGCTAAAGGGCTAGACAACGAAGCGGAAAAACTCATCGCATTCACGTCAACCTGGTGGTCTGCGGCTCTCTAAAATCATCCGATCGACAGACATTCAGCCAACTCTAAGGCGATTGTGTCAAGATGCAAAAAGTGAAATCTTCTAAAGTCTTATGTGTCGCCTGTTTGGTTATCTTGGTTCGCCCGTCCAACTCGATCGCTTACTCACTCAACCCGAACATTCTCTCATCGTCCAGAGCTATCAACCTCGCGAAATGACCGCAGGAACGATGAATGCCGATGGCTATGGTTTGGGTTGGTATCATCCTCAACGCGACACAGAGCCGTTTCTCTACAAAAACATTCTGCCGATCTGGAATGATATCAACTTGCCCAGTTTGAGTCGCTATATCGAATCGGGCTGTATTTTGGCAAACGTGCGGAGCGCCACCGCTGGACTGGCCGTTGATTTGAGCAATTGTCAGCCTTTTCAGCATTCTCTCATCTTGGCCATGCACAATGGCTTTATTAAAAACTTTCGGCAGACTTTGTATCGACCGATTCGCGATCGTCTCAGTGATCTAGCTTATCAATTGATCAAAGGTAATACCGATTCAGAACACTTGTTTGCGCTGCTGATTGACGAGCTACAAACGACCGATAGTTTGGCCCAAGCCCTCAATCAAACGATCAAACTCGTGGCTCAACTCGCTGACAAACAAGAAACGCCGTTTTCTGCCAATCTAATGGTTAGTGATGGTCAGCAATTGGTGGTCTCTCGCTATGCCGATCGCCTCAAAGTTCCGACCCTTTATTGGCTGCGCGATCATCCCAGCTTTCCTCAGTCGGTGATGGTGGCCTCTGAGCCGATTTTTCCAGGAAACTGGCACCCCTTGCCAGATCGCTGCGTTGCAATTCTAAAACATGACCACGACCCCGAAATTTGCCCCCTCTAAAGTCCGTCTCAAATTCTGGATGCAGGACTGTCGATCGCTCACCCTATCTCTGTTTGAGAATCTGGATTACGAAACATTCTGTCGTCAAGCTCATGCTGATTTCAGTCCGATCGGATGGCATTTGGGTCACATTGCTTACACTGAGGCTCTGTGGCTTTTACAGCGCTGTGCAGGTCAGCCGCCCATCTTTCCTGAATATCATCGCTTGTTTGCTCAGGGTGGCTTGCCCAAGGGCGACCGCGTCCATTTGCCTCCCCTTGGTGAAGTTTTGCACTATTTGGAAGCGGTACGATCGCAGGTTTTTGACTACTTAGAAACGGCACCGCTAGAAACTGAAGAACGCCTGTGGAAATGGTTACTTCAACACGAAAGCCAACATGCCGAAACCGTTGCGATCGTTCTAAAACTACAGGAAAGAAACCAGCAACTAGATGTAAATAAAACAAATGTAAATAAAACAGATGCAAATAAAACAGATTTTATAAACTTCTCAAATCAAAATGCTCCAATGATCTGCATTCCAGCAGGCTATTTTGAGCAGGGGAGTGAAGCGATCGCAGCAATGGATAATGAACGGCCGACTCAACAGGTTTATTTAGACACTTACTGGATCGATCAGTTTCCGGTGACTTGTGGCGCGTATCGATCGTTCATGCAGTCAGGGGGCTATCAGAATGCAAAGTGGTGGTCAGACGCGGGTTGGCAATGGCTGCAAAAAACCTCTATGACTGAGCCGCTTTATTGGCGAAATGATCCAACTTACGACGACCATCCCGTTTGCGGTGTGAATTGGTTTGAAGCAGACGCATACACTCGATTTGTAGGCAAGCGCTTGCCAACCGAAGCCGAATGGGAAAAAGCCGCAAGCTGGAATTTTGGAGAGCAACGTCGTGCAGGTCTCTCAAAAACCTATCCCTGGGGCAACGAGCCACCTGACCCAACGCGATGTCATCACGCTCAGATGGTGGGAACGTCGCCCGTTCGGTCTCATCCCAAAGGTCAAAGTCACGCAGGCTGTCACGATCTGTTGGGCAACGTCTGGGAATGGACAGCTTCCTGGTTTGACGGTTACCCAGGATTTGAGAGTTATCCTTATCCTGCTTATTCTCAAGCCTATTTTGACGGTCAACATCGCGTCCTCAAAGGTGGCAGTTGGGCGACCTATCCCTGGGCACTCCGATCGTCCTTTCGCAACTGGTATTACCCCCATGTGAGAGAAATTTTTGCTGGATTTCGAGCCGTCCGCGATACCGAACCGTAGACCTTCAGCGCTCTCGTCATGAAATTCTGTCTGAAATTCTGTCTGATATGTAGTTGACCAAAATACGATCGCGCCTCACGCTAGACAAGGGACTTTGGACGGGGACTTTAAAAGCCGCTCACAGGCTCAAGTTCAACAAATCAGACAAGCATGGTGAAAATCAACGGAGGACGCATGTCAACTCAGTTTGCAGGTCGGGATGTTTTCGATCGTCTCAATGTCGTCGATCGCCTCAAGATCGATCATTTGGTCAGCCAGACTCAGCCCTCAGAAGACGAACTTCATCCCGGAAGTGACGTGGTGAGTGGATTGAGCCAGATCCCCAAATCTTTGCCGCCGCGCTATTTTTATGACGATCTTGGCTCTCAGCTATTTGAGCAGATTTGCGATTTGCCAGAATATTATCTAACCCGCACTGAGACGGCGATTTTGCAAGACTGCGCCAATCAGATTGCCCACCTCACAGGTGCTTGCGAAATAGTTGAATTGGGCAGTGGCAACTCGACCAAAACGCGCATTTTATTAGACGCTTATCAGCAGGCTGACTATCCTTTGTGCTATCGCCCGATCGACATCAGTGCAGGCATTCTCGAAAGTAGCGCCCAAGAATTGCTGATCGACTATCCCACGCTCCAGGTTCAGGGACTCGTCGGCACCTATGAACTGGCCCTGCAAAAACTCTCAGCGACTCACCTTCCCAAACGGATGATCTGCTTTATCGGCAGCACGTTGGGCAATCTCAGCCCCCAAGCCTGTGAGGAATTTTTGCAGCAAGTCACCGACGCGCTCCAGCCAGGTGAATATTTTTTACTCGGCATCGACCTTCAGAAATCAAAAACTCAGTTAGAAGCCGCTTACAACGATCACCAGGGCATCACCGCCGACTTTAATCTCAACATGCTGCGCCATCTCAATCGCCGCTTTGACGGAGACTTTGACCTGACTCAGTTTGAGCATGTTGCTCATTACAACGACACTCAACACCAGATTGAAATGCACTTGCGGAGTTTAACATCGCAGACGGTTCACTTAAACGCCTTAGATTTGACGGTTCACTTTGCCCAAGGCGAGACAATCTTAAGTGAGATTTCGCGCAAGTTTGATCTGACCAACCTTCAACAACAACTTCAATCAAAAATGCTCAACCTGCTACACGTTTGGACAGATCCCAATCAATGGTTTGGATTGCTTCTCTGCCAACTACGATCGCCTGAGTAATATTCAATTAATCTGGCATTGCGATCGATCTTCGACCTCCCCTAACCTCTCCTCAGTCAGGCGGGGAGCTAGAAAATTAATTCCAACCTTTAGAAGCCATCGGTGGGGGGTAAAGCTCCTGTCGCAATGAAAAACTGAATAGTGAAAGGCAATTGAGATGGCGTTGAACAAACTTTTGAACCATCTCCAAAAAAGTTTTCAAAAAAGTGGGTTTGAATCGGCAAATTATTTGTGATACTTTTGCAAAATCCCGCTAAACTTGAGTGGGCTAATGGGAAGCCATGTCTTTAAAGGGCATAGATTTCAAATTTCAGCCCCATCAGGTTAAGCAAAAGGATACGGAGTTTACCTGGATTGCGTCACTCGTTTAAACAAGTTTGAAAAGCAAGCTGCGATCGATTGAAACTAATCCAGAAATTTAAGGTGGTAGGGGATGAGTGATACAACTTCATTTTTAGGAGGAGCCGCATTAGCAGGGCTGGCAGCCGTCATTCTCTTGAGAGGAGGGGTCAGCGCTACTTCTCCGATCGGGACGATGCCCATGCCGACGCTTCAACCATTGCCCACTGCGACAATGCCTCCAGTCGGGACGATGCCTCCTGGGGTCACTCAACTCCCTACCACTTACGATTTAGAAAAACAGCGGGCCGAAACTGACCAGATCAAGGCCCAGCTAGAGCAGCAGCGCGTGCAAACCGAGCAACTCAAGGCGCAAATTCAGAGTCAGCAGGCCTTGATCGAAACGCTCAATGTCCAAAACAAAAATATGCCCCCGGCGATCGCAACCCGCAGTCCCCAGGGACAGGTTAATCCGCTAGAGTCACCCAACCTCATGACGGGTGTGCTTTGGGCGTTGGGTGGAATGATTTTAGCCTTTGGGGGCGGAATCGCGCTGGTAGGGCTATTTGTGCTGCTTGCGCGTCAACGACCGTCTCGCACGATCGAAGTGATTCATGACGACAACCCTAACTATCTTCCGGCGGGTGCGGTGAGACGGCGATCGCAGGTGTTGCCCCCTCGTCGAGTCATCAAACGGATGGATGCCGAAGATTTTGAGTAAGGTTTGAGTTTACATCCATTCTTCGCAGCGCGTCATCATTTTTGATCCTCTCTAATTTCCTTAAAAAGAGAGAACGTAAAGTGTCTTTTTTAAGCAGGACAAAGGGATCTAATCGACGCAAATCTCATAAAGAATTGGGATTACAATCCTCAAGCTGACCTATTTTGCTCGATCGTTCATGCACAAGTCGTTGTTCAAAGACTGGCAGTTTCCGCAGCAGCTAACTCCCTATTTGTTTTTGCTTCCCGCGTTGGTGATTTTGGGGCTGACGGTTTTTTATCCAGCGCTGCAAGCGTTTTATTTTAGCTTTACTCGCTATGACTTGCTCACGCCTGCCCAATGGACGGGACTGACGAATCTCAAACGTCTGTGGGCGGATCAGATTTTTTGGCAGACCTTGAGAAATACGCTGATTTATCTGGTCGGAGTGGTTCCCATTCTGGTCACTTTTCCGCTGGGGTTGGCGATTTTGGTCAATCAAAAACTTCGAGGAATTCGCTGGTTTCGGGTGGCTTACTATACGCCTGTGATTATCTCAATGGTGGTTGCGGGCATTGCCTGGAAGTGGCTCTACGCGGACAATGGATTACTCAATCAACTGCTCAAACTGTTAGGGATTTCTGACGGGATTCCCTGGTTGACGAGTCCGAGTTGGTCGATTTTTAGCGTCATGGTCGTCACCATCTGGAAAGGGTTGGGCTATTACATGGTGATTTATCTGGCTGGGCTGCAAGCAATTCCAGAAGATCTGTATGAAGCGGCGGCGATCGATGGCTCTGATGGCATTGGCAAACATTGGGATATCACCGTTCCTTTAATGCAGCCTTACCTGTTGTTGGTTGCCGTTATTTCAGCGATTTCTGCGACCAAGGTTTTTGAAGAAATCTACATCATGACCCAGGGCGGCCCGCTCAATAGTTCTAAAACGATCGTCTATTACGTCTATGAACAGGCCTTCCAGAATCTAGAAATTAGCTACGCCTGCACGATCGGACTGGTGATGTTTTTGATGATTTTGGTGTTGTCGATCGTGCGATTATGCGTTCAACGACTGACTGATTCTGACCAACCGTTGAGCTAAGTTCAATCTCCAGATTGTCCCTTGCCGCGAAACATTTCATCGAATTGACATCAAGTTAGGATAGACAAATTTAGAACCGACCAAAATCACTCCTCTTCCTCCGGCGTATCCGTTTGTTTGGGACGGCCCGCCAGTGCAACTGCCATCGCATCAACGACTCGCGAAACCGGAATCACCTCTATTCCCACATCACCATAAGTGCCCTTGGGCACGATCGCTCGTTTGAATCCCAGTTTTGCCGCTTCCTTGAGTCTGAGTTCCATTTGAGAAACCGATCGTACCTGTCCGCCCAATCCCACTTCGCCAATAATGACGGTTTGCGGATCAACGGAGCGATCGCGAAAACTAGCTGCTACTGCTACCGCTACCCCTAAATCTGCCGCAGGTTCTCCCACATTTAGCCCGCCCGAAGACGCGACATAAGCATCCAGCTTTGATAAGGGAATTCCCACCCGCTTTTCAAGAACCGCCAAAATTTGAAGGAGACGGTTGTACTCGATGCCCGTGGTCGATCGCCGAGGAGAACTGTAGCTAGTCGCACTCACCAACGCTTGCAGTTCTACGACAATGGGACGGGTGCCTTCGCAGGCCACGATCGTCGCGGTTCCGGTAGAGGCTTCATCTCGGTTGCCCAAGAAAAGCTCTGAGGGATTGAGAACTTCTTGCAGCCCCTGATCGACCATTTCAAACACGCCAATCTCATGAGTCGCTCCAAAGCGATTTTTCACAGAGCGTAGGAGACGATGACTGGCAAAGCGATCGCCCTCAAAATACAAAACGGTATCGACGAGGTGTTCTAGAACTTTAGGGCCGGCGATCGCGCCTTCTTTGGTCACATGACCGACGATAAACAGCGTGATGTTCTGGCGTTTGGCCACCTGCATGAGCACCGACGTACATTCGCGCACCTGAGAAACTGACCCCGGAGCCGAAGTCAACGTACTGTAAAAGAGCGCTTGAATACTGTCAATCACGGCCACGGCGGGCTTTAGCGACTCCAATTCCATTAAAATGGTGTCGAGATCGGTCTCAGGCAACAGATACAAATCTGCATCGGGTGCGGAGGGTTCATCTTGGGGAAGCAGCGATCGGTCGTCTTTGCCGATTCCTAGCCGTTGCGCTCTGAGTTTCACCTGCTGTCCCGACTCCTCGGCGCAGACATAGAGCGTTCGATACCTTGTGGCGAGTCGATTTGCGGTTTGGAGTAAAAGCGTTGACTTACCGATTCCAGGGTCGCCGCCGATTAGCACCAGGGAGCCAGGAACAATGCCGCCACCGAGGACGCGATCGAGTTCCACATACCCCGAAGTTAGCCGAGACTGAGGATGGTCTTCAATCTGAGTCAGGGTTTGAGAAGAAACCGCAACGGGCGCACTGCGGCTAGAACGGCTTTTTCCAGAGGTGCGGGTCTGCCCAATGGCGGCCGTCTGCGTCGATCGAACCACCTGCTCTTCCAGCGTATTCCACGTACTACAAGAAGGACACCGACCAAAATATTGAGGAGAGTCTGCCCCACATTGGGTACAAACAAAGTGCGATCGCAGTTTTGGCATGAACAAAAATAAGTGTTAATGATTCGCAACATTTCAGACAAACCTTAAGAAAGTCTGAAATTGAGTAAGAGAAAGGGTTTGACGAACTGAAAATAAAAGATTCAGCCCCTATCTTTAATGATAAAGTATGGAAAAATTAAGCTTTAAAGATTTGACTTAAGGAGCGTTACAGAAGTTGGAAAGTCATAAAGAAAAAATACTCGTAGTCGATGACGAGGCCAGCATTCGACGCATTCTTGAAACCCGTCTGTCCATGATTGGCTATGATGTCGTCACGGCTGCCGATGGGGAAGAAGCCCTCGATACGTTTCGTAACGCTGATCCTGATCTGGTGGTTCTTGATGTAATGATGCCCAAGCTTGACGGCTATGGGGTTTGTCAAGAGCTTCGCAAAGAATCTGACGTACCGATCATCATGCTGACCGCTCTAGGAGATGTCGCCGATCGCATCACAGGGTTAGAACTCGGCGCAGATGATTACGTCGTCAAACCCTTCTCTCCCAAAGAGCTAGAAGCCCGCATCCGTTCGGTTTTGCGACGAGTCGATAAAGTCGGAGTGACTGGAATCCCTAGTTCCGGCGTGATCCACATCAACACGATTCGCATCGACACTAACAAGCGCCAGGTTTACAAAGGTGACGAGCGAATTCGGCTGACGGGCATGGAGTTTAGCTTGTTAGAACTGTTGGTGAGCAAATCGGGCGATCCGTTCTCGCGATCGGAAATTTTGCAAGAAGTCTGGGGCTACACACCCGAACGTCACGTCGATACTCGTGTGGTAGACGTTCACATTTCCCGCCTCCGCGCCAAACTCGAAGACGATCCCAGCAATCCTGAACTGATTCTCACCGCCAGAGGCACAGGTTATCTCTTCCAGCGCATTCTCGAACCTGGAGAAACCGAATAGGTCAGGGTCTTGTGACTGTGAGTTGTTTGGGTAAATAGTCTGACCCTAGCTTTTTAGCACAAAATCCTGCATCGATCGTTTGACCCGGCTGAACGACGCGACCCCACTCTGGAGGCGTTACGATGTACTGCGAACCCTGATTGCGGAACGTTCCATTCCAGCGTTGATCAAGGGTCGATCGCTCCATTTGAAACTGAAGCTGCCAATTTTCGACAGGCGTTTTGCCCTGGTTGGTGACTGGCAAACTCACACAAAAGCCCGCATTCCAATCAGACTGCACGATCAGTTTGGGCTGCAACTGAGCGATCGCGCCTGAATTTGACTTCGTTGAACTTGACATAGGCGAAGGACTGCTGGGCGAGGGGCTGGGACGCACGACAGGAGTTGTGGAAAAAGAACGCATCGTCGGGGCTGGTAAAAGCTGATTGAGAAGCTGTTGTTTGGGTTGGTCGATCGCCTGCCAGTCGTCTAGCAAAATTCCCCCCGTATCCTGACTATTGGGGTTCCAACTCCAGTACGCAAAACCGAGATTGTTGCGCTGCAAAAAGTTGACAAACTGACGCTGCCAAATGCCTTCTTTGGAAGTCGCATCCACCTTGCGTCCGCCAAACTCACCGACCAGAACGGGCGCAATCTTCTGTCTTGCGATAAAAAAGAAACCCTTCTCCCAGCGATCGCTCAGATTTTTGGGAAAACTTCGCTCTGAAAACCAGGGCTGATCAAACACACCTGGGCCATATTCGTGGGGCGAGTAAACCAGCTTATTGCGAACCGCTAACCGAACTGGAAACCGCCGTACTCCTTCTAGATTGCCGCCCATCCAGTGCCGCTTGAGCCGTTGCCCAGGGACGTTGTTCTCCACGCCTTCAACGATGATCAGCCAATTTTTGTTGATCTTGAGAATCGCATTGCCCGATCGCTCCGCCGCCAGTCGCCAGTCAGTTGCTTTATTGTTGGTTCCCCAGCTTGCCCGACCGTGAGGCTCATTTTTGAGGTCAGCCCCAATGACATTTGGCTGATTTTTGTAGCGCTCCGCCAGCATCGTCCAGGTTCCGATCCAATCCGCTTCGGTGAGGCCATCTCCATACCACAGTTCAGGAATGCGTTGATTATTGAGACGGTGACTATCAAGCAAAATCAGCAAGCCCTGCCGCCCCGCTTCTTGAATCACCAAATCCATGACTTCGATCGGCGTTTTGCCCTGCAATTCACGATTACTGCCCAGGTCGAAATTAATGCCGCTCACGCTCGTCCCTCGGAGTGCCTGAACCGAATAAGGTAAGCGAATCACGTTGTAGCCCAAGCTCTTGATCTGCGTCAGCATCTCCTTATAGTCTCGCAACCACAATCCATGAGGAGCCTGAAGGTCAGATTCTATGCCAAACCAGTTGACCCCCCGCAGCATCACCGATCGCCCTGTGGCATCCACTACGCTTGCCCCTCGCGTCGATAAAGGTGGCTGAATGACGATCGCAGCCTCCGCTATAAAAATTAGGTTTTGTATCCAAAAATACAGCCCGATCGCCAGTCCAATTATGAAGAACCGAAGGAGTCGAATCTGAAGGCGAGGGCTAAATCGCACATTAACAAGGTTTTGTAATGAATACCAGGCGCTTTGGTAAAAATACGGTGGCGATCGCCGTTGTTTCAAAGCCTGCCCTGAGTATTTCTGCCACAAGACAGCCAAAGCTGTGATTAGCCAGGTGTGTGTAAAGCGAGTCCGCAATCTGGGTAGGAGGGCAAAAGATTTAGCCATATTTAAATCGTTGAATGAGTTTACTTGGCTGAGAGAGAAATCAGAATTGAGAAAATTGCACCGTCAAACTCTTAGCAGTAAAGCCCCAAAATTTTAGAATTCAATACAGCTATACAAAGGGGGCAAAACTCAGTTGCACCCGGAAGAAACCCATGAACGATCTCGTCCCTTCATCCTTCTAAGCAACCGCTTGCTACCCTTACTATCTCGGTAATGACGGCGCTTTTCAGCAAAAGGTGTCTAAAGATAAGATGCCTTTCATATAAAGTTTTTGTAAAGTTTTCATGAAGCTATTCAGGCCTACAACAGTGCTCTAATGACTGCTTGTACGCTAGACACCGTAAGGGAAACCGTACTACGGAATCCACTGAGTCAATCAGGGCATTAAACCTCATCATGAAAAAGTAGTCTCCGAAATTTCACATAAACTTTTTGTGCCAGCGCTCTTCTTCATGGGATTTATATTCCATTTTTAGTGGAGAGCCACTAATCTTGATATCAAAGGTAAGCAATTCTTTTCTGTCTGCCTCGATCGCTTGATTGATCGCATCAAGACAGATTGAAACTTGTGAAGTTGCTGCCACTTGCCCACGGTCTTTTTGTAGTAACCGATACTCAGAGTTGTCAAACATGACTGTACCTTCACTCGGAAAGTTTTTAGTCCCTGCCGCCCTCGCTGCCGGAGCCGTCTTCTCAATCTCTACAGCCCCGCTTGCTCTCTTTGGCTCTGAGCCAATCACCGTCGAAATGAAGGGAACGGAAGTCTTTAAAGGCAGCCTTAAAGATGTCGCTGCTCCTTATCTGGGTTTTGCGGGTGCCCTGAGTTTGGCTGTAGGAGTCACAAGCCTCGCATTGACTGGATGGCGGCAGTCCTCTCGTCAGTCAGGAAAACTGGAACAGCAGGTCTCCGGAATGCAGAATCAACTCCAGGAAAAAGAAGTTCAGCTTCAAGAGCTTTTGCTCTCAGATAAAAGTCTAGAAACGACTGGACTCCAATTTTTTCTAGAGGATGAAGAATCGTCTCAGCTAGTTTCTGATGAAGTAGCCGTTCCGTCTCAGCCGATCGTTCAGGCATCTGCTCAGGTGAGTCAGCCGATCGTTTACGCTGCGCCGTCTCAGTCTATTCTGTCTGCCAAGCCCACCGTTCAAACTGCGGTATCTCCTCTACAGGCTGCTCAAGCGTTTCTCAGCTTCTCTCGAACGGGAACCTCAGCTAAAGCAGCGGTCAAACCTGCCTGGACTCAAGTGCCCCCTGCTTCTGAGAGTACGGTCGCGCAAATCAGCGAACTGCAAACTCAGCTTCAGCAAATCATGGCGCAGATTGAGACGCTGCAATCAAACGCTTGGGTCGAGTCGCAGCCTGTCAACTCAAGAGTCACGATCGATTCCATGATCTCCTCAATTCCGCAAGCCAAACAGCGTAAACTTGAGCCGCAGAGAGTGATGCAAATTGTTGCTTCCTAGAATTTGGGACACTCACGGGGTGCCCTTCTTTTTAGGATAAGTTTCGGCAGCCAAAACAGCCAAGATCCTGCTTCGCAAGAAACGGCGACCTTGGGTTGGACTGCTGAGAGGTAACTTAAGTGATGTCTTTGTTTTCAAGCTACCGTCATCGGAGAACGGCTTGAGGGGCGATCGCCGCATCGGTTTGTCCCTTTAGATCGTCTGATCTCTCAATTGCTTTGGCTGCGACTCTGACTCTCTGAGATGTGAGGTCACGTTGACTAATAGGCGGAGTTGGGGGACTGATGGTTAACACTTGATCCGCTTGCAGGTAGCTTCTACCATCCGCCGTAAAGCGCACGACTAAACTATCTGTGCCTTGTGCCACGTCAAGGGATCGAGCGACAGGATCAGTCACCGCCAAAAAGGTCACTTTAGTGTCTGGCTCTAGATTTAGACCTGCCCGCCCGGTTTGCCAGACCTCTTGCGGCTGACCCTGGGGAGTTCGCAGCAGGTTGAGTGTGGCTTCCCACTTGCCTTCTTTTACCTCGACCTGAGTGCGCGACAAGATCGAGTAGGTTGGCTGCTGATTGCTCAGACGATCGCCCGGTTGTAAAGTTCGGAGAGCCTGCACGGTGATTTGGGTGCGATCGGGAAGGGTTGTTTTTCCAGTCACGGTATAGGCTCCGCGCTGTTGGGCAGGCTCGACTTGCATCGTTAATTCTGTTTTCGAGGAGCGCACTTGCACACAGCCCACACAAATCAGAGACAAAAACGCCAGGCAACGCGATCGAGCAACAGTAAACGTCATGGAAGAAAAAAGTTAAGTTGACTTGAAATTCTAGAAAAGAGTGAACGTCACAACAAATGCAGGTCATTTGCAGGTTGCTTACGCGACTCCTACTTCGTTAAGCTCAATTTTCCGCATTCATCCGGAATCGTCAACCCTTAACTTTATCTAAAGCCTGCGAGACCACCCCTTGAGCCTTGATAGCGAGATCAGCGTCTTGAGGTTCTGATTGTGAGGTAAAAGTATTGAGGGCCAGAGGAATAGAAGCTGGAAGTAAAAGCCAAGTCTAGTCGGTTTTGTCCTGAATTGGGAGAAGAAGCTAGGAGATAGGATCGGGCTTTAATTGTGTAAACTGTCACACGATGCCAAAAAATGAGTCAGGTCAAAGTGGGTCATGGTAACGTGTGAAGTTGGTTCTTTGTGACAGTTCGGCTGAGTGAAGTTAATGATCAATATCCTTGAAGCGTTGTCGGCGACGGCACATCCCAAGGTTAGTCCATCAATCAGCAATGGTGTGAGTGAACAATGTCTGACTTATCCAGGTATCCCATTCTAAAGTCTCTTCTGTCTTGGGGAGCAGTCTCGTCGGTGGCGGTGGGCGCGATCGTCTCGCTACAAAACAATCCTGCTCAAGCAAATCCCTCCGCGTCTAATCCAGAGATTGCTGTCCCGCGAAATGATTTGAGGTCGGTTAATCCAGATTTGGCGAGTCGTCAGTTGCCCAGTGTTGCGGCGGTCAGTCCTGCTCGATCTTATGTTCCTCAACTTCAGCAGCCGATTCCTGCGTCTGTCAGCGAAGACGATTTGATTCGTCAGCTTTCGGGGAGTGCGCCAGTCGTGCGTTCTCAGCAGGTTTCCCAGCAGATTCCGGTTTTTGCGCCGACTCCGACGGTTTTGCCTACGACTGAAGCGACGCCTGCTCGTGAACCTGTGTTGGTGACGGCGACGACCAATTCTGATCAGGGGCTAAAGCTGCTAACTGTCCCTCAAATGAAGTTTACGGCTCCGACTTCTGCGGTGCGATCGATCAATCCTAATCCTGCTCCGTTTACAACGACGGCTCAGACAACGGCGATCGACCCCACGACCAAAGATAGCTTGTTGTCACAGTCCTCTAATCAGGATGCCGGATCGCTGTCTCCTCGCAGTCGCCCTTTTCTCAGAAGTACTGCTTTGACTCCGCCCAACTTTACGCTACAGGGCGTTTATCTCTATCAGGGAGATGAGTCTTCGGCGCGGGCCAGGTTGACGACGATCTATCCGCTGACACCGCGAGTCCAGTTTGGGGCTACGTTTGATATCAGTACGGGGAATGCGTTTACGGACACGCCTAATGATGGGTTTAACGTCACAGAGCTATATTTAGCCACGTCTCTGGGCGACATTCCTAATTTGCGATTTGTGGTTGGGCAACTGGATCTGACTTCTTATTTCGATCGCAACAGTTTCGCCAAAGATGGCGCGACTCACTTTTTTAATCCTGTGTTTCAGACCAATCCAGCCCTGAGTGCGACAGGGATTGGCTCTCGTCCAGGTTTGTTGGTGAATTGGAGTCTGACGGACAATATCGAGGCGAAAGCGGCGGCGTTTTCTTCGTCGAGAGGGCTGAGTGACTTTGCGCTGGATGGGTTTGCGGGCGAGTTGGGAATTCGCTATGGCAATCTGATTGTGCGGGGAACGTATGCAACCGATCGCGACTCTGGCAACAAAGATGGCTTTAGAGAAATCTTTCAGATCAATCGAGGCGGCGGACTGACCGGCCCCTTGCGCGGCGATCGAGAAGAATCCTATGGTATCAACGCCGAAGCTTTTATTCCCAATCTGAAAATGGGGATCTTTGGGCGATACGGTCGCTACAACAACGTCGATTTGGGCGAAGGCGGCGACACCTTTAGCGGCGGGATTACCTTTTTGGATCTGTTTGCCAAAGACGATCGCTTGGGGCTGGCCTACGGTCGGGGCTTGTCAAACGATAAACTGCGGGCCCGCAACAACGATCGCACGCCCGATGTGTTGGAGTTGTTTTACGACTTTCGGTTATTGCCCAATCTACGACTTGGCTTCTCGGTGCAAGAGCGAAATCAATTTTCTGAGATCGTCGCTGGCATCCGAGTCAGAACTGAGTTTGATGTCACACCTAGAGGAAGGCTGATTCAGTGAACTTGACCAAACAGCAGCGTAAAAGAAACCGCACCCTTGCCTTTTGCCTGGGGCTTCTGTTGTCGGGAACGCCGATTCTCTCGTTTGCGGTGAGCATTCCTACGGTGCAGGCTCAAACGGTTCCTAGTGAAGTGCGTCGAGGCTATACCGAACTGGGACAGGGATTGGTGAATCAGGCGATCGCGACCTTTCGCGGGGCCATTCAACGATACCCGGAGTCACTGGAAGCAAAATTGGGGCTGGCGATCGCCTTTCGTCGAGCCGGACGGGATGCCGATGCGTTTCAAGCCTATCAGCAGGTTTTGGTTCAAGATCCCAACAATGTGTTGGCGTTGAAGACGATCGGGATTTTGGGCGGCTTTCGGCCTGAGTGGCAGGCACGAGGGATTGAGGCGCTGACGACTTTGTTGAAAATTAGTCCCGCAGATAACGAAGCGCGTGCCCAAAGAGGCTTACTGTATGGCTTTCAAGGACGCTTTGCCGAGTCGCTGGCAGATTATGAGATTGCACTACAGGGCAGTCCCACGCCAGACGTTCTGTTAGGTGCGGCTCAGATCTACACCTACGGCGGCAATCCTCAAAAAGGGCTGGAATTATTTGAGCGCTATCGGTCTGCGTCGAATAAACCAATCGTCGGAAATGCAGCGATCGCTTATGCGCGGGCCTTGAGGGCGACGGGGAACACGGCTCAGGCGATTCGGATTTTAGAAGGGCAGCTTCCGAGAGAAACCAACGCCTTTGGGGTGCAGGTGCGATCGGAGCTTTCTCAAGCCTATTTAGCCAATCGACAACCGACTCAGGCTTTGGCCATTCTTGACCCGCTGCGCGATCGTGGCGATTCTCGACTCTCTCTGGCTAGAGCGCTCAATGAGATCGGCAAGCAAGAAAATCGTCCAGATCTGTCGGCGCAAGCGTCTGATCTCTATCGGCAAGTTCTCAACTCTACGCCCAACCCCTCTCCGGCTCTGGTGCGAGAAGTGGCGGATGTGCTGAGTGCCATTCCTCAAGATCGACAGACCGCCTTGCAGCTTTATCGTCAACTCGTCCAGCAGCAGCCCAGTGACAAAGTGTTGATCATTCAGCAGTTGGCGCTCGAAAGTCAGTTAGGGACTCTGCCTCAAGCTGAAGTGCGGCAACGACTGCGATCGATTCTCCAACCTTTGCCCAGTTCTCCAGCACAGCAGGCGGCGATCGCTCAAGCGCTAGTGAGACTGGAACCCGATCCCGAATTTCTCCCGGTCTATCAGAGTCTGATTCAGGCGGGTGTGAATGAGCCGTTTTTGAACTTTCGATTGGCACAATTGCTGATTGAGAGAAACGATCTGGATGGGGCGAAGACGGCCCTGGCGGCTTATCAGGCGACTTCGGTGGGGTCGCGCGATCTGGCTCCAGAATTGCTATTGGCAGAACTCGATCGCCGCCAGGGAAACCTGGAAGCCAGCGCCAAACGCTATGAAACGCTGATTTCTAGTAGTTCGCGAGACAGCGATGTGACGACAGCCGCGATTCGAGGATTGGCCGGGATTCGATTGGCTCAGGCTCGATATGAGGACGCTTTGACGCTTTACGATCAGTTGATTTCTCGCAGTCCCCAAGACCAGCAGCTACAGCTTGGACGAGCGGCGATCGCCTACCAGGGCAAGAAAATCACCGAAACAGAAGCGGAAGCTGTCCTCGATCGCTTTTTACAAGCCCGTCCCGCCGAAACGCCCCAAGAGCTATACACCTTAGTCGGACTGTTGCCCAGCAATCCCAGACGTGAGGCGCTCTACAACGCCCTGATCGAAGCTGATCCCAGCAATGTGACGGTGCAGGTGAGGCTGATTCAACTGTTGGCGGTGCGAAGCCCCAATCAGGCGCGGGCCCAGGCAAATCGACTGATCGCCAGAGTCAGAAAAGCCTCCCCCAACGGCAACAACAACGTCGAACTGCTGTTTCTCAAAGGTCAACTAGAGCAGGCCTTGGGCAACCTCGATCGCGCTGAAGATGCGTTTGCGGCGATCGTCAATCTCGAACCCGACAATACCAACGCGCTGTCTGCTCTGGGAGGAATTCGCTTTCAGCAGCGACAGTTTGACTCGGCGGCCAGCCTCTACTCCCAGGTTTTGGAGCTAAACCCCGATGATCTGATCGCTCAACGATCGCTAGCCGAATTAACCGCCGCTCAGGGCAATCCGCTAGAAGCGCTAGAACGATTTGAGCAACTCCAAGTGCAGGGCAACGCTGATCCCAACTTGTCCAGGCGCATTCAGCAGTTGCAAGAAGACATGCTCAGACAGCGAGGCTTCCAACCGCCCTGGGAGCGCTATTAAGGTTCGATCACACTTGGTGCATCTGGTTTGAGTTTTCGTGGTCTATGTTGTCTCGGTTCCCGCTTGCCCCCCTCGATCCCAGAAGATTACTTCACGACTGTCCCACTTCCCAGGAGCGCCCATTTTCAGAATGCTGCGGTTTTTGCTACTGATTTTCGTCAGCCTGTCGATCGGAAGTTTGACAGCCTGCAATTTGCTAATGCGCCAAAATTCTGATCGACCTTCTGTTGAAGAATCGGCTACACCCGACCATTCCGCTTTGCTGTCTGAAAGTTGGACGGCTTACCGTAACCGATTTATTCAAACCGATGGGCGAGTGATTGACTGGGAAGCGACTGGACGATCGACTTCTGAAGGTCAAGCCTATGCCATGTTGCGGGCTGTGTTGGCGAACGATCCCGACAGTTTTGCGCTAACCCTCAAGTGGTCACAAAACAACCTACAGCGACAAACAGCCGACAAGCGACGACTCGATCAGCTTTGGGCCTGGCAGTGGGGGCGCGATCCCGCCGGAAGATGGGGCATTCTAGACGGCAACTTTGCCAGTGATGCGGACATTGATGCGATTACTGCTCTGATTTTGGCCTCGCGTCGATGGGAGCGGCCAGAATACCTGAGTTTGGCGCGGGCTAAATTAAAGGATCTCTGGACTTACTCCACGGTGACCGTCGGATCAGACCGATATTTGCTGCCTGGCCCACTCGCCGCCTTTCAAAAAGCAGGCAAGCTCAAGTTCAATCCGTCCTATCTCGCGCCTTCTTCCTTTCGGCTGTTTGCTCAGGTTGACCTTGATCGCGATTGGCTCAGTCTGGTCGAAAGTAGCTATCTAATGCTGGAACGATCGGCGGCGGTTTCCGCGATCGGCTTGCCGAGTGACTGGGTGGCACTAGATCCCAAAACAGGACAGTACGTTGCTTTGGACGAATCCAATACGGTCGTCAGTCGCTATGGATTTGATGCGAGTCGAGTCTGGTGGCGGGTTGCTCTCGATTGGAAGTGGTTTAACGAGCCACGCGCCAAACGCTACCTAGAGAAACATCTGGAACCAATGGAAAAGCTGTGGCGATCGCAGCAAAAAATTCCGGCTCAAATCGACCTCCAGGGCAAACCGATGGTGGACTACGATGCGACTTCTCAGTATGGAATGCTGTACGCTGCCTTTCGGGTCGTCGATCCGGCGATCGCGCAGCAGATTTACGAAAAAAAGTTAAAGCCTCGCTACCAAAACGGTTTCTGGGACAACGACTCCGCCTATTACACGCAAAATCTCGCCTGGTTTGGGCTTCTGCCCTCAACGGCAATCGCGCCCTACCTTTCACCCCCTACTAAAGCTGCCCAAGATACTCACCCATGAACAATCGGTTTTCAGGTCACTCCCGGCGAAATTTGCGTCGTCTACCCCGGACGGTGTTGCGGTCATTGTTGCTATCTAGCATTGGATTGATCACCGGATTGGTCATCACCTTCGCTCAGGGACACCACTCGGCGATCGTCACCGCTCAAGGTGTTCAAAAGCAAGAAGATCAGCTAATCCGAGAATTTAAGCTGCCACCCGCTCAATCCGCTCCGGTCTACCAACCTCAAGCCCCCGTTTCACAACCTGAACCCGCTCCTGCGGCTCCCCAACCTGCCCCGGTTGAATCTGCTCCCGCTCCCGAATCGGCCCCAGTTGAGGCGGCTCCCACCCCTGCTCCGACCCCACAGCCAGAGAAAAAGCCGTCAGAACCTCAGCTGGCAAATACCGGCCCGCGCAGTCAGTACGTTTTAGAATTTAATCGCAGTCCGGTGATTGGCAACCGATTTCGGCTAGAGGGCGTGTATTCAGAAGCGCGATTGGGCTTTACTCGTCCCAAAAATTGGCAGGTCAAATCGGCGAAGGCGATCGTCCATTTTCAGCATTCTCCGGCTCTGGTGGCCAACAAATCCAATCTGATTGTGCGCGTCAATGATACGAGTGTGGGCAGTGTGCCGCTTAATCTTAAGGACGCTCAGACGGGCGAAGCAGTTGTCAACGTTCCGATCAATCTGCTTCAGGACTATAACGAGATTGCGATCGTCGCCCAGCAGCAAAATTCACCGACCTGCTCTAACCCAGATGACAAAAGCCTCTGGTCAGAAGTGCTGCCTGATTCAAAACTGGTGTTTGACTATCAGAGCCAGCCGATCGCCCTCGATTTTAGCCGCTATCCCTTTCCCTTCTTTGACGATCTGGGATTAGATGCCAGCCGCATCAGCTATCTCGTGCCCTCAAAACTGGATGAATCCTGGCTGACCGCTTCCAGTCGATTTCAGACCAATTTGGGACGAATGGCCGATTTTCGCCCGCTCGAAACGCAGTTGGTCAAAGACTTAAAGAAATTTGCGTGGAACGATCGCCTCGTGATCATCGGCACTCCCGAATCACAGCCAACGCTGAAAACGCTGAGACTGCCCTTCCCAATTGTCAACAACCAGATCCTTGATGGCAATAAAGCGCCCCTGCCCGGAGATGTGGGCGTGTTGATGTTGGCGACGACTCAAGAAGGGGGCGTTCCTGTTCTGATCGCGTCTGGCAACAGTGCCGAGGGCGTTGCGAAGGCGGTTCAGTTTTTGGTGCAGCCTCAGAGCGGTCAGATTGGCACAGGTCAGTCGATTTTGGTTAATGATCTCGTCGATGTGCCGTCCCCCGATCCTCGCGTCTGGTCGCGCTATCTCCCGGTGGCGAATTCGTTCAAATTGAGTGAGCTAAAAGGGCTGGACAACAAGCCATTCAAGGATGTGACGGTGCGGGGTTCGTCGGCTCCTCCCGTTCAGGTGGCGTTTCGGGCATTACCGGACGATCGCTTTTTGCGCGGCAGTTCGATGAATTTGCGCTACAGCTACAGTGCTCAGGTCAATCCCAAAAATTCGGCTGTGGAAGTGCGAATCGATGGAGTGGGCGTAGGCAGCAAAAAGCTTACCTCTGATGCGGGCGCGACGAACGAAGTGTTTAACGTCAATCTGCCTGAAAATTTGATTCGGTCAGACTCGGTGATCGACGTTGCCTTTAAGCTGTCTCCCAAAGAAGCAGGCAATTGTGGGCAGGTGAGCGACCAGCAGCTTTGGGGAACGGTTCACAGCGACAGCGACTTTAATCTGCGGCGGGAAACCTCTGTCCAACTCCCCGATCTCAAGCTGTTGACGACGGGCTACCCTTTCACCGCCCCCCAGGATTTGTCTCAGACGGCGATCGTTCTCCCCGACCAACCTAATGATGCAGACTTGATGACGCTGATGAGATTTAGCGAACGCATGGGACGACTCAGCCAGGCCAACTCGGTCAAACTCGACGTGTACGAATCTGGCAAGCTCCCAGAATCCATCAAAAAAGAGCGCAATCTCGTGGGAATTGGCACCCGCGATCGCTTCCCGATTAAAGAAATATTTGAGACGGAGAAAGGCTTTCGTCTGTTGGGGGCTTTCACTCGTCAATCAGATCAGGCGCGCATCCAATCCCTGCCTGACAACGGCGGCGTGATCAAGAGCATTCTCTCTCCCTGGAATGGCGATCGCGTCCTCGTGGGTCTGAGCGGCCAAACCGAATCGGGTCTAAAACAAGTTCAAGACATTCTCAGCAAAGACTTGTGGTTCTATCAACTCAAGGACGACACCGTTTTGGTTAGTGCCAACGCGCAAATGCTGTCTCCGTTTGATTCCAATGCCTACCAGCTTCAGTTTTTACAAGAAGGACGATCGCGCCGGGTCGAAGACTTGAATCCGTTAGCCAAGGCTCGTCGCTTTTTGCAAGACCACTGGTATCTGTTGCCCACGGGCATTATCGCCCTCTCGCTCTTGCTCTACGGAGTTGCCCAACTTTATCTCAAGCGTGTTGCAGGATAGATCGTCATGACAAGTCAAACTTCTGATCTAGAGCCAAAGCGTCGCAGTAAAAGTGAGCGACTTGTCGCTTGGCTGGCTGACCTGATTCCCAACTTTTTTGATCGCACCCTTAGTTGGGTCGGACGATCGCAGCTAATCTGGCTGATGGTCGTGCTTTTGGTGCTGTCTGTGCCGTTGATCATCACGCCGCTGACGGTCTTGCAGCAGGGCATCGTCGCCGTTATTTTGGTGGCGATCGGTTGGTTGGTGGCGACCCTGGAGCAAAAACAGCCTCAAGAAAGCACCAGCCAATATTTGCATCTGTTTATGGTGTGGCTGAGTCTGATTACGACGTTTCGCTATCTCTATTACCGCACCAACTACACGCTTAATCTGACGAGCGGCTGGCTGGACGCAACATGCAGTATTTTGCTGTTTATTGCAGAACTTTATGCGATTTTGACGCTGATGCTGGCGTTCTTTCAAACCCTGCAACTTAAGAATCGCAAACCCGTTGATTTAGACAATATTCCGCCTGACCAATGGTTTTCGGTAGATATCTACATTCCCACTTACAGCGAGGATGTGGAAATTGTTCGCAAAACGACCCTGGGGGCACTGGCGATCGACTATCCCGCAGACAAAAAGCGCGTCTACATTCTCGATGATGGTCGGGCTGACAAGTTCAAATCGCGACGAGCCGCATTGAGAAAGATGTGCGACGAACTGGGCTGCACAATGCTGACGCGCGACAACAACGAACACGCCAAAGCGGGAAATATCAACACTGCGCTGAAAAAAACGGGCGGCGAGTTGATTCTGATTTTGGATTGTGACCACATTCCAGTTCGCAATTTTCTCATGGAAACGGTGGGATTTTTCTACCGTCCAAAAGTCTCTCTAGTGCAGACTCCGCACTGGTTTTACAACCCTGATCCGTTTGAGCGAAATCTGCAAACTGGGGGCAAAATTCCGGTCGGCAACGAGCTTTTCTACAAAGTGCTGCAAAAAGGAAACGACTTTTGGAATGCGGCTTTCTTTTGTGGGTCGGCGGCGGTCGTTCGCAAATCTCACCTGCTCGAAGTGGGCGGCATCGCAGTCGAGACGGTGACCGAAGATTGTCATACCTCCTTGCGGCTGCACTCATTGGGGTACGAATCGGTGTACTACGATCGCGTCATGGTGGCGGGTCTGGCTCCCGAAAACTTTTCTGCCTATGTGGGTCAACAGATTCGCTGGGCGCGAGGCATGGCGCAGATTCTGCGACTCGAAAATCCCTTATTTAATCCCAGGTTAAAGCTGTCCATTCCCCAACGCATTTGCTATTTCAGCGCGACTTCCCACTTTTTCTACGGATTTCCACGTCTGATGTATGCGCTGGCACCTGCTCTATTTCTGGTGTTTGGCATCAATCCGATCCGAGGTCTGGGGCTAGAAACGCTGGCCTACGCCTTGCCTCACTTTTTCATCTCGACCTACGCTAACTACATCACCTACAAGCACGTCCGCTTCTCGTTTTGGAACGAAATCTACGAGTTTGCGATGTCGTTTCATGCGGGACTGGTGACGCTGTTGGCGTTGATCAATCCTAAATTAGGCTCGTTTAATGTCACGGACAAAGGACTTTCGGTGACCAAACGCAGCTTTGATTGGGGGTCGGCGCGGGGACTAGTGATGACGGGGGTATTGGTAGCCGCCGCGATCGCAGCCGTTCCTTTTTGGCTGATCCTTCGTCCCCAAGATTCAGAAGCCGTGCTGGTCAACCTGGTCTGGAGTATTTTTAATCTGATTTTGATTGCGTCTGCAATTTTGGTCGCCTTTGAACAACCTCAACTGCGTCGGGCCCATCGTCTCGATCGCAAACTCAGCGCCCTTCTCTACAGTGACGATCGCACCCTCAGAGGTACGACGGCCAACGTCAGCGAAACGGGATGTCAGCTAATCTTAGATTCTTGGTCTGACCTGGTGAATGAGGTTGAGATCGAGCTGATTGGCGATTATGGGGCGAGGGCGTTTGTGACGGGGCAGATTATTCGCATCGTGCCGATTAATGAATCTCAGTCGATGTTGTCGATCGAATTCATCAATCTGACTCGTTCTCAACTGGATGCGATCAGTGTGGTGATCTACTCGGATGTGCGCGAATGGTATTCTCAACAGCGCGACGGGGTGGATGATCCGATGGAGTCGTTTCGGTTTATTGCCAGCAGTATTGGGCGATCGTTTCGCAAGCGAGAAGCGGCTCCCAGTGGTCTCAGGACGCGCAAGCCGATCCATGCTCATGCTCAACTGTATTGGCGGGGTCACTTTTATCAAGCGGTGGCGATCGAGATCAATCAGCGCAGTTTGCAGTTAGAAATGCCGACGGGGTTGATTTATGACCTGGATGCGTTGGGCAACAATCAGCCTTTGGTCGGTTTGCTGCTGAGTCAGGATACGGATGAGCCTTTGCCCAAACGGTTGCTTGCTCAAGTTGATCAGGTAGAGTCGGTGGTTGACCAACATGGCAGCCGGATTGTGATTGAGTTGAGTTTCCCCGACAAAATCATGGAGCGCCAAGAAAGCAAAATTAAGGAACTCGTAAAAACTTTGAGCTAATAGCTGATTTGAAGAGGTGGGTGGGGCGATCGCTCTTGATTGCCTACTCCAGCATCAGGACGCGAAAGCCTGCTTGGACAAAATGACGATGTTACAAAAGTTAGACTTCGGGTGTATGGTACGCAATGACTACCTATGGATAATCGTAAGTTTGTTACAGAAAATCGAGACTTTTTGATCAAGCAAAGTGAGATGCTGCAAGCGATCATTAGCCGCATGGCCAGCAACTCGCTCATTATCAAGCAGCTAGGATTAACACTTTGGACAACATTAGTAGGCTTTGGTTTTACAAACAGGGCAAAGCCTTTATTTGTTCTAGCGTTGATTTCTTTTGCACTGCTAGGCTTTTTAGATGGATACTATCTACATCTGGAGAAACGCTTTCGACATAACTTTAATCGGCTAGCTGAGATACTATGTGGCTTTAATAGCGGAAGATTAGAAGAGATCCACAACTTTAGAGGAAACTTCATAGCTCTAGAACAATTGAGCAAAAAACAAATTTTCCAGTCATACGTCAGTACTTTAGTATCTTGGGCAAATCTCCCTTACCTAATAATTTTAGTAACTACACTAATAATCTTGATGGCCGCCTAAAACCTTATATTAGTTCTTGAACCCTTAGGCTCTCACAAGAACACCTTAGAAATTATGTCCTCTCTCGCTTTATGCTACGAATCAGGAAATCGATTGGATCAGGTCTTTTCTCACGAAAATCAACATATTTAAGATTTGCAAGAAAAGATGAGACTTTTGGCTCCCCTACGCAACTCTTAAGAACTACAGGAATAATTAGATCGTTATATTTCACATTATTACGTAGCAAAGCGCTAATCTCTGTATCCTGCCAGGGCCCAACCCCAGTCTTACCGTGGAATATAGCCGCTGCCCAGAGCCGATCACTTTCGATGATTTTTTCCAATTCCTTTCGTATTTCTTCACCACCCAAAATTTCATCATCTATCCAATACGAAATTTTGTTATCTTTCAACTTGGCTACAATCTTATCAACTTCGGTTTTATCTTGAGTGTTGTAGCTAATAAACACGCCAATCCGGAAACAGATTTCATTCCCATCAAATTTCTCCTGAATTGTTCTTCTACGCGATGGCCCAATATTCTTAACTTTAGAGACTAAATCATCTATATCTTTGTAAGGCCGAGATGCAACGATTCCATTGATGATTCCAGTGTGAATATTCGTGCCTCTGAAAACATCTGATAGAATGCTCTCACTAGCCATGTTAATATCTATGGGAATCTCTTTTTCAACAACTTCCTGAGTCAAACTAGGAAACTTTGAGCTGGATGTATCTCCAATACGCTCAAACAAATTAACAAATTGAATTCTTCTCAAGCTCAACTTTCTCTTAAGAAAATTAGAGCAGTCTACTGGAGAAAGGATGAAAGCGATATCTGGTGGGACTTCGCCACAAATATCTTGCTTAAAATTAGACTCCTCCAGAAGTTGAATAAATCTATCTACATACCCGCTGAGAAGCTCATAATTTCTTGCTCCACCGTAAGCACTGGCTACGACTTCTCCATCTTTAAGCAGTTTTGCATAACATCTGAAGATATGGTCATTGGAATCATTAGTGAGTTTTTCAAATGAGATTTGGTAGTTTGATTGACCTAAATACTCTTGCCATTGGGATCTGCATAAAACATCTATAAGCTCCTTTAACTGCTTTCCAGAACCTTCAAAATGGTTCTCGTATTTGTCAATAAAATGCTCTTGATATATACCGAGTACTTCCAAAGCATAGTCTCTACAATAATTCCCTAAAACTCGCATGTTCCCATGAAGTTTAGATTTGATCTTTTCATCTATTTTCTTGATTTTGTCAAAAGCCCCTTCAAAACCTTCACAGTTCTTGTATGCACCTTCAATCCTAGTATCAATTTTTTCTCTAATTTTCCGGAACTCGTCAGTCAGACCAGGGCCAAGTGTGATGCTCAAAGTAGAAAATCGACGCTCACTTGCTGCCTCTGAACTAATGAGAGTATTCAATATATCCGAAGTGCCAGCCATGTAAATCAATAACCGAACTTCATTGTTATACTCTCTGCTAGATATTCTATTAGTCAGAGATTTTAAGACAGCTCTCATCTGCTGAGGTTGAGTTGCGTCCTCTCTTAAAGCATCATCCAACTCATCAATAAGATAGATAAACGCATATCGAGGATCGGCGGTTTTGACCCTATGTATTACGTCTAAAAATACATTTTGCAAATCAACATCAATATCTTTAGTAAAGCGATTAAACTTCCCTAAGAAGCCTATATCAAAATCTCTCGCCTGAGTAAGCTCGCTAGAGGACTCCCCCACAAGTTCTCGTAAAACGTATTCCCCTACAGTCTTAATTTCTACATCATGAAGTATCTTCCAAATTGTCTCAGCTAGTATATATGAGTAAAATTTGTTATGAAAGCTTTGAGAGTTTCTGGAAACTCTCAATTTTGCTGGAAGCTCAAAACTAACAACTATAGAACGATTAAAATTACCGTTTTCAACTTCAATTAGCTCCCTGAAGTAGTTAAACAGAGTCGTCTTACCGCTACCTGCAATCGCAGCAATAAATCTAAAAATAAATCTTCCCTTATTGAAACAGTAATCTAAGTCATCTTGAAGTAGATCTGTTATGGTATGCAGTTGCTTCCCGATAATTTTTTGGGAGGCACTGTTAGCTTTAGTGACTTCACCGCCTTCCCCTTGTCGTTTAACTTCGCGTTCAATCCAGATATCTTGGCAAAAGTCTCTACCAGAAGCAACTCTACTGAGAAAGGGTTCTATAAAACTAGAATTTTCTGAAGAATCAGTCATACTACTCGACCCAATGGATTAACTCGTCTTCTTCGCCCTTAGAAGTGAAAACAGTACCAGTAGACCTTAGCTCCTCAAAGTACTTGTTCAGCATTTCTGGTGAGAGGACGGCTGAGTTAGTATTTTGAAAGCTTCCAAACAGCTCCTTTTTATGGATAGCTACAATCCCACTTAGTTCTTGACGTTTTCTTTCTTCAAAGTAGAGTAATCTAAACTTCTCCTGAAATTCGTCAAAAGACATTACATCAAAAGATTTACTCTCAGAATGAGCTTTAGCAGCTTTTTTGATGCAATTCAGCAAAGTATTTAGGACTTTTTGTCCTTTAGCAGCCTCAAATCTGTAGTCTGTTGTAGCTAGGTTGGCAACAAGAGCTTCTAAACCTGGCTCTGTTACAGAAAAGCGTCCTTTACTCCTTTGCTTGATTAATCCCTGCGTCAGTAGAGAGTCATAGATATTCTCTGCTTTTCCCCGCCATTTACTCTGCAAGTAGGGCTTTACAGTACTTTTTGTGACAGTATTCAAATTTTTCGCTGCTGTATCTGATTCTGTGTACGCACTCGCGTAGAGCAGATAGACGAGCTGTTCTGTAGTAAGTTCAGGCATATCTTCCATCCTCCCGTTAAATTGTAACTGCTATGGAACTAAGTGTCTCTACTGAGCAGATGATAGCTGCAATATCCGCATAAAAATTCGTTTAGTGGACTAATTAGTGTTGGTAATGTCTCTCTCAGCCTCATTTTCCAACCTCTAATCGGGCCTTCGCCCCTGTTACTCCCTAAATAAAGCTCAGAACTCGGAACGTTGAGCAAATTACCCCATCCTTCAAGCTCTGAGCCTTGACGACCCCTTGCGGGTAACTCGAAGAGATCGACCTTTCAAGTCAAATCATCCCGCTATTTTCTAAATTACGGCTTACAGGAAGATGGTGGTCATGCCCGCTTTCGGATGCGTTCTTGGAGGCGATCGGCGACATCTGCACTCAGTTCTGCTTCTGGCTCAGTTTGTTCGCGTGTCGCCAACACAGACTCAATCTCAGAAGACCAAGCTTGCCCTAGCTGCTTTATTAATGACTGAAATGCCTGTTGCTGCCGTTCAATATCCGCTTTAGAAACCACCTGAATCGTATGAGCCAACGCTGCCTGACGAGTCAATGCGTAAACAATGTACTGATTCAGCGATACGCCTTCGCACTCAGCGAGATGAGCAAGCTGTTGATGCAACGTTTCAGGGAGTCTCAAGGTTAATCGGCTCATAGCTTTTCTCCTGATGCTAACAGGTTCACAAATTGTACAGGGGTCAAAACAGGCAGCCCTAACGACTCTTTAGCACTTTGAAAATCTCGAATATTAGAGGATGTTTGAAAAGTTGTCGTTCATGGCATCACTCGCCCGTGAATGCAATTCCGGGCTAGCAGAGCAAAACCCGTTTAAACGGGTTGGAACCAATCACGACAAGCGCTTCAGTCCCTTTAGTGGACTTTCCCTGATAGACCGTGATTTTGAATCACGGGCGGAATGGCAGCGAAGCGAAGCAACTTTTTATACTTTTCAAACATCCTCTTAGACGTAACCACGATCGCGCCTGCATTCATCGCACAATCAACGACCAAATCGTCACCTGCATCTGGAGAAGTCGGTCGCCAAGAGAAATAAATATTCGTGTATTGAGCAAGCGAAGCTCAGAACTCGGAACGTTGAGCAAATTACTTTATCCTTCAAGCTCTGAGCCTCGACGACCCCTTGCGGGTAACTCGAAGAGATCGCTCCATACACTCAAGTCACCTATCTTTTTGCATCACCGCTTACAGCAAAATGGCGGCCCGATCGGCCAAGTCCGATCGCTCTCCTTTTAATAAAGTGATGTGACCTGCGATCGCTTCTTCTTTAAATCGCTCCACCACGTAAGTCAAGCCATTGCTGGCAGCGTCTACATAAGGATTGTCAATCTGATCAGGGTCGCCCGTGAGAATCACCTTCGTCCCCTCGCCAGCGCGGGTCAAAATCGTTTTGACTTCATGAGGAGTCAGATTTTGCGCCTCATCGACAATGAGAAACTGATTGGGCATCGTCCGACCGCGAATGTAAGTCAGAGGCTCGATTTGTAGCAGTCCACGTTCGATCAGTTCTTCGTGTCCGCGTCGCCAGTGGCTCGGTTTGCCAGACGGATCTTGAGTGCCAAAAATCAGATCGAAATTGTCGTAGAGCGGCTGCATCCAGGGATTCAATTTTTCGTCAATGTCTCCTGGCAGATAGCCCAAGTCCTTCCCCATCGGCACCACAGGTCTAGAAATCACCAGCCGACTGTAGATGCGCTCATCCGCAACTTTTTGCAGACCAGCGGCGATCGCCAACAAGGTTTTCCCTGTGCCAGCCTTACCGACCAGCGTCACCAGAGAAACTGAGTCGCGCAATAGGAGATCCAGCGCGAAGTTTTGTTCACGGTTGCGGGGGTTGATTCGAGAAATGCCAGAGCGAGGCATCTTAGCGATCGGCACCACTTTGCCACTCTTGCCATCGATCGTCGCTAAAGCGGTATGGTTCGGTCGAGCCGCATCGATTAGCGTCAACGCCTGATTAGGAAAAAACGGTTGAGTCAGCCCGATCGCACCCTGTTGAAAGAGGCGATCGATGTCTTCGCCTTCAACCACGACTTCTGTGATACCTGTGTAGAGATCATCGACATCCACTTTGTCGGTTTTGTAGTCTTCGGCAATCAGTCCTAATGCGTCGGCTTTGATGCGTAAATTAATGTCTTTGCTGACCATGACGACAGGACATTCACACTGGCGCATCAGTTCTAACGCGACGGCCAAAATGGCATTGTCAGCCCGATCGCCTTCTAGCTCAGGCGGCAATTCTTGAAGCGTTTCTCGATGGCACAGCGCTACTTGAATCGAGCCGCCATTGTCGAGAGAAATCCCTTTGGTGAGATGCCCTTTTTGGCGGAGTTCGTCGAGGGTGCGGGAGGCTTGGCGGGCATTTCGTCCGGTGACTTCGGGCTGTTTTTTGAAGCGATCTAACTCTTCGATAATCGTGATCGGCAATACTACATCGTTATCCTCGAATCGCAAAATTGCACTGGGGTCGTGAAGCAGGACATTCGTATCGAGGACGAAGGTTTTTTTCATGAAGCACTTCTCAAAAATAAGCGGACAATCTCACAGGAAACGCAGGGAACAGATGGAATCTGCGCTGCATCGGGTCTAATCGCGCCATTTGATCTCAGTGCAGCAGACCTTGAAAGACATCGCACTTAATGACGTTTAGCGATCGTGACACAAAAGCGGGACGATAAAAAATGAGTTTCAGCCTGAGTTTGCAACTATTAGTATGATTCGCTACAAATTCAGAAGATTTTTCTACGTGAGATTCGCAAATAGCTATTTTTTGCAAGTGCCCGTTCCTCACAAGTTTCTCAAATTGTTTTTGTATAACGAGGATGAGTTTACTCAATGAGGTGGACGCAATGTTTCACAAATTATTGGTTGCGGTTGCTCAATCTGAATTTGATCGCCAGATTTTTGAAGAAGCGATCGCCCTTGCAAAATCCAATGATGCGGCTTTGATGTTGTTACACGTTCTCTCTCCGTTTGACGAAGCGTATCCTGGAATTGCGTATCCCGGTATTGCTGGTGTTTACCCTGGCATTCATCAGTCAACGATGCAGGCGTGTCTCGACCAGTGGAAAAAGTTAGAACAAGAGGGCGTAGAATTGCTGCGATCGCTAACCGAAGAAGCCATCCGCGCGGGAGTCAAAGCCGAATTTACTCAGAGCCTTGGCGATCCGGGTCGTGTGATTTGTGAAGCGTCTCGAAATTGGGGGGCTGACTTGATTATGGTGGGCCGTCGAGGTCGCAGCGGATTGGGTGAATTTTTCTTGGGCAGTGTCAGCAATTATGTGCTTCATCATGCCCCTTGTTCAGTTTTGACCGTGCAGAAACCCGTCCCAATTGAGTCTGAAATTCGGCAAGACAAGGCTGTGTTACAAGGTTGACCCGGTTAACGTCAATTCGATGAAATGCTTTGCCTTGCAGATCTAAAATGCGCCTCCCAAATTCGCCACGAGTGAAGGACTTTGAATCAGAAAACTTGTTTAAAAGTTCTCCAGAATTGGCAGCTTGAGGGGCAAAAGACTTGAATATCGCGGCGAAAAAACTTGTCAAATTTACGTCAGTTTATTCAATTCAAAACTATCGCGTCCAAAATATCATGGAGATGACAGATGTTTGAACGAATCTTAGTCGCATTAGACAATCCCCAACGCAATGAGTCGTTGATTAAAGCGGCGATCGTACTGGCAAAAACCACAAACGCAAGATTATTGCTGCTACACGTTTTGCCCCTAGAAGGTCGTCACTCTAATCATGTTCAGGCAAACGATATCAGCCACGCCAAAGAAAATAATCTGGAATGGCAACGCTGTCAAAAGAGTGACTTAGAAGAACTGCGATCGCTCTACAGAACTGCCAATGCTGCGGGCGTATCTGCTGATATTGCTCAACCACTCGGAGATCCGGGCCAAAAAATCTGTGAACTGGCTCATCAATGGGGCGCTGATTTAATTGTGATGGGCAGAAGAGATGCAATAGACACCCATCAAACTACACTTGGCAGCGTTAGTCGATACGTAGCAGCGAATAGCTTTTGCTCAACGGCGATTATGCAAAATCAATCGTGTGAGGATTTTGTGATGAATACGTCCAAAATGGCTTTTGCAACACAATCCTGAACGGGAGCTTCGGATTAGGTTGAGCAGGATTTAGGCTCGTGATCTAGACTGAAGTGAGCGACCCCTCGCGAGTCACTCGAAGCGACCCCTTGCGGGTAACTCGAAGAGATCGTTCTCTCTCTTTCTCACTGCACAATGGCAACCGCACAAATTCTGCAAACTTTTAACCCAAACGACATCGGCGTTGATAATGGCAATCTATTGGGGCTGCCTTTTGACTACGAATCGGCCAATATTATTGTGATTGGCGTTCCCTGGGAAGTCACCGTTTCTTATCGCGCTGGAACGGCCGCCGCTCCTCAGACGATTTTGGATGCGTCGCGTCAGTTAGATATCTTTGATTTTGATCATCCCAACGGCTGGAAACAAGGGATCTTTATGACAGAGATTTCGCAGTCGATTCAGCAAAAAAGCGACGCGCTCAGACAGGATGCGATGCGAATTATTGAGCATCTGGAGCAAGGCAAACAAGTGGCAGACGATGCAGATCTGTCCCAAGTGTTACAAACAATTAACCGAGAATGTGAAGCGGTTAACCAGTGGCTCTTTGATCAGGCGCAAGCGGCGATGAAGTTGGGTAAAAAGGTGGTCGTGATTGGCGGCGATCACAGTGTTCCTTTGGGCTATTTTCGGGCGTTGAGCGATCGCTATTCAGACTTTGGCATTTTGCACATTGATGCTCATGCTGACCTGCGCGCCGCTTACGAAGGCTTCCAGTTTTCTCACGCCTCGATCATGTTTAATGCGCTGCAACTGCCGCAAATCTCAAAGCTTGTCCAGGTGGGAATTCGTGATGTCTGTCACGACGAGATTGAGTTAATTCAACAGTCGGGCGATCGTGTCTCTACCTACTTTGATCCGATGCTAAAAGAGAAGCTGTATGCCGGGGTTTCCTGGTTAGATCTTTGTCAACAAATCGTCGCTCAATTGCCTCAGCAGGTTTACATTAGTTTTGATATTGACGGACTCGATCCCAAGCTTTGCCCCAACACTGGAACGCCTGTCCCCGGCGGCTTGGAGCTAGAGCAAACTATTTGTCTATTTCGAGAAGTGGTGCGAAGTGGGCGAGAAATTATTGGCTTTGATGTGGTAGAAGTCGGTAATCAAGAATGGGATGGCAACGTCGCCGCCAGAGCCGTTTATAAGCTGTGTAATTTGATGAGCCTGAGCAAAGAATCTCATTAATTGAAGTTAGGATCGTGAATTAAATAAGATCGTTTATTGCCAAGCGACTTCGCCCCCTTGCTTCCTGAATCTCCCCTAGATGGAAGACTTTAAGCCAGAACTAAAAGTCCCCCAAAACTGGCAGCTTGGGGCAAAAGATTCAAACAACGCAACGAAAGAACTTCACTAAGGAACGCGAGTTTATTAACCTGAAATTCTCTAAATATGCGTGGTCAGTTGATTTTGGCTTCGTTTGAATGGGTTGCAGCCCCCTAAATCCCCCAAATTTGGGGGACTTTGAAGCTCGAACCCGTTTTGCAATTCCAGAATTTTTTTGATCTCAAAGTCCCCCAGAATGGGGGATTTAGCGAATCGAAGACGATCGGACTGAATTTAAAACAAGCACTGGGCCTGATAGCCGATTATCCAGCGATCGCCAAAAGTAAAACACCTTCAACCACCGCAACATAACCAACCATCAAACCCAGTCACGAGTTCTAGATTGTGAGTTCTAAGCTTTGAGTTCTAAGTTTTGAGTTAACTCATCCCTCACCCCTTTCTTTAACGCTTTCCTCTCGAAGGCACCTTACTCATGTAATCAATGCTCGAAGCCGTGAGCTTTTGAGCATAGTTGACCTTGGGCGCGATCGAGGCGGCCATGTCGGAGTATCTGCGAGGGTCGCCTTCGGCCAGCTTGCGGTCTTGATACTTCTTGGTGTAGTACTTCTCTATCGTAAAGCGCCAGTCGTTTTTGACGGTGCCAGCCGTTTCCTGGAAGTCTTCGCCATAGCGAGGAGTATCCAAATTAAAGGGACGAGCCTCCATCCGCTTGCGCTGATAAGGAACGGTGTTGTCACCAAACGCCAGAGTGTACTCTTCGCTGTCAAGTAGCGCATCGACAAAGCCGCCAAAGCCTTTTGTGCCAATGACGATCGACCAGGCGATCTCTTCAGCTTTGTTGTAAGAATCGCGTCCCAAAAACCGCTTGAGGCAAATTTGCACCAGACGATAGTTGTTGTTGACCGAGACGACGGTGCTATAAAACCGCTCAGACTTTGCCAATTCACGAATGAAATCACGCACCGTAATGGCACCATTTCTCAACCGAGATTCTGAGGCAATTTGACGGTTAAATCTCAGCGTTTCATGTTCGCTAAAGACCTGACGGTAGCCTGCCCAGATTAGGGCTTCCACTTCACTAGCGTCGCTCACGTCTTCGATGCGATAGATGTAGGGCGTGTCTTCGTTCTGGTCGGCAGTTCCAAAACTGCTCACCCGATGATTTTGAGTCGTTGGTTTGTACTCTAATAATGGCAATGCCATTCCAGTATCCCTCTTGTAGTGGTTAGATGAGGCTGGATTTTCGATTTAGGAAACGATCGTGAAATCCATGATGAAACTATTATCCCGCGTCTTGTCTGCAAGATCTTGTTTGTGAGAATGCAGAACTACCGCAATGGGAAACTCGAAGAACTGCTGATTGAGGCGGCCGTGCCACTGGCGACCGTTTCACGAGTCATGTCAGGAATTTGGATGTTGTCCGTTTTCACCGGAGTAAACTCGGCGGGTTTGATCTTAATCGATCGTGCCATATCCATAAAGTTGGCCACAGCGCCCCACTTGTAGCGCTCAGTTTCTAACTTATCGCGCCAGTAGTTGCCATAGCGAGGGGTCACGAGGTTGAACGGCCGATCTTTAAACCGACGACGTTGATAAGGAACAGTATTGTCGCCAAAGGTGCGATCGTACTCTTCACTGTCGAGCAGCGTATCGATGAACGTATCCCAGCCCAGCGTGGCGATTTTGATCGACCAGGCCAGCTCTTCCTCTTTGTTATAAGAAGCGCGACCCAGTAGCCGCTTCAACGTCAGTTCGACAATGCGGTAGTTAGAATTCGTCTCTACCACCAGTCTGCGGTAGGTGTCTGACTTAGCCAAACCCCGCACAAAATCTCGAACGGTGATCGTCCGATTTCGCAGTTGTGATTCCAAATTTACCTGACGGCTGCTCTTGAGAATCACATGTTCACTAAATACCTGACGATAAGCAGCCCAGATCAACTGCTCAATGTCCGTCAGATCAGCGCAGTCTTCGAGACGATAGAGGTAAGGCGTATCTTCACCCGGCACCTCATAGCCAGCCACGCGCTGATTTTGAGAAGAGGGTTGGTACTCAAGTAAAGGAATTGACATAGGAGTGAATCAAGAATGAGGGGTGAAGAATGAAGCGAGAGGAATCAACCGATCCCATTCGCCAATCATCAGTTAGACCTTGGGATTGCCAGGGATATAGCGATAGGGCAACGAGACGGCCACTCTTTTTACAGTTGGCTTGCCTGTTTGCGGCACTTCACGGCTCATATCAGGCACCTTGACTGCACTCGAAGTCGCTCTCGCAACGTGACGCTGAGAGTCTTGATGGGGGGTCAAAATCGACTGAGCCATATTCAAGAAGCTGAAGGGAATGGCTTGACGAATTACCTGTTTGTCGAGATTGCCAGCGTTATAGGTTCGCACTTGATAGTAGGAATTGGTTGCCAACTCTCGTTCGAGCAAGCGTCCCCGCCAAAAATCGCTGTATCGAGGATTGGTCAAGTTAAACGGACGGCCTTCGAGACGACGACGCTGATAAGGTACGATGTCATCTCCAAATGCCTGGCGATATTCTGCACCATCGACGATCGCGTCAATAAATCCGTGTAGCCCTTTGGTGGCAATGACGATCGACTGCGCGATCTGCTCATCTTGCCCGTAGCTGGCCCGTCCCAAAAAGCGTTTGCAGGTGAGATCTACAACTCGATAATTAGAGTTAGTATCCCAAACCAGTTCGCGGTAGACATCAGACTTACCCAACCCGCGAATAAAGTCTGCAACCGAAATCATCCGATTGCGAAGTTGAGACTCCAAAAAAGTCTGGCGGTAGCTTTCGAGAATCAGGTGTTCGCCAAAGATTTGACGATAGGCTGCCCAGATCAATTCATCAATTTCGGCAACGCTGGTGGCATCCCTCAATCGATACGCCTGGGGATCATCTTCATCCAAAACATCATATCCATCGACACGCTGGTTTTGAGTCTTGGGAGTTACTTTGAGTAATGGGAGAGACATAGGGATAAACAAGAACAACGAATGGGAAAGAGAATCGCTTTTGTCTAGAGGTTGAAACTCAGAGAAACGCTAGATTCAATAAAATCGTCCGGTTGAAAACGACCCATAAAAGCCGTCTCAGTCTGCGATCGAGTTAGCCTTCTTCAGAAGTCATCGGCTCAATGTTGACGATTTTGCCACCCATACGAGTGATCCGCTGCATCTCTTCATTCATGCGGCTGTAGGGCACCGTAATAAAAATACTCCCACTGCGACGAATGTCATAGTTTTGTAAATCAGTCTGGTCATTTTGACGCAAACCCACAACTTCATAACGAAACATCCGGCTACCAGAAGGCGTATTGGCAGCGCTACCAACGGCGGTTTGACCAAGCATTCTTAAGATCTCCTGTGATAGTTGAAAACAAACTTGTCAGAACAGGGATAAGAGATGAAAGACGCTGTGAGCACCCTCAAAAACCGCACAATAAGCAACCGCTCATCCTACAAAGTTTCTGAAATCCTCGCTAACTCATCCCTCATCCCTCATTCTTTCTTAAGCAGTCGTGATGCTCACGATCTTTGCGCCCGTGCGTTGGATCTGCTGCATCTTTTGTGAAAGCTGCTCGTAGGGCACCAAGAACGCAGTGCTGCTGCGACGAACACTGGGGAAGCCTTTACCCCGAACGCCAGCTACTTCGACTCGATAAATGCGGCCGCTCTCTCCGTAAGAGCCGCCCAAACATTTACTCGGAGCCGAGTCGCTAGAAGGACTGTAGTGTGACCAGCCGCCATCGGTGCTAGAAGGCTGCCGAATCGTGGTAGCAACATTCTGCGCTAGACCTTGCGCCAGACGAGACCGATTGCCCTCAGCTTGAGAGCGATCGCTGTTGGCGTAGCCCCGATAGAGACGAAACAGATTGGTAAAGCCGATCGTTCTGGCTCCCGTCTCAAACTGGAACCCTCTGTAGAAGGGAACCACATTGTCGCCAAAGCTGGCTTGATATTCTTCTGAGTCCAGATAAGAGTCGATTTCAGCGTCAAACCCCTGAGTCTCGTAGATATCTAGATGACGCACCACTTCAGATTCTTCAAAGGGGGCACGACCCAGCAAATGTTTGTGGTTGAGTTCGATGACTCTGGTCTGAAAGTTGCCGTAGAGAAACTTGTTTTTATATAGCTCAGACTTGGCGACCAATCGCACGAACTCTCTAACGGTGATTTTGCCATCGCGTAAAAGCGATTCTGCACTCGTCAAGCGCTCAGACTTCATGATGTAGTCGTTGCCCAACACCTGACGATAAACGGCACGAATGACGTTTTCAATATCTTCTTTTGTCCAGGGACTCCGCAACTCGACGCGAGTCGTTTCTGCAAAAGGGGACGTTCCCAAACGCGAAGCTGCTGCTGTGATAGCCATGATTTCTCCTAAATGAACGGTTTTATTTGCTGTCAGCCGTTAGTCGATCGCGCAAAAAAAGCAAATCGCTAGTTGCCGACCGCCAACCGCCACCAGGTTTAGATAAAACAATGCCCGGAAGGGTAAACAACGGCTGACCAGAGCCAGCAAGTCGCGATACTCTTCCGGGCAAGACGCGCGATTAGCTTAGGGCGTTGATCGCATAGTCGATGTAGGTGTTTGCTTCGTTAGCAGCTTGACCGCTCAGACCGTGGCTCGATTTGATGTTCTTCAGCGCTTCAACGTACCAGCTAGGAGACAGGTCGAAGGTGCGGTTGATTTCATCTAAGCCAGCAACCAGGTACTCATCCATCGGGCCGGTGCCACCTGCAACCAGGCAGTAGGTGACCATGCGGAGGTAGTAGCCGATGTCACGAGAGCACTTTGCTTTGCCTTCGGGGGTTGCTGCAAAGTTTGCGCCCTGCATCTGGGTGGTGTAGGGGAACTTGGAGTACACTGCTTGAGCCGCGCCGTCGATCAGTTTTTGAGCGTTGTTGGTCAAAGCACGAGCGGCTTCCATGCTGGCAGCAGCGCGCTCAAAGCGACCGTTGACGGCTTGCAGTTCGGTGTTGCTCAGAAAACGACCTTGGGTATCCGCAGATGCGATCGCTTCGGTAATGGGGGTCTTCATCGTCAAATATCTCCCTAAAAGATGTGGTGTTGTTATAGAGAAAAGTTAGCGGTTAGCTTGTTAGCCGCTCGATTAAGCAACCGCAGCCGCAGCGCGATCGAAGTAGCTAGAAACTTCGGACATCAGCGCCGAGCAGTCACCCTTTGTGATACCGTTGGGGTCATTTGCCAAGCCAACCGCAGCTTCCTTCATTTTTTGAACGCCAGCAGCCACAGAACCACCGGGAACGCCCAGAGCTTGGTAGGTTTCGCGCAGACCGTTGAGGCAGCGATCGTCCAGAACGCTTGCATCTCCAGCCAGGGTTGCGTAGGTCACGTAGCGGAGGATGATTTCCATGTCGCGCAGGCAAGCAGCCATCCGACGGTTGGTGTAAGCGTTGCCACCGGGAGCGATCAGTTGGGGTTGTTCGGCAAACAAGGAGCGAGCAGCGTTAGCAACGATCGTGGAAGCATTGCTGGTGATGCGGTTGACGGTATCCAGGCGCTTGCTGCCATCTTTCACCATTCCCGACAAAGCGTCGAGTTGGGAGTTGCTGAGGAATTCACCTTTGGCATCGGCTTGTGAAACAACCTTAGCGAATGCGTCTAGCATTGGATATTTCTCCTAATAATCTGGGTTTAGTTCGGGTTTGGCTCAAACGGGAAGGTGCGTCGAGCCATTTGGGAGACTGCGTTACCAGTCAGGTGGGCAGAAAACGCAACTTAAATTTTCCAAGCCCTCTTGCTCTTCATACAAGCCGTTTCATGTCACCAGGTAACAATCCAGTTCATGAAGCGAAGTTTAGAAATCTGAGAAAATTTCATTTTTATATGAGAGGTCGGGAGGTCTTGTTAAATCAGTGTTTTAGATGGGTTTCATCTGTTGTTTTTACCCTTCGAGTCTTTTTATACAATGCGGTAGAGCCATTGTTTGTTACAAGTTGTTGAGTTGCGTAAAGACAGGCGTAACAAATAATGAAATTGCCTCTCTGATTGGCTTGTGGCGAATATTAGAAGGTTTTTTCTAAAATTAATCAAAACGTTTTAAGAGAGTTTGTTAAGAGTGCTTAACTCATTTTTTCTTTACATTCTCTAAAATCCACATCTGGCGCTGACTTCGACGATCTCTTAAAATTTAGTTTTTGTATCATTTTGTATCTGTGGAGGCAGCTTTTGACCAAAATAAGTTCTTAAGTTTTGTAAAGAATGCCTGATCGCGATATGGAGTCAGGGGCACGCAGCGATCGCTCCAAAAGTCAAGCAGTCATACAGGCTATCCTGCGATCGCTTTCCCGTCTGTAGCGAATGGATCTGTCGATTATTTCAGAAGCCTGACTGGAACCTGGAAGAACCGTGAAAGGGCGATCTACAATAGATAGCTGGCTCCTCGCAACAAGTGACACCTCATGACTGCTCAATCTCGCCGCTACCACATCACCACTTTCGGCTGTCAGATGAACAAAGCCGACTCCGAACGCATGGCTGGCATTCTGGAAACGATGGGCTTTGAGTGGGCAGACGAAGCCAATGATGCAGATTTGATTCTCTACAACACCTGCACGATTCGAGACAACGCCGAACAGAAGGTTTATTCTTACCTGGGCAGACAGGCGGCGCGCAAACAAAAAAACCCAGAATTGACGATCGTGGTCGCGGGCTGTGTTGCTCAACAAGAAGGCGAAGCGCTCCTGCGTCGGGTGCCCGAACTCGATCTCGTCATGGGCCCCCAACATGCCAATCGACTAGAAGATCTGCTCGAACAGGTTTTTAGTGGCAATCAGGTTGTCGCTACCGAAGCGATTCACATTGTCGAAGACATTACAAAACCGAGACGAGACAGCAGTGTGACCGCCTGGGTGAATGTCATTTATGGCTGTAACGAACGCTGTACCTATTGTGTGGTGCCGAATGTGCGCGGCGTTGAGCAATCTCGCACTCCCGAAGCGATTCGAGCAGAAATGGAAGAATTAGGACGACAAGGCTTTAAGGAAATCACGCTGCTCGGACAAAATATTGACGCATACGGCCGCGATTTGCCTGGAGCCACGCCCGAAGGTCGGCACAAACACACGTTGACCGATCTGCTTTACTTTGTCCATGATGTCCCTGGAGTCGATCGCCTTCGATTTGCCACCAGTCATCCTCGCTACTTTACCGAACGGCTGATTCGCGCCTGTGCTGAGTTGCCCAAAGTTTGCGAACATTTCCACATCCCGTTTCAGTCGGGCGATAATGATCTGCTCAAGGCAATGTCACGCGGATACACTCAAGAAAAATATCGGCGAATTATTGACACGATTCGCGCCTACATGCCAGATGCGTCGATCAGTGCGGATGCGATCGTCGGCTTCCCCGGTGAGACAGAAGCTCAATTTGAGAACACGCTGAAACTGGTGGATGATATTGGCTTCGATTTGGTGAACACGGCAGCTTATTCGCCTCGTCCGGGTACGCCTGCCGCTATTTGGGACAACCAGTTGAGTGAGGAAGTGAAAAGCGATCGCCTACAACGTCTGAATCGATTGGTCAACGTCAAGGCAGAAGAACGGTCTCAACGGTATGGCGATCGCATTGAGGAGATTTTGGTCGAAGATCAAAACCTCAAAGATCCCACTCAAGTCATGGGTCGGACTCGCGGCAATCGGCTAACTTTCTTTGCAGGCGACATTCACCAACTCAAAGGCAAACTCGTCAAAGTCAAAATCACCGAAGTCCGTCCCTTTAGCCTCACAGGTCAACCTTTAGTCGAAGCTTATTTGTAGATTCACTGGCTAAACAACGTTAACAACCAACGACCAATCGCTCCGTCATCTTCAGTTTGCGATCGTCTTAACGCTTCTTCTACGGTCGCCATCTCCAACCCCGGCAACACTTGAGAAACTCGAATTGGAACACTTTGATTCGCAGATAAAGTAAACGCAAAAATCTGGTTTAGATTGACATCAATCATCCATTGTTCTGATACGCCTGCTTGTTGATAGAGGGCTGTTTTACGATCACAATCTTCTCGACACCGATTAGCTGAAATTTCAACAATCAGCGTGGGCGGAGGAGTTTCATTTAGATTAATGGGCAAATGGCTTCGAGGCGGAAAAGTTAGACTTTCTCCAACATAGAAGGCAAGATTAGGCTGGAATTCACAATCGTCAGCTTTTCTGAAACTCCCGCGCATCAACCCCTTGACTGGAATATCTCTGCTCATCGCGTATAGGATAATCAGGATCGAAAAAATGCCGTCACTTTGACAAGATGGCGATTCGATCTTCAAACAACCCTGGTGATAATAGAAGCGATCGCTCACTCGTTTCGGATCGTCAGCAAGCGCCAAAAATTCTTCCCAGGTTGCCTCAAGCCAGACGTTTTCAGGAACAGTTATCAAATCAATCATGCTGTTCAGCGCTTTCTAAATCTACGCTTTTGAATTGGCGGACGCAAATTGCAGAACTTGATTGAGTTTGCCGCTTCGGTAGCCTTCTAGATCTAGCGTTACATAGAGAAAACCGTAGGATTGAAAGGCAGAAACGAGCGTTGGTAAATCGGTTTCAATTACGAACTCTTTGACCCGATCGGGCAACACTTCAATTCGGGCCGTATCGCCTTCCGATCGCACTCTCAAATCTCGCCAGCCCAACTTTCGCAGATAAGTTTCCGCCCGTCCGACGCGCTGAAGTTTGGCGATCGTAATCGCTTCACCATACGGAAACCGAGAACTCAAACAGGGTTGAGCAGGCTTATTCCACCAGGGCAAACCGAGATACTTGGAGATTTCGCGAACTTCAGCCTTGGTAACTCCGATTTCAGCTAAGGGCGATCGCGCTCCCCGTTCTTTGGCCGCCTGGATTCCCGGTCGATAGTCGTGCAGATCGTCCGCATTCACACCATCCACGACATAAGGGTAGCCCCACTGCGTCGCCAACGGCTTTAAGGTATCGTGCAGTTCACTTTTACAGAAGTAGCATCGGTTAACCGGATTGCTGCTGTAGTTGGGATTGTCCATTTCGTGCGTCAGAACGACCTTGTGAGCAATGCCAATTTCGGCCGCCTGGATTTGGGCATCCTCCAGATCTTCGGGCAATAGAGACGGAGATTCGGCAGTCATAGCCAGGGCACGATCGCCCAACACATCAAAAGCAATTTTGGCCACGAGCGTACTATCAATGCCCCCAGAATAAGCAATCAGGGCATTTTCCATTTCGGCAAACAGGGCTTTGAGTCGATCGAGTTTTTGCATGGGGGACGTGAGAAGTGAGGAGTGAGGAGTGAGGAGTCGTTTCAACTCAAACCTCTTGACTATTCCACCCTACACTTTATTTTTTGAGTCGGTTGACCCCTGTTCTTGACTGTCCGTGCGGCTGTACTTTGCGACGAGGTTAGCCAAATTTTTGAGGTCGATCGGCTTTGAGATGTAATCGACGGCTCCGGATGCCAGACAGCGTTCTCGATCGCCCTTCATCGCCATCGCGGTTTGCACGATGACGGGAATCGATCGGTAGTCGTCGTGAGTCTGAAGTTGTCGCGTCAACTCTAAACCATCTGCTCCGGGGAGGTGAATGTCCATTAAAATCAGCGCCGGAAGTGACTGAGTGAGCGACTGCCACATTTCACTACTATCTTTGACCCAGGTGACCTCATAGCCCAATTTGCACAGGTAAGCAATCAGCAATCGAGCATTGTGAAGGTTATCCTCAACCAACAAAACGTTGTGCGCCCGAATCGCAGATCCTCGCTTGTTGGCAGGTGGCGTAAAAAATTGGGGAGTCGGATTTTGAGCATTGAGGACAGGCGAAACGGGAGTGTCTCCTTGAGGAATGAGCTGACTTTTAGAATTTCCTCCATCTGCGACGACCGGAAGAACGATCGTAAACCGTGATCCTTGTCCTAACTGTGATTTCACCTCAACTTTGCCGCCGTGCAACTCTGCCAGCTTTTGGGTTAGCGCCAATCCCAGTCCAGTTCCCTCGCCTTGAACGGCATTCGTCAGTTGGGTGTAGGGGCGAAATAAAAGCCGCTGTTGTGCTTCAGAAATGCCTGTTCCCGTATCCCAGACGGTGAAGTTTAGCGCTTTTGCAACGACGTTTACCTCTAAGCCAACGGTGCCTTTTGCAGTAAACTTCAGAGCATTGGACAGCAGATTAAACAGCATTTGTTTGAGTCGGAGCGGATCGACCTCGATCGTCTTCACCTCATCCGTCACGTCTAATTTGAGCGTCAAACCGCGATCGTTGGCTTTTTCTTTAACCAGCTTAAGCGCTATCTGACAGACGCTCAAAACGTCCACCGTTTCGCATTGCAGATCTAGCTGGTTGGCTTCAATTTTAGAAAGGTCGAGAATGTCGTTGATCAGTGCCAACAGATGCTGACCGCTGCTGAGAATAATTCTGAGATATTCTTGATGGCGCACGTTACCGGGATTGTAGCCCTGTTCGCGCAGCAGATGAGTAAACCCCAAAATCGAGCTTAACGGCGTGCGAATTTCGTGACTGGTGTTGGCCAAAAACTCACTTTTGAGACGATTGGCTTGCGTCAGTTCTTGCGTTTGCGCCCGTAGCTGATGATTGTGCTGTTGAAGTTGCTCAACTTGTCGCGATCGATGAATGACCTGTATCGCCTGCGCGATCGCCCGCTTTACCAATGTCGATCGCAGTTGCTCATATAACCCGTCAGATCGAGCAGATTGAGGAGACGACGCAAGCGCAATCAGCCCACCCGCCTTAAACGACTCACCCATCGGCCAGGCACTTTGCCAATTTTGAGTTTGCCATTGATTTAAAGTGGACTGCGCGATCGGGTACTCGAAACCAAGCTCAGCAAGCTCAGAAGTCGAACTGGGCTGAGACAATGAGACCGAGGCTCGATACTGGACTTTAAACATTAGCGGGTCGCTCTGGGTGAGAATTGGCTCTACGATCGCCACCATTTCACCATTGAGAGCTTGACTCAAGTGATCGACTAAGGTTTGGAGTAGCTGAGGCGCGACCTCTTGTGGGTCACTCAAAGAGAGCGAACCTCTTGACGACGATGGCAAAGCCGCATCAAAGCACTCATTGAGACGGGTGTGAAGGTGACTTAGACAACGCTCAACCCAAAGTTCTGCGACAGAGGGCAGCCCGTCAGATTGGGCGAAAGCTCCCGATAGAGAAGTCGCGCCGCCAGTCTCCTGAGAAGCGGATAGATGCAAATGCATAAAGCAGATTGAGATCGGACAGCCTGATGACTCAGTAGAGACCGCATTTGCCGCCAGGGGTTTACGGTTCTTGTTGATCATCCTACCCAAATCTACGGAGATCGCAACGTTCTTAACGGATTTGCTTCGTCAAAAACTCACGAAAACGGGTGAAGAATAAAGGAGAGGCTAGAATTCTCGCACCGAAAAGATTAGAGACGCGATCGCCAGCACCAGTCCGATGTAGAGCAATCCGTAGCCCACATTAATCAGTAAAATTTCGGGGCTAGGAATCAGATTGTAGACCGCTTGATTTTTGAGATCGAGACGCGCTAAATCGGGAAGAACTAAATAGAGTCCTCGCGTGGCAGCTTCGATCGAGGGATTTTTGGCCAACTTGCCGAAGGCGACCAAATCGCGGCTAAGATTGCCCATTAAATAAACGGCGAAGGTAAACAAGACCGCCAAAAGAGAACTCGTGAACACCCCAAAACCGATCGCCACTGCCGTAATGAGAGAAAGCTGCAAAAGCAAAAAGCCCGATGAAATCACAATGTCTCGCAGCGAATGAGGCACCTGAGCAAAGTGAAAAAGGGTGAGCGCGATCGCGGTCATCGCCCCAATCAAAACGGCTAACACCGCCGTCAATCCCAAATGCTTGCCGATGATAAATTCTGTCCGGCTGACGGGTTTGGCAATCAGCACAAAGACAGTACGCTTCTCGATTTCTTTGTTGACGAGTCCCGTTCCGACAAAGACGGCGATCACGAGTCCTAGCAGATTCATGGCGGCCAGTCCCAGATCTAGCAGAATCTTTTTCTCAGTTGCAGCCGAGATTTCGGGTAGGAGCCGATTTGCCAATACCATCGCCAGCGCATACAATCCCACCAGATAGAGAACTCGATCGCGAATCACTTCTCGAAATACATTGGTGGCGATCGTCCAGGTGCGTCCGATCGTACTTCCCACACTGCCCGCTCGATGTGCCATCTTCCCTAATCCTCTTTTTTACCGTCAATTCAACACAGGTTTTTCGCGTCGTTGCTTAACACGTTTGCCCTCCAAGCTGCCAACTTCTGGGAAACTTTCAGACAAAAATTCCTGTTTTGTTTGTCGTCCAGGCGTTGCTGATTGGAGGGATGAATCTGTGGGAAGTGTCCATCTTTTCGCCTCCTAAATCCCCCAAAATTGGGGAACTTTGAACCTTGGGCTTCCCGCCGCTTTGGGGCAATTCATTCCCTGATTCAGCAACGCAATCGTCCAGATTGCCTCAAACCCAAACTCTCTGCACTCTCCAGGGAAACGTCTGGAAGATGAGCCAGCATTTTATCCCATGTTTTGTAAGTTTGCAGCGCTTCTACAACGGTTTGCAGTGGCTCTGAGAGAATGGCTGGAAAATCTGCTTCCTCAGACAATTGCATCTGAAACGCCAGCCTTTCATACGGGGGAGTAAATTGAGCGTTGACTCCCGATCGATTGCCTCTAGCATCCACGCGATACCAACCCCAGTCAGACAGATAGACTGCATTAAACCCATGCAAACTGTAGGGTGCGCCCTTGTCGTCAATGCTCAATCGCTGATAACAAAATCCAGTCGGAATGCCGTTGGCTCGCAACAACGCTGCTAACAAATGACTTTTGGCAAAGCAATATCCCGTTTTGTATTGCAGGACATCCGAAGCGCGGCAGGTAATCGGATTCATCTGATAGTCGTAGCTGTGACGAATCTCATCTCGAACCCACTCAAAACAAGCGGCGGCGATCGCTTCAGACGTGTGTTGTCCGAATGCCAGTTTTTGAGCAAGCCCCAAGATTGCAGATGTTTTCCAATCGATCACTTCGCTGACTTGCAGATACGCTTCCATCATGGCTGTTATAGAATTTGAATCTCAATCTTCTCAGACTTTCTTTTAGCGCGATCGTCGTCTCGGCTCAGGCACATTGGGCGCACCACAGTTGACGACTCCTACCGATCGCGTCACTGGAGCAGACACCGCAGGCGGGGCAGGAGATCTGAAGTCAAACTGAGCAGGCGGGCCAATCTTGCGGCTTTGAGTGATTTGACAAGACTTAGTGACCGAGTAACCGCCCGATCGAGCCGTTGGCCCTCCCCAAACTGCTTGAAGCTCTAGCGTGTACTGATCAGACGTGACTCGACCTCGAATATCCCATAGGTCGTTTTCGGTGACTCGCGGCAATTGTTGTTGGACATCCGCAGAAAAAGCAGGCATCTCCTGATCGAGATCTTTAAGCCAGCGCTCGACTTCTGGCCAGGGCTTTCCTTCTAGACGCAGTTTCAAAACCTTTTCGGCGGTGTCTAACACTTCAATTCCCCGCGATCCCATGTTGTTTTGGGGCTGCACTTCAAACACAAAAGCACTACGGCTAAAGTCATCTGCTCGGAGGCTAGGGTAATTGTTGAGCCAGTCTTGCATCAAAAAGTAAAACTGAAACCAGCAGCTAATAATCAGATTACTCAGCAACAACAGCACAATTTCTTGCCGAGCCGCCGGAGCCGGAGCCGTATAGGTCGGTGTAATTGTCACTGGGTCAGTCTTGATAAACCGCCGGATTGACCAGATTATCGAGGAGATGACTGGCCAACTAATATAAGAGGCCGCGGTGGGTCTTCCTTGCAGACTGCCAAATAGCCAGATCGAGACGAGTGCGCCTGTAATCCACGGGCCGAGAAACAGCGTGTTGACGGTGAGCTTTTTCTTGACGGCCGGATCGTAGGTAAACCACCAGACTCCCGCAATCAAAAACACCCACCCCAACGAGGCAATTACGTTTTGCACCGGAGAGGAGGTCAACCCGGCGACGACCACAGAGAACACGCTCAACAAGATGAAGGTCTGCCAGCACGCGGCTTGGGGCGGGTTCATTCGATCGCGAACTTGCTTAAAAACTTCTCTCATAGGAAATAAACTCATAGCGCTTCGATCGAAGGAAGTAGAAAATACAGCAAAAACAACGGTCTAAATCGGCTGTTCAAAAAAGAGGCGGATAGCGATGATCAGGGTAATGGCACTAAAGCTAAAGGCGTTTGCCCACAAAACTGCCAGAGCGCGACTAGGAACGACCGCAAAGCTGGCTCGACGGGCGCGTTGACCCTGAAATTTAGCCGCTTGTTTGGCTTCGGTTTCAGAATCTTTTTTGATCCCTAGCAGCAATTCCAGCAGGTTGATCCCTTCTAGCTTGAGCAAAAAGGTGCTGATAAAACTAACAAATGCCAGCCCGATCAGGACGGGCGGATTGGTGAGCGAGTCAAAAAAGATATAGCTGATCAGTTGCGATCGCAGGTTTTCTGGCAGCCAGGGTTCCACTGTAAAGAAAATCATCCAGCCGACGACTGTAGATAACAGGTTGACTGTTGCAGCATATTGAATGCTCGTTTTGCGACCAATTCCCAAGCGTCTTTGTAGAACCAGTGATTCGACCGCGATCGCCATCACCAAAAATAGAAGCTGATAAATGATCATTCGCAGGGGCAAGACATCAAATAAAGGCATGGGGCGCGTAGAAGAGACAACAAAGCCGTTATGACAAAGATTTTACGTGGCCGGGCGCGATTTGAGCGGGAAGTTTGGCAGGGGATTTTGAGACGGAATCGATCGCCCCGGCTCATTCTGAAAGCTGGCCTCAAAAGTTCGATCGCCCGTTCATCTAAGTCCATAAATCTAGCATTCGTTTGGGCGCTTGACGATCTTGGCTACTACATCTAGCGTCGATCGTCCCTTTACCTGCTATCTTGAGTGGGTCACTCCGCTAAAATGAAACAGCACGGCAGGAATCAAGGTTATGGCCAGAACGGGAATTGGCATTCGGACGGCTCAGACACGATCGGAGCGGATGGTCGGTCAGATTCACGTCTATGATGGCGCTGGCAAGGGCAAGTCTCAGGCGGCGTTGGGTGTGGTGTTGCGGTCGATCGGGCTGGGCATTCACAATTTCTCGCAAACCCGTGTGCTGTTGCTGCGATTTCTCAAAGGGCCGGGGCGCACGTATGACGAAGATGCAGCGATCCAAGCCCTTCAGCGCGGCTTTCCTCATTTGATCGATCAAGTGCGAACGGGACGAGCCGAATTTTTTGGAGCAGACGAAATCACCAAGTTCGATCGCCAAGAAGCGCAACGGGGATGGGATGTCGCCAAGGGTGCGATCGCGTCGGGACTCTATTCTGTCGTGGTCATGGACGAACTGAATCCGGTGCTAGACCTGGGACTGTTGCCCGTCGATGAAGTGGTCAGCACGCTCAAACGCAAGCCCGAACACATGGAAATCATTGCCACCGGACGAGGGGCCCCCCAGGGATTAATCGATATCGCCGATCTGCATTCTGAAATGCGCCCGATGTATCACCCGATCGCTCAAGAACAGGGCATCGCCGGAATCGAGATTTACGCTGGGGCCGGAAAAGGCAAATCGACTAGCGCACTTGGTAAAGCGCTGCAAGCGATCGGCAAAGGCATCGGACAGGACAAATCGCACCGAGTTTTGATCATGCAGTGGCTCAAAGGGGGGGCGGGCTATACCGAAGATGCAGCGATCGATGCCCTTCGGCAAATTTATCCTAATCTGGTTGACCATCAGCGATCAGGGCGAGATGCGATCGTGTGGCGAGGTCAGCAGCAAGAGTTAGATTATGTCGAAGCAGAGCGGGCCTGGGAAATTGCACGAGCGGCGATCGCGTCCGGCTTATACAAAACGATCATTTTAGATGAATTGAATCCGACCGTTGATCTAGAATTATTGCCTCAAGAACCGATCGTGCAGGCCCTCTTACGGAAGCCTCGCGACACCGAAATCATTATCACCGGACGCTGCAAAAATCCGCCTGCTTACTTCGATCTGGCAACGGTTCATTCAGAAATGGTTTGCCACAAACACTATGCAGAAAAGGGGATTGATCTCAAGCGAGGAGTCGATTTCTAAAGCAGTCTTCTAAAGCAAACTGAACGAATTGGTGAATCAGAGAATTTAATCTTCCGGATGATTGCGATCGTTTCGCGAAATGATTGAAATACCTGGCTGACTCATACGTTGATGATTCGGGCACTGATTATTATTTTCTACGTCAAGGATTTCGCTGGCTTCAGGTTTTGATTGCACTTGATGAAGAGTTGCATTCCCGGAATGATTAAACTTCGATTAGGGAGCATCAATACCTGTAGACTGTAGTGCTAGTGAATTTGTGTGCAAAAAATAGACGATCGGTGCAGTTGGCTCTCTCAATCTTTCGCGCTTATGAATGGACATCTCTATCGAGGTTGGCGACGATTCGTTCGATTTCTGCTGCCTGTTTTATTTTTGGGATCGATCTTCACCTCGATCGCGCTGGGTAATCCCGGCATCACCCAAGAAACTCGCCCAGAAATTCGCGGGGTTTGGATGACGCTCAATGACATGGACATCCTCAAAGATCGCACCAAACTGCAAGCAGCGATCGGTCAACTACAGCGCTTAAATTTCAACACCGTTTATCCCGTCGTTTGGAACTCTGGCTATGTAATGTATCCTAGCGCAGTGGCAAGACGAGCAGAGATTCAGCCCTTTGTTTACCAGGGTTCTGACGGTCACGATATTATTGCAGATGTAGTCACGCAGGCTCATCGTCAAGGGTTACTTGCCATTCCCTGGTTTGAGTTTGGGTTTATGGCTCCTCCGACTTCAGAACTGGTGATCAATCATTCAGACTGGCTGACTCAAAAGCGTGACGGTAGTCAAACTTCGATTAGCGGTGCGGGTGAAGTCGTTTGGTTAAATCCGTTTCGCCCCGACGTTCAACAATTTATTAGCGATCTCGTGATCGAAATCGTTTCTCAATATGATGTCGATGGCATTCAGTTTGACGATCATATGAGTTTGCCGCGTGAGTTTGGCTACGATGACTATACCATTGCGCTCTATACCAAGGAGACCAAGAAAGCGCCGCCCTCAAATCCTGGTGATGCCGCGTGGGTCAAGTGGAGAGCCGACAAAATTACCGCTTTTATGTCTCAGCTTAAGAATGCGGTCAAAGCCAGAAGGCCCAACGCCATTATCTCAGTTTCGCCCAACTACTATGATTTTGCTTATCGATTGCAGCTACAGGATTGGCTCAATTGGGTCAGACAAGGATTGGTAGACGAGTTGGTAATGCAGGTTTATCGCTCTGATCTACAAAGTTTTTATGAGCAGCTTGTCCGCCCAGAGATTCAAGAAGTCCAGCAAAAAATCGCGACGGGCATCGGCATCATGGCGGGTTTGAGAAACAACCAGGTGTCGATCGCTCAGATTCAGTCTCAAGTCCGAGTGGCTCAAGAGCGCGGGTTGGGGGTGGCTTTCTTTTACTACGAAAGTTTGTGGGACGAAGCTCCAGAGCCTCCCGCAGAACGACAAGCAGGATTTCAGGCGCTTTTTCCGGCTCCATCAATGCGATCCCTTGCGGGTAACTCGAAGGGATCGGCGGCAAGATGAGGGATGAGGGATGAGGGATGAGGGATGAGGGATGAGGGATGAGGGATGAGAAGGGAACCTGGAAGCTTTCTTGACGTGAATTTCATGAAGTTCTTGCTGCGTTGTCTAGAGCTTCTGCCCCCTAAGCTGACGTGAATTCGATGAGAGTTTTTTCGCTTCGTTGTTCACGGCTTCTGCCCCCCAACCCCCCAATTTTGGGGGACTTTCAGAGAGGAATTCTGGTTCAAAGTCCCTCACTCGTGGGGGATTTAGGGGGCGTTCCTGGATCTAAAAGCGAAGCGAAGCGTTCATCGAACTGACGTTAAGCTGCCAAATTTGGAAACTTTAAGACAAGAGTTCTTGTTTAAAGTCCCTTACTCGTGGAGACTTGGGGAGCGACCCGACTCTGCAACCGGAGCGAAAACACTTCATCAAATTCCAGGTTTCCTATCGTTTTTCGGGGAGGTTTCGGGGCGGGGTTCTTCGGCCTTCGTAAAATCGCCGCTCTAATTTGCCCAATCCCAGCCAGATGGCTCCTGCGATTAGAGGAACGGGGATAGCGAGAATGGGCACTTGTTGATTGAGGGCGAGAATGGGAAGAATCGCCCAGGAAATGGCTCCCAAAATGGCAATGCTGAATCGAATTTTTTGGATATTAGCCAGCGCATTCCGACAACTGGCGCAGTGTTGAGTGTGGGAATGGTAGCGATCAAGCAGCTTCTCATCCGAAATTGGAGCCGACAACGCCACTTCAGGAAACGGATCAGCCTGAAATTGATTGACCCATTTGCGAAACTCTGACACAAAAGAATCGGCACGAGTCGGCAAATAAAAGGCCTTTGAGAAATTGGGGCCGCCGCCTTTTGCTGCTAGATAGCGTTCTTGATAGTGCAGAAAAATCTGATCGTCTTCCAAAATGTCGTTGTTGCTGAGATGAGAGTACCAGCGGGGAGTCAGCTTGATGAAAAAGGCAGGCACCTTGGAAGAGAATTTGAAGGGAAATCGGGCAAACACGCGACATTCCCCTTTGCGAATCGGGGTTGCGTAAACAACGGTCATCGTTCTGCCAAACTGCTTGGAGGTCAAATCGTGCCACATCAGCGAAGGAGCAATAAATAGGCTGTGTTGCTGCCCCAGTGTGCCTTTGCGCGGCCCGTCTGCCCAAAATCCCTTGAATCCTTGTTTACCCGATTCCAAAACATCCAATTCGACGGGGGAGGCGGTCGATCGATTCCCCACCGATTTGTGATGCGTAAACGGCACATGACTTGAATCCAGCACATTTTCGAGCAGCGTCAGCGCATCATAGGGCAAATCGCGAAAGGTATTGAGACAGACCCATTCATCGGGCGTTTCTTCGATCGCGTCGATGATCGGAATCTTGACCTGGGGCGCATTCTCTGGCTGACCGGGGTAGACAAACAGCAAGCCTTGATGCTCGGCCGTGGGCATTGAAGTGACGCAGGCCCGTTTTGACTGATGCGCCAGACTCCCTTCGGGCTGTTGAGGAATGCGATCGCACCCACCATCTCCCCGAAACGCCCACCCATGATATGGACATTCCAGCAGTCCATCAGCGGCAATGCGACCTTCTGAAAGCGGCGCGAGACGATGGGGACACTGATCCTCAAACGATCGCCAACAAGAGGCGTCTCGATCCCACCAGATCACTAAATCTTGACCCAACAGCGTAAATTTAGTTGGCTTGGTCTGATCAAGGTCAGCGACATAGTGAACGGGATACCAGGCTTCTTTACAGTCAAAGCGATCGGGGTCACTACCACCCGCCGCAAGCTCATAAGTTTTGTGGAACGGCTCATCTGGTTGAGCGGTGCGTGCTTCAGTCAGCATGGGAAACGATCGCCTTTTTTGGAAAAGATTGCTTTACACAGCTTAACAACTCCTCGTCACACCCGCAGAACTTGAAGCCTCGATCGAGGATGGCAAGGCAAACAAACGCATCTGAAGCCAGACCTCTGAATAATTTTTGCGCGGTGATTTCAAACACTTTCTAGAACGCCGCGATCGCACTTACCAACGCATCGATTTCTGTCTCAGTGGTGAAATAGTGAACGCAAGCTCGAACACAATTGGGATCAAGCAAGACTCGTAGAAAAAAGTGTTTGCTCTCTAAAAATTGCACCAGACGAACGTGTTCTCCACTCGCTAATTGAAAGGAGACTAGCCCAGATTGCGGCGGAGTCGATCGCAGACAGGTGACATTAGAAAGTTGCGTCAATCGCTGCCAAAGATAAGCACTGCGATCGCAAATCATGCCATATCGCTCCTCGGCGGTGCCGATCGTGTGATGAAAGGCGATCGCGGCTCTCAGTCCGGCATAGAGCGGAATCGCAGAAGTGGCAATTTCGTAACGGCGGCTGTCGGGTTGCCATCCGGTAGGCTGATTGTGAGCGTCGATCGTAATGCTGCGCCAGCCAATAAAGGTGGGATGCAAACTGTCACGCGCATCGGGTCTGACATACAATCCGCCCAGTCCGGCTGCTCCGCACCACCATTTGTGCCCCGTAAATGCGTAAAAATCGACTCCTGATTCGGTCAGATTTAACGGCAACATGCCGACCGATTGAGCCGCGTCCACCAAAATTCTGATTGGTTGGTTAAGTGAGTGCGATCGACAAGTCGCGACAATTTCACTCAAGGGCAAGACCTGTCCCGTGTTCCATAGAATGTGACTGAGCACGACGAGACGAGTGTTGGGGCGCAAGTGTTGAGCCATCACCGCCACTGGATCGCCTTGATTTAACGTCGCCATCATCGGGCAAACCGACACCTCGATCTGAAAGCGGCGCTGAAGTTCTTGAGTCGCTGCAATGATGCCTTGATGTTCGCAATCAGTGAGCAACAGATGGTCGCCCGCCTGCCAATCGAGACCCCACAGCGCGATATTGCAGCCCACAGAGACATCTTCGGTCAAGGCGATCGACTCCGCTGAAACTCCCAGTTCTGAAGCGATCGCTGCCCTTGTCAAATTGCCCTCCTGCACAATCCAGGAATTGACCGCACTAGAAAACGGCCCCGCCTGCTGAAAATGATCGTGGGCTTGCTGAATAGCGGCGATCGCTGGCTGCGGCATGGGGCCCTGTCCTCCGTAGTTAAAGTAGCCTTTGCCTTCCAAATATGGAAAGTGTTGGCGATGCTGGTTGAGTTGAGCCGTCATAGAAATGTTAACCATTCGATAGGTGGAACTTGCTTTAAACGGTTTGTCGCGATGTGGCTCAGGACTTCTACTTTCTAGATTTCCTGATCTGAACGACGTTGATCTTCAGCTTTCTCAAGTTGGTGAATTGAAATTAATTTTCTCTAACTCAAGTAATTCCTAAATTCAAGACGCAAAAGACAAATTTCTCTCAGCAGTCAGCCCGATTTCTTGTTAGTTTATAGGCATGTTGTTGACTGCCGATCTACTTCTCAATTATCAACGCTGTAGTCGTCGAGCTTACCTCGATTTGTATGGAGATCTCACCCAGCGAGATGCTCCCAATGACTATTTGCAAAAATTGTTGCAGGACAGCATCGCCAACCATCGAGAAATTTTGGCAGACCAGGCTTATCATCAGCCAACCCACACCGCTAGAGATTGGTCAACCGGGGCAAATGCGACTCTAGAACTGATGCAGCGAGGAGTCGATCGCATTTATCAGCCTGTTCTGATGAGCGAAGAAAATGGCGTAACGTTGATTAGCGTGCCTGATTTGTTAACGAGACAGCCCGGAGAGTCGGTCTTTGGCGATTGGGTATACGTGCCCACCGAAATCAAGTTGAGTAAGCGCCCCAAGCAAGAGTATCAAATCATTGTGGCGTTTCATGTGCGCGTTTTGGCGGCGGTGCAGGGAGCTTGGTCTGAGACGGCGTGGCTGATGTTGCGTGAGAAGGGGCTGTTTGAGGTGGATCTGTGGGAGTCGATTCCACGAATGGAATTGATTTTGCAAGAGTGCCTGACGACGCTGCAACAAAAGCAGGAACCTGAAGTTTTTATCTCGCGCAGTCGGTGTAGTCTGTGTCATTGGTATAACCAGTGTTATGAGATCGCCAAGTCTGACCAACATCTTTCGCTCTTGCCTGGGGTGACTCCGCCTCGCTATGCCCAGCTTCAAGCGCTCAATCTGACTTCTGTAGAGGCGTTGTCTAACATTCAGCCGAGCCAGTTGGAGCCGCTGCCCGGATTTGGGAGCGAAACGGCGAGAAAGTTAGTTCGTCAGGCTCAGTCATTTGTGCAAAATTGCGCGTTGCCGGGAGAAAGTAACGCTGACCCACCCGAAAGTACCAATGGTCATCGGTTTCTCAATGGTAAACGGGCTGCTCAGGAGATTCCGACGGCGGATGTAGAACTGTATTTTGATATCGAAGCTGAACCGTCGCTGAATTTAATTTATCTACATGGAATTTTGGTCGTCGATCGACAGAAAAAGACCGAAGTTTTCCATTCCCTACTCGCTGAGAAACCTGAAGACGAATTCAAAATTTGGCAAGAATTAATCGATTTGATGTGGGTGTATCCAACTGCGCCCATTTTTCATTTTTGCCCCTATGAAGTGCAGACGATGGGACGACTCGCCGAGCTTTATGAAACGCCGATCGACCGCATTCAGCCGCTACTTCCTCGCTTTATAGATTTGCACGATCGTATTACCAAATCCGTAACGCTGCCTGTCGAAAGCTATGCGCTCAAACATATTGCTCGCTGGCTGGGGTTTGACTGGCGAGATTCTAGCGCTAATGGGGCCCAATCGATTTATTGGTATGCACAATGGTTAGCGACGGGCGATCGTTCGTTTTTAAATTCAATCTTGGTCTACAACGAAGATGATTGTCGCGCGACTTATCACATCAAAGAGTGGCTCGTCGATTTTTTGCAACAACAACGGGAGCGATCGTCGGCTATTTCATAACTTTTAGAAAGGGTAGGTTTAGAGGATGTTTGAACAGTATCAAATCGTCTGGAGATCCCCCCCTAGCCCCCCTTAAAACAGGTAGGGTTGATTCGTTTTATTGAAAGGAAAAACGAAGAGCCGATCTTTTTGTTAGTTGCCGTAGATCTGTCGAAAAGGAAGAATCAGGAGGCAAATTTTAATCACCAGGAATACTGAGAAATCTAATGTTTTCTGAGTCGAATTCGATTTGCCCGGTGGAAGATACTTCAGTTCGCCTCGGATATTCAAACTCTCTTACGACTTATCAATTATTCCGGTGCGCCAATTGAGTTTGCTTCCCGTCGCATTTGATTCGCTCTGCATCGCATTTGATTCTTCCTGCGGAATATACAGAATTCCATCTCGTTTATTGAATTTGCTCTACGTCCGATGCGATTTTCCTGCGGGATTTACGGAAGAATGGCGATCGCATATCTCATACCCAATCAATTTTTAGGACAAAGGATATGTCACATTCAAGAACGAAGGCACTGGCAAACTGTAATTGTTGAGCTTGATTCGAGCCGCTATAATTAAGAAACTATCTTTTGTCTATAAGGGGTACACCACACCTTTCCGAGTTGATGGGACTAAGACGGCAGATTAACACGACTATCTTTCGATAGTCCGCTGTGTGGGCAATCGGGTTAATCCTTAGTCGCTGATCTCCACTGTTATCTTTCCTGCAAAGGGAGGGCAATGCCGGTTCACTTGATCCGGAGGAAGACAGTGTTAAAGGGAAGTAAGCTCAATGGCAACGGGCAGCGCAAATCAAACCAGTCACTTCAGTTTTTTTGCCAAAGACTAAAAGTGAGTATCAAGCGTCTAGATAAAACTTTTCGATCTTATTATCGAAGATTTAGATTGGTTATTAGACGTTTTTTACCCTTCTTACAGGCTATCGCTGCACTGATTGCAATCGCTAAGTCTCTAGGGTTCTTGTAACCTAATCTAAGTTCGTAAGGCAAGGGAGAGATGTTTCTCAATCTTGCTTTAATGTTAGTAGAGGAAAGACAATGTTAACGCTTGAGCAACTCGAAACTGCAATCCTCCAGCTTTCACCTAATGATTTTAATCAGCTTCTAGAGTGGTTCTTTGATTTGGATTATCAGCGTTGGGACGAGCAGCTTGAAAATGATATTGCTGCTGGCAAACTAGATAACTTAGCTGAAGAAGCAATAGCTGATTTTGAGGCAGGGCACTACCGAGCAGTTTGATGCATTTTACGACTCGTAGATTTGCTGAAGGCTGACTCATCCCATCCGTCGTTACATTTCAAAAAAGTCGGCAAGTATTGGTCAGTTCGAGCAGGGCGAGGTCATAGGGCATTGGGGATAGAAGTAGAGTGCGGCATTCTATGGTTTTGGATTGGCACACATGCAGAGTATGAAAGGCTAATTAAAAACCAGTAGCGACAGCATCTCAACACTGCGTTGGTGCAGACGGAACAGAGGTTATCGGTGAGAGTTTGAGGTTATCTGCCGCCGCACAACTTCACCGTTATGCTGAGTATGAAAAAGCAGAACTACAAGATACTCTCTCAACCAACCTTTAGAGCAAAGTTCAAAGGCCCTCAGAATGGGGATTTAGGGGGCAGAAGATCTGATCTGATCAACGAAGCAAAAAACTCATCGAATTCAGACCCAATTAAACGTCTGTCTTTACTCTTTTGCCGACGATCACTAAATCCTGTTCGCTCGTCTCAAATTTGGCAACTCCAGGCAAATAGCCCCACTGCTCAAAGCCATATTGCTCAAAGAGTTTGAGACTGGGTTGATTGCCTGCAAAGATGAAGCCCAACAGCGTCGTAATTTGAAGAGACGGACTAGCTTCGATCGCTCGCTCCAACAACGATCGCCCAATTCCTCGCCGCCGAAAATCAGGGGAGACATATAAACTCAATTCCACCGTTCCCTGATAAGCAGGTCTGCCGTAAAACGATTGGAAGCCAAGCCATCCTGCGATCGCGCCATCGATTTCCATGACCCAGAGCGGTCGATCTTTTGGGGTGTGAGACGCAAACCAGGCGAGACGACTTTCAACTGTGACAGGCTCAAAATCAGCGGTGACAATTCGGGTCGAAACTGTGGAATTGTAGATGGCAACGATCGCGGCCAAATCGCTCTCAACTGCATCACGAATTCCCATTGACTTGCTCCGAAATCCACTGCAAATAGTGACTAGACCCTGCCACGATCGGCACCGCAATAATCTCTGGCACCTCATACGAATGGAGTTCTCGAACTTTAGCTTCCAGTTCTGCAAATCGACTGCGATCGGACTTGATCAACAATTGCCATTCCTCATCCTTATGAATCTCGCCCTGCCACCGATAAACCGACTGCACCGGAAGCAACGTCACACAAGCCGCTAATCGAGTTTCGACCAAAGACTGAGCGATCGCCTCCCCTTCTTGCCGAGATGAAGCCGTCACCAACACCACACAGCATGTCTCTTCTGCCATACGCCTCTAAAATATAATCACTCTCTACTATCCACGATTGTCATGTTCAGAAAAGTTGCGCTCGTCCTACTTTGGATTGGATTTGTCAGTTATGCCTTTTTGTTGGCTCCGCCTGACCAACCCGATACGATCGACTTAATCAAAAATCTTTCCACGGGACAGGTTGAGGGCATCAATCCTTTGATTGTCGGACTGTTTAATATTATGGGTGTCTGGCCGCTGATTTATAGTTGTGTCCTGTTTTTAGATGGTCGAGGGCAAAAGATTCCCGCCTGGTTTTTTGGGTCTGCATCCTTTGGCGTAGGAGCGTTTGCGCTGTTGCCTTACTTATTTTTGCGTCAGCCTAGTCCCACTTTTTCAGGACAAAAGAATTGGTTTCTTAAGATTATGGATTCTCGCTTGACAGGCGCATTGATTGGATTGGGCGCGATCGCGCTCTTCACCTATGGCGTAACTCAAGGCGATTGGAGCGACTTTATTCAACAATGGAAAACCAGTCGATTTATTCATGTGATGAGTCTAGATTTTTGTTTGTTGTGCCTACTATTTCCGACGCTATTGGGCGATGATATGGCGCGACGAGGACTCACTGATCAAAGAATCTTTTGGGCAGTTTCGCTGGTGCCGTTGTTTGGGCCGATCGCTTATCTCGCACTGCGTCCCCCAACCATTGAACAAACAACAGAAGCGATAAGTCAGCAGCCTGTGGGCGCAAAGGGATGAGGGATGAGGGATGAGGGATGAAAAAATATGGGGTCTTCCGGTGGGTGAGGTGAAGTGTCCTGTGCAATCAGTGCATGTTTGGCGGGCCGATTTGGATGACTCACAGCAGTTTGAAGATTGGTTGAACCTATTGTCGTCGGATGAACACGATCGCGCCGATCGCTTTCGGTTTGCTCAACATCGGAGTCGCTTTATTGCAGGTCGAGGAATCTTACGATCGCTGCTCTCGCTCTATTTGCAAACTGACCCAAAATCACTGCAATTTACCTACGGACAACAGGGCAAACCGTCTTTAATAGACCATAATTTGCACTTCAATTTGGCTCATTCTCAAGGGTTGGCGCTTTATGCAATTTGCGATCGTCCAGTTGGGATTGATCTAGAACAAATTCGCATCGTTTCTGATCTACAATCTCTAACTCAGCGCTTCTTTTGTGCTAATGAACATCATTCGATTTCTGCTCTACCACTTCAACAACAACCCACTGCTTTCTTTCGTCACTGGACATGTAAAGAAGCCTACCTAAAAGCTACAGGAGAAGGATTGTCAAAGCTCAAGGGGTTAGAAATTTCATTAACGAATTCAGCCCATTTAATTCAAGTTCCAGAGGGAGCGATTCACAATTGGCAGCTAAAAGAATTGGCACCGGGCGAAGGATTTGTCGGGGCAGTGGTGACGATGGGCAAAAATCTGAGCGTCGATCGCTGGCAGTTCTTAACCAACAAAGTAAATCGCTGACGACGATCGCTTCAGTTAAAAATGAGTTCCTCCGATATACTTGCAGAGGTATTCACTCAAAGGAAAAAACACAGATGCAGCTATCAACGATGCCAGCGAATTCGAGTTTGACTACAATTAATGGTGAACCTGCGATTGCGATCGAGTTCATGCCCACAAGCTGGCAGCGCATTCAAACAGGCAACTGGATGACTGAACCGACGGTTTACACTGCACTGGCGCAGGTCTTCTTAGCCAAAAATCAACAGGGGCATTTTCTATTTGCAGAGCGTCCCGACACCTCATCTCTCAAAGATGCTTACATTGAAGGCAATCGGCTCTTAGCCTGGGAAGCCGTCTCTCACTTTGGAGCAGCGTTTCTTCCAGAAAACTACCCCGATTTGCAGCAGATTCGCAATGAGTTATTGGCTAGTAAGGTGCAGCAAGGAGAACGACTAGCCCTGGTGCAGATTGTCAGCGATTTGTTTGATGAACTTGGATATGATGTGCCTGCTACCTTTTATTGGACGTTTCTAAACCCGTTGCAGCGATTAGATTTGTTTGAAGTGCGATCGTTTCGTTTTAGTGAACAAGATCTTGGCGTTGCCCGCAAATTTGACGCAATTCTCCACGGTGGTTATGTGTCTCCCTTTCGGCGCTTGATTGATAGTGTATCCAGTCGCTATGGCTACTATCTAGAACATGAGTGCGGCTGCGAAAATCATTTGGCAAAACTCAAGCCCTGCGATTCTCCGTTTGAATACAGTATTCCAGAAGCGATGCGTCAAAAAACGTTGCGGGCCTTCTTTTGGAGCGTAATGGAAGAGTATATGCTGTTTGAGTTGCGATCGGCGACTCGACTGGTTTATGCAGATAACTTGACACTCTAAAGCGATCGTTCTAACAAAAATGGGTAGTTGATAAAAGGCGTTGACAATCACCAATTAATCCCTACCCAAAACATATCACTTTAACGTGAATTCGATGGGAGTTTTTCGCTTCGTTCTTCAGCGCTTCTGCCCCCCAACCCCCCAATCTGGGGGACTATTAGAGACTATTCTTCGTTCAAAGTCCCTCGCTCGTGGGGGATTTGGGGGGCTGCCCGGATTTGTAACGGCAGCGAAGGATTTCATCGAATTCACGTCACTTTACTAGAACTCTATATTGAAGGTTATGTAGCCAGGACGTTCACATCTCCAGCGTCTTTGTAGACTCGCCAGCAATCACCATTGCGATGAAGTAGTGATCCTTTATCTGTCACACAAATTGCAACCGAAGCGTTTTCACTCGGCCCTCTAAACAAGGTTGCTTTGTCTCGATCGTAGCCTTTGAGTTGATGTTGGCTACAGGTCACTCTTTCTTCAACCACAATAAAAGACTTCCCGATCGCTTGACATTCTATTTGAATGCTCAAAAGTCTAGTTTTGATTTCTCCTAAGCAATCATCAGGTGATAACGTTTGGGCAGACAGAAGTGCTGCATTAATCTTCTGCCCTACGATTCGTTTAACTTGCTCTCGCTGCTTCTCAAGGGGAACGTTGATTAATTTCTCGGTGTATTTAGATACAGTCATGGCTCATATCTCAGGACAACATCAAAGTGGTAATGCCCCTGATGTGTCGATCAGATGTCGCTCATCGGCAAAGGGAGTGCTCTAATGAGGTAATGCACAATGCACAACACAGATGAGATACATTGCACCTCCAAAAACAGGAACTAGCGCTAAAGATTGCAGCGATCGTGTACGTAGTTTGGTCATGCAAATTTCCTTCTTATTAGGGTGAACGATCAAGGTCGAACCGTAATCGGAAACTTCATCTCAAACGGGTTAAAGCTGCCATCTTTTGATTTCCCAGATAACACCACTACATAAGCACCCGGCTTAGGAAACGTAATGTTCGTGCGAATTGCCCGATGTCCTTTTTGATGTCCTGCCATTTCTATTGTTGAGAGCGGCAGGCGATCGGTCATCCAAGTTGGTTTGCTGCCCTGCTTTCCAGTTGCATAGGCAGTCACTTGACAATCACAGGTGGCCGGAGAAATCATCGCTCCGCCGCGTCGAGTCAGCATAAACCACGTCATAGTGGACTTCCCAGCGTAGGGTGAGTCGTCGGGTTCGAGGTGAATCATGGCTCCAACGCTGTTAGGTGCGGCCTTTTGTTGATGAGCCTCCAGCGGTAACAGCCATAAGGGTGCCAGCGTGACCCCGAGCACTGTAGCAAGACAAATCGATGGAATTTTACGCATGGTCAACTTTCCCCTTAAACAATTGAGATAAGACGGTTGAACTGTATTTCGATAAGCCAGCGTCACACGGTTAGCGTGCGAATGTCAGATAGGATGCTGCGATCGACGTTATAGCCTTGACCAAAAATAGATAAGCTTAGAGCCGCCTACAAGGTTTTTGGCATTGCTAAATCCAGAGATGAATCTTGAGAGTGAAAGTCAGAGAGTCCTCCAGAATTGGGGGGGTTGGAGGGCAATTTAGACCATCGCTCAACAACGCCGATTTGCCATAGTTAGGATCTCAAGCGTGCTCAACCGATAAACAGCGGTCTACTAACACCAAAACCGAGTTTGGAGAAGATTTCAGCAGGTAAATTCTTACTGTGTGGACGGGATGATGCCAACCCTTGTATCACTACACCGTTAGACTTGAGGAATCGCCAATCTGCACACCTAAACCACCACAAGGGTAGATGCGATTTCTAACCAGTGTTTTCTTAACCTGCTCAGGTTACAACGGATGTACTTTTAGCGATGACGATCGGTAGTCAGTTTCAAAACTGTCTTTCCTATCGACAATTGTTTATAAAAAGGACTTAAAGATTCCAGCCTAGCGTAGCGGCGATTTGGTTGGCCAGCTCTAATGGCTCAAAGGGTTTGGCGAGCGCCGCCTTGATTCCCAGTTGCAGATAGCGCTCACGATCAGACGATTGCACTTTCGCCGTCAACAGGAGAACTGGAATCTTTTGAGTCAATGCATTCTTCTGAAGATTTTGAAACGTGGTCAGCCCATCCATATCAGGCATCATCACATCTAACAAAATTGCGTCAGGCTGTTCGGCTTCTGCTTTGTTGATGCCTTCCATGCCAGAACTGGCCGTCAAAACCTCCCAACCTGCGATCGTCTCTAGACAGATTTGAGTGACTTCTTGAATGTACTGTTCGTTATCGATGACTAAGATTCGCTTCATAAAATTAAATTGCTCGACAAATCTTTTAGAGAGACCTGGGTTTAATGTGAATGCAATCAAGTTTTTTCGCTTCACTGTCCAGACCTTCTGCCCCAACTCTCTTATTCTGAAGCACTTTAAGACAAGATTTTCGGGGGGCTGTCTAGATTGATAAGCAGAAAGATTTCATTCAACTCACCTGGATTGATGGACTGGTTTGATCTTAAAGAGATCGCTGCTGAAGTCGATCGTACTTCCGCAAAGGCAACGTGAAGGAAAACCTGCTGCCCTCGCCCAACACACTCTCAACCCAGATTTCTCCGCCATGCTGCTGCACAATGCTCCGACAAATCGCCAGCCCCAATCCCGTCCCCTCACAATTGCGAGAATCTGAAGAATCGACCTGCTGAAATCGCTCAAAAATACAGCCCAGCTTGTCGATCGGAATGCCCCGTCCCTGATCTTTAATTTGCAGCAAAACTGCCCCCTGATTTAGTGTCATCGTCAGCCACACCGTAGAGTGAGGAGGCGAAAATTTAATAGCATTGCTAAAAAGATTCGTGAGTGTTTGCACAATGCGATCGCGATCCACCCAAATTTCTACATTCAGCGTAGAAGCTTTGAGGGTGACATTGGCTTTTAGCGCGATCGGCTGCATCACATCCACCGCTTCGTGAATCAGGTCAGCTAGATTGCAGGATTGCCGATTCATTTTGACTGTGCCCGACTCAATTCGCTCAATGTCGAGAATGTCATTAATCAAGCGAACCAAGCGATCGGTGCTATCTACTGCAATTTGCAGCAAGCGCTTTCCTGCGTCGGAGTCGGCTTTGAGCAGTCCACTGGCCAACATTCCTAGCGATCCGTGAATGGAAGTGAGCGGCGTTCGCAGTTCGTGGCTGACGATCGAGACAAATTCGTCTTTCATGCGCTCGATTTGTTTGCGATCGGTAATGTCGCGCAAAATCACCGTAAACACCGTCTCGCCCGCCAGCATGAGTTTTGAGATCGAAGCCTCCGCCGGAAAATCGCTGCCATTTTTGCGACGGCCATAAATTTCGCGACGATCGCCCATGCGTCGAGCCTCTTCAGGAGAACGAGCAAACTCTTGAACGTGCCGCCGATGAATTTCTGCAAACCGAATTGGAAGTAACCGATCGAGCGGCTCCCCCATAATTTCATTTGCGCTGTAGCCAAACATCTTCTCGGCTCCCTGGTTAAAAAGGGTGATTTGCTGCTGGGCATCAATGGCAATGATCGCATCATCCGCAATGTCTAAAATGCCTGCTAGTCTGGCTTGAGAGATTTGTGAAGCGGCTTGAATGCGTTGACGATCGTCGAGTTCTGATTGAAGGTTCTGATTAAATTCGCGTAGTTTGGTTTGCTCGATCGAGGTTTCTTGAGCGTGTGAGTGGTGTTCTTGTTGAGACGTACTTTTATGAATCTTTGCCATTCGCTGAAGCATTTTTTTGCGTTCTAGACGATTGACAACTCGCGTGACTAATTCTGCTCCCACGATCGGTTTGCTGACAAAATCATCGGCTCCGATCGCAAACACTTGATTCACGATGGCAGCGTCCGTATGAGCGGTGAGAAAAACGATCGGTAGCTCACTCCAGCGTGCATCATCTCGCACGACTTGACATAGGTCAACCCCACTCACATGAGGCATTTCGATATCGAGAATCAGCAGATCAGGCGAGACCGTTTCTAGCATTTTCCAAAACTGCCGCGCATCGTTGAGCGGAGTCACATTCAAGCCCCACGGCTCTAACAGAGATTTCACCACCGCCAAAACTTTGGGATCATCATCCACCGCTAAAATTTTGGTGTCTGCTGCGTCGATTTGTTTGAGAACCTGCGTCACCGTTGCCCACACTTCGGGCACAATAATCGGCTTAGAGAGAAAGGTTTGCCGACCCTGACGAGCCATTTGCAACCGATAGCTCAAATCAGTTTGTGCCGAAAACACAATAACCGGAACCGGAGGATTTCGTCGATGCAACTCCGTCAAAAAACTCAAACTATCTTCGGCATTCCCCACAGTTGGATCAAATAAAACAACGCTGGGATGATCGTGATAGAGAATTTTTTTAGCCAGCGTCAAATCAGGCGCGATCGCAGTTCTCAATTCCCAATTTACAGCATCTTGAATCAGGCGTTCGGTTAGATCTTGATCGCGATCGATCACCAAAACCAATGGCTGTAGTGTCGAAGAGGAGGTCGAGGAGGGAGTCGAAAACGCTGCGATTTCTTGACGGAGTGCCCACACCCAGGTCTGCAAATTCGTCGCCTGCTCTAGCACGCTCAAGTCGCCATCCAGACAGGTCTCTATCTGCCGCGCTAACGTCGATCCTTCTGGAATGCCAAACATGCCTAAAGCACCCGCCAGAGAATGAGCATCTTGTTTTGCCTGCGATCGCTCCTCTTGGCTCAGACGGCTTTGAAGTGCGGCCTCTGCTGCCTTTCCTAGACGCGAAACCTGTTGCTCAACTCGCCCCTGAAATCGCTGCCACACGCCTGCAATCTTCTCGATCGTTTGCTGTCGAATAGATTCTGCTGCCGCTTCGTTTTTTTGTTCGTTCAGGGGTTTCAGTCGATAGCCAATTCCATACACGGTTTCGATCAAATCCCCGGTTGCGCCTACACTTTTTAGCTTTTGTCGCAGTCCTTTAATGTGAGTCCTGACCGCCTCTTCTCCGGGCATTTCGTCATAGGCCCAGAGATGTTCGAGAATCATGCCGCAGCTAAAAACCCGCCGACTATTGCGTAAAAATAGTTCCAGCATTGCGTATTCTTTGGGCGTGAGCGTCAGCAATTTTGTTTGATACCTGACTTCACAACTGATCGGGTCAAGCCGCAACTGATCCCATTCCAACACGGGCTGAGAAACGGTGCTTCCTCGACGCAACAGCGCCCGAATTCGCGCCACCAACTCCTCGGCATCAAAGGGTTTTACCACATAGTCATCCGCTCCCGCATCCAGCCCGATCGCTTTGTCGTGACTGTTATCTTGAGCCGTCAGCAACAAAATCGGCATTGACAATCCTCGCGATCGCATCTGCCGACAGAGGCTAATCCCATCGAGTTTTGGCAGTTGCACATCCAGGAGAATCAGGTCATAGTCAAACGTTTCGATCAAATTCCAGCCAGCTTGCCCGTCGATCGCGGTTTCAACTGCATAGTTTTGACGAGTCAAAATCGTGGTCAGCACCTGAAGAATTTGTTCGTCATCCTCAACAACTAAAATTCGCATGGGGAATTCGCACAGTCCGATTCTCTTGATCTTAGAAGTGATTTTTATATGTATTGGGGAATTGGTTACAAATATCTACTACTTTGAGGGATGAGGGAGGAAAGAAGAAGGGGTGAGGGATGAGGGATGAGGGATGAGGGATGAGGGATGACTTTGAACTGTAGGAGAACTTACCAGAAATCTTAGTTTTAACTTCTCCAGAATTGGCAGCTTGGGGGGCAGAAGATCTCAACACCGCAGCGAAAAAACTTCCATCGAATTGATGTTGTTTTAGGGTTAGTGAATTGCAAACAGTGGTAAATGAACTGATTCAAAAGTTTCTGAAAAGCATTCGTTAAATTATTTTATTGAATGGAAGCCATTAATTATGAATTCTTGCGCTAGTATTCCTAAAATTATTCTTGATACCGATCCAGGTGGCGATGATATCTTTGCTTTTTTATGGCTACAAAGCTTGACCAGAAAGGGATTTGCTGAAATTATTGCAGTCACCACAACAGCGGGTAACGTCTCTGCTCAAAAGACCTTCTCTAGTGCCTGTCAGATTTTGGAACTGAACGGATTTTCTCACATCGAAGTAGGGCGAGCGGCGTTAGACAGCCAATCGATCGGAGATGCGACTCATATTCATGGAAGTGACGGCATGGGCAATCTGTCGAGTACACTTCCTCGTCCCACTCGTGATTATGAGACGGCTCGTAAGGCTGACGATTTGCTAATCGAAAAGCTGACTGCTCAACCTGGAGAGATTACGCTGGTGGCGATCGGCCCCCTGACCAACCTGGCCGCCGCCGAGAAAAAGAGTCCTGGTATTCTGCAAAAAGCCAAAGAAATCGTGATCATGGGCGGCGCATTTTTTTGTCCGGGTAATGTCACGCCTCACGCAGAATTTAACCTCTGGTTTGATCCTCAAGCCGCCGCTGTCGTTTTGGATAGTCGATCGGATCTAGTCATCTTGCCGCTGGATATCACTCGCAATCTGATTTTTACAAGAGAAATGGCCGCAGCGATCGTTCAAACAAATCCAAACACAAATCCAAACAGCCCTCTCGCAAAACTGATCGTCAACCTCTGTGAATTTATGATCAAAACAGCACTGAGCTACCGAGAAACTAATGGAATTTCTGGGTTTTTAGTTCATGATGCAGCCACACTGAGTTATTTGTTTTACCCCGAAACTTTGAGGTTACAGCGCGCAAAAGTATGGGTAGAAACCAAGGGCGAATGGACTCGCGGACAAACCACGATCGACCTGCGACACAATGCCAAACAACCTGCAAACGCCTGGGTCGCCCTACAAGTGGATCAAACCAAGTTTTTTATGAGCTTTGTTGAAGATTTGAAGAGACTCTGGACGTTTTCCCAAGAGTAAGAGATATTTGGGGAAACCAAAAATTGCATACAAACGATCGCTGTATCCAGTATCCAACGATGATTAATCTCAGAGGATGCTTGAAAAGTATCAAATCGTTAGGAGATCCCCCCTAGCCCCCCTTAAAAAAGCTGCCGTGTACACACACGTTGATCGATCGGTCATTGCTGAGATCCTTCGCCCCCTAAATCCCCCCAAAATGGGGAACTTTGAGCCGTCGTCATGACTTTGAACTTTGGAAATCTTTCCTTTGTCAAAGTCACCCAGCATGGGGAATTTAGGGGGCTGAAGCCGCCTGAAACGAAGCGATAACGACTTGTGTGTACACAGCAGCTTAAAAAAGGGGAACAATCCGTCAAAGTCCCTTTTGAAGGGGGATTTGGGGGATCGAAACTCTGAAACGTTAGAAGAAACACTTTTCAAACATCCTCTTAGATCAGAGGCAGCTTTTGAGAATCTTGACCCTTGTTCAAATATTCTTCTAAGCTTAGTAAATGTTGTTTTTGGCTAAAGAAGACCCAATAAAGTTTCATTTAATAAACAAACATTCAAAAGATTAGATAATTAGTGAGTTTGAGTCATGTTGAAATTGCACGTTTGTCCGATCGTTGAACCATGAAAATCCTTTTAGTAGAGGACGACGAGGAAATGGGTGTATTGCTGTCTGAGTCACTAGCAGCCCATCACTACACCGTTGACCTCGCCTCTGATGGACAATTGGCTCTAGACTTTGCCAACCAGTGGGAATATGACCTGATCTTGCTAGATCTGCTGATTCCCAAACTCGATGGCATTCAATTTTGTCGGCAACTGCGATCGCAAGGCCACCAAACTCCAATTCTGCTACAAACTGCAAAAGACGATCGCGCTCACATTGTCGCTGGGCTAGACGCGGGAGCGGATGACTACCTGATCAAGCCTTACCATTTAGACGAGATGCTGGCCAGAGTGCGGGCGTTGTTGCGTCGAGGGAGAACGGCGATCGCATCTCCCGTTTTGACCTGGGGCGCACTGCGGCTTGATCCCAGTTCTGCTCAAGTGACCTATGGCGATCGTCCCGTTTCGCTCACGCCCAAAGAGTACAGTCTGCTCGAATTGTTTTTGCGAAATCCTCAACGAGCTTTTAGTCGCAGTGCCATTATCGATCAACTGTGGTCAATTGATGCTACGCCTAGCGAAGGGGCAGTAACCAATCTAATTAAAGATCTGCGCCAAAAACTAAAAACGGCGGGTATGACAATCGATCTGTTAGAAACAGTCTACGGTCTCGGCTATCGGGTCAGAAAAGATGAAAAAGACAAGACCCAAGAATCTGTTACTGCGCCCTCTGATCAAACTGCTCGCGGTGCCAAATCCCTGAAAAAGGTTAATCAAGTTTTAGAACAGTACAAAGATACATTTATTGAACAGCTTACCGTTTTAGAACAGGCAGAATCGACGCTGCGATCGCGTCCCCTCACCCTTCAACAGCAGCAAATTGCCCGACAAGAAGCCCACAAATTAGCAGGCGGACTGGGCACGTTTGGTTACCCTCAAGGGTCAGACCTGGCCCAGGTAATCGAGCAGTTGCTTCAACAAAAAACGCTTTCATCTACCGAAATTGCTCAACTCGCTCAAAAGATTGCTCAAATCAAACAACAACTAACTCAATCCCCTGCGACAACACTGTTAGAAACATCTGTTAGAACTCAAGTGATCGTGATTGATCACACCGAAGATCTCATTCGAGAATTACAAATAGGAATGTCAGTCTGGGGAATTCAAATCACAGTCGTCACAGCGCGGTCGCAGGATCAACAGCGCATTCTCGACGCTTCTCCAGATGTAATCTTGCTCAATCTCAACCTGCCTGAAGTGAATAGTAAAACGCTTCTGCAAGACTTAAAAGTACAGTTTCCGACGATTCCGATTTTGGTATTTGCAACACAAGACAGCCTCGACGATCGGGTGGCCGTGGCTCGATTGGGGGCGCAAGGCTTTTTGTGTCAACCGACGGCCAAACAGATTTTTGAAGCGATCGAGCAGGCGTTGCCCGCGCAGTCTGTTACCGCTAGAGTCATGGTTGTAGATGACGATGCCACGATGTTAGAGCTTTTTAGAACGCTACTACAGCCGTGGGGGTTTCAAATTATCAGTTTGCAAGATCCCCAACAGTTTTGGCAGGTGTTGACGACAACCGCTCCTGATTTGCTGATTCTCGATTTGGAGATGCCTACGTTTAGCGGGGTTGATTTGTGTCAGGTGGTGCGCCAAGATGCCGTATGGGGAGACTTACCGATTTTGGTGGTGACGGCTCATCGCGAGATTGAATCTATTCAAAAGGTGTTTGCTGCGGGAGCCGATGATTTTATCTGTAAACCGATCGTTGGCCCCGAACTGGTCACTCGTGTCATCAGCCGCATCGATCGTCATCCCAGAAGAGATAAAAGCAGAGAATAGAACTGAACTAATAGAACTGGACTAATATTGTGAACTAATATTAAAATTATTGTTAATCAATAGCGGACAAACAAAAATAGACTGCTCCAGTTACAAATGAGTTAACGCTAGAACTCACTGAACTAAATCACTCTAATGGCAACGCGAATGCAAACAGCTTTTCGGAACTTATCCATTAGCGAACAACAACTGCAACAAATTCTAGAAGCGTTGCCGATCGGGGTTTCTGTCCATTTACCCGATGGGTCAATTTTCTATATCAACTCAACGGGAGAAAGCATTCTAGGCAGACAGATTGTTCCGGGGGTGACGGCTCAATTTTTATCCACTGCCTACGAACTCTATCGGGGTGATCACCTCTATCCGACCGCCGAACTTCCTGCCCTCCGCGCCCTCACAGGTGAGTTTGTAGTCATCGACGACCTGGAACTCCATCAACCTGGTGGCAAGATCATTCCTTTGGAAGTGCGATCGATCCCCATTTTTGACGATCAAGGGACGGTAATTTGCTCGGTCAATACGTTTCAAGACATCACGCAACGCAAAGCAGTCGAGGCGGTTTTGGCTGGCTACAATCGAGCGTTAGAAACTCAAGTGAGCGATCGCACGATCGAGCTTGCCCAACTCAACGATCAACTGTCTCAAGAAATTCTCGACCACCAACAAACCGAACAAATCCTGCGCCAAGAACGAGACTTTAGCAATACGTTGATTCAGACTTCGCCCGCCTTTTATGTTGCGATCGATGCCGCAGGCAAAACGCTGCTGATGAATGAGCAGATGCTCAAAGCGCTGGGCTACCAGGTTGAGGAGGTGATCGGCACTGACTACCTGACGACGTTTATTCCTGAAAGCGATCGCGCCAAGCTGGGTCAGATCTTTGATCAACAGGTCAATCTCAAACAAAGTACCGTCAGCGAAAACTACGTCCGAACCAAGTCTGGCGATCTGCTGTTGGTCGAGTGGCGAGGAACTCCCGTTCTCAAGGCAGACGGCAGCTTAAATTTTTTCTTTGGTCTTGGCATCGACATCACAGAACGCAAACGAGCCGAAGAGATTTTGCGGGAAAGTGAAGAACGGTTTCGTAGTGCTTTTGACGACGCGGGGATTGGCATGTCCTTGACCTCGATAACTGGGCAATTTCTCAAAGTCAACCGTTCTCTTTGCAAACTACTAGACTACTCAGAAGTGGAACTGTTGGAGCTACGCTTTCAAGACATCACTCACCCTGATGACCTGGATGCAGACCTGTCTCTACTCGATCGCATGTTGGCCGGAGAAGGAGGCAATTTCGCCATCGAAAAACGCTACCTCAACAAGCGCGGCGAGTCGATTTGGGTATTAGTCACGGTTTCTGCAATCCGAGATTCGCAAGATGAGCCACTTTATTGCATTTGTCAGGTGCAAGATATTCGAGAGCGGCGAGAAGTCGATCGCTTAAAAGATGAATTTATTTCGATCGTCAGCCACGAATTGAGAACGCCTTTGACAGCCATTCGCGGATCTCTGGGACTGATGGCCACAGGCATCTATGACGACAAACCCGACAAAGCAAAACGCATGATCGAAATCGCTCTGGCTGACAGCGATCGCCTGTCTCGTCTGGTCAATGATATTCTCGATTTAGAACGATTGGACTCTGGCAAAGTCGAGCTTGTGATGGAAGTGTGCGATGTGTTTGACTTGATGCTGAGAGCCGTTGAGGGAGTGCAGGCGATCGCTGAGTCAGCTTCTATTACGCTTTGTGCTACGCCGCTTTTGGCTCAAGTTTGGGCGGCTCCCGATGCGATTCTGCAAACCCTGACCAACCTTCTCAGCAACGCGATCAAATTCTCCCCTGCTAATGGCACCGTCTGGCTCAACGCTGAAAAGCTTCTCTCTGAGGCTCAAAGTCCAGCTATCCGCTTTGAAGTGATCGATCAGGGACGGGGCATTCCGATCGACAAACTAGAAATGATCTTCGATCGGTTTCAGCAGGTTGATCTCTCAGACTCGCGGCAAAAAGGCGGCACTGGTCTGGGGTTGTCGATTTGTCGCAGCATTGTCGAGCAACATGGTGGCAAAATTTGGGCAGAAAGTTCGCTTAATCCCCCAACTGGCAGCCGCTTTTATTTCACATTGTCTATTCCAAGCCTATAGCTATCCTGTTTGAGTTATGAGAAGTCGATCGTTCGTGTTTAGTTGTTAATCAAAGGCTAAGAACTCATGGCTCACCCTTTGAAGATTTTTACAATTGATTCAGCATTGCTATATGACCCGACGCATCTTAATTATTGACGACGAAGAACGCATTCGAGAAGTGGTAAGAGCCTGCTTAGAGGATTTGGGCGGCTGGCAGACCACGATCGCTGCATCGGGCCAAGAAGCACTGACCCAGAGCGCAGCCTACCCACTCGACGCAATTTTGCTCGATGTCTCAATGCCCGACATGGATGGCTATCAACTGTTTGCCATGCTTCAAAAAGATGCGGCAACTAAAGCTATTCCGGTTATCTTGTTAACGGCTAAAGTGCTGCCTGACGATCGCCAACGATTTGCTCAAATGGGTGTCGCAGGCGTGATCAGTAAACCGTTTAATCCAGCGACGATTTGCGATCGGGTAGCGGCAATTCTCAACTGGACAGACTAGAACTTCCTCCAGATAAACTAATGAATCGGCGCTCACGACAAATTGAACTCTATTAAAGATCGCTCAATTTAATATCCAAACAACACCCGAAGTTTCTTAGCTTATTGAACTTTTTGAGATTTGGCATATCAATCTCTGAGTATTCATTAAAAGTGTTCATTAAAAAACGGTGCGATTGACTTTTGTGGAGTTGATCAGTCAAGCAGCAGTTTTAATGGTGTCTATGTCGATCTCAATCTAAAGAAAGCAACGCTCGATCGCGTTCCTCTATTCATAGGCGTAGAGAATCATCCTTTCTAGGTAGATTCATTTCACGCTGATTTTATTTTTAAATGGTTTCCTATTGAGTAGGGATGCCACTAACCCTGAAGGCCTTGACTCTCCAGCTTGGTAGAGAGTTGAGAATGAAACTGTTCTATAGCTCACTCAGCACTAAATATGAAATCCTTACTCTTCAAAGTTAAATTTTTAGACCGTGAACTGAACGTGATCGCAACTCAAGCGTCGATCAGAATGGTCGCGATCGCTTCGCTGCCCTTCGTATTCGGGGTTCTGACGGCTTGTTCAACGCCTTCAAATTCATCTGCAAATCCTGCAACTAGCGCTCCAGCCGCCAACACAATGCCTAGCATGAATCACGGCATGGATCACGGCAAGATGAACCACAACCTCATGGATTTAGGCCCTGCCGATGCCAATTTTGATTTGCGCTTTGTCGATGCCATGACTCCGCACCACCAAGGAGCCGTCGAAATGGCAAAAGAAGCCCAGCAGAAATCAAAGCGCCCAGAAATCAAAAAGCTGGCAGCCGACATTATCAAAGCACAAGACAAAGAAATCGCTCAGATGAAGCAATGGCGGCAAGCCTGGTATCCCAAAGCAGAAAGTACTCCAATGGCGTATGACTCCAAAATGGGAAAAATGATGCCGATGTCGTCTGACCAGATGAAAGGCATGATGATGAACATGGATTTGGGAGCCAGTGACGATCAGTTTGATTTGCGCTTTATCAATGCGATGATTCCCCACCATGAAGGCGCAGTGATGATGGCAAACGATGCATTGAGTAAAACTAAACGTCCAGAAATTAAACAACTTGCTCAAGAGATGGTCTCTTCTCAACAAGCAGAAATTGCTCAGATGCAGCAGTGGCGCAAAGCTTGGTACAACCAGTAGTCAGCCTAAGAGCATGGTTTAAAGGTAATCATTCATCGCCTCCCTCACGGGCGGATGACAACTGAAACAAAGAGACTCTTGACTACTTTTAGAACATCCTCTACAGCCTGATTCAGCCCTTTGGGTTAACGCTGGACGATTTCATCATCAAGGAACTTCTCAATGGCTCATCTATCTCAGCACGCTCATCGCCTCAAAACTGTCCGCTCTGTTTCTGGAACGCTTCTCGGCTTGCTGCTGTTGGCGGCTCCTGTTCATAAATTGTTGGCTCACGGCGGACATGGCGATGAGTTTCAAGGCGGCAGCCAGCCAGCGCAATCTGCGGGTGCGATTCAGGTGGATGCAGAAACGGCAAACCGGATGGGATTGAAGGTGGAGCCTGTGAGCCGTCAGCAACTGGCATTTGGGGTGAAAGCGACCGGGCAAATCGAAACGCTGCCCAATCAACAAGTCGAAGTGACGACTCCAGTCACAGGAACCGTGCTTCGACTGTTTGCGAAACCTGGCGATCGCGTCAACCTTGGTCAACCGATCGCCTTGATGACGAGTCCAGAGTTGGCAGAGCTTCGGACTACGGCACTCGATCGAGGCACTGAAGCCACCTCAGCCGTTCAACAAGCAGAAGCCGATCTGCGATTAGCTCAGAAAACCTATGCCCAACAGCAAAAAATTGCAGAAGCAGAGATTCGACAGGCCCAAACCGAATTAGGCTTCTCGCAAGAACGGTACGATCGAGATCTCGAACTCACCAAAACTGGGGCACTCCCTCGCCGCACTGCGCTCGAATCTCAGACCAAACTCGCTGAGGCGAAAGCTGCATTTGCCAAAGCTCAAAGCCGTTTATCCGTTTCTGAAGCGGAGGCACAACTACAACGCGCTCAGTCTGCGGTAGAAATGGCACAGTCCAAAGTGCAACTGAGTGGACAAACCTACCAAACTCGCCTGCGACAATTAGGGGCGACTGCTAACGAGGACGGCACGATTACGGTAATGGCTCCGATTTCAGGCATCGTTGTCGATCGCAAAACGACGATCGGAGAATCGGGGCAAGATGCGGGCAAGAAAATCATGACGATCATGAATGGCAATAGTGTGCAAATTGCTGCCAACATCTACGAGAAAGATCTGAGCAAAATTCAAGTTGGGCAACGACTCCAGGTTAAGGTGAATGGCTTGCCAAATCGGTCGTTTACGGGGCGTATCAGCACGATCGGCGCAACTGTTGAGGGAGAGAGCCGCATTGTTCCTGTAAAAGCTGAAATCGAGAACTCAGATGGCGCACTCAAACCAGGAATGTTCTCTGAGTTAGAAGTATTGACCGATCAAACACCCGTTGCAGTGTTAGCTGTTCCGGCTTCCGCGATCGTACAAACCAACGACAAGAAGACCGTCGTTTTTGTGCAAAACGGCACTGCCTTTCAACCCACTGAAGTTACTCTAGGTCAGCGTTCTGGTGAGTTCGTTGAGATCAAAAATGGTGTCTTTGATGGCGATCGAATCGTCACTCAGAGAGCCAGTCAACTTTATGCCCAATCGCTACGCAGTGGCACGACTGGAACAGATCATCCGACAGATCCCACTCAAGCTGGACTCTCGCTACCCTGGTGGGTCATGCTGCCCTTGGGAAGTGCGATCGCAGGCGGAATATTTTGGGCAGGAACCTACTGGGCAGGTCGCCGTAGTCGAGTTGCTCCGGGTCTAGGCAAAGACTCCCGCTTTTATGACGCTGAAATACATTTTGACCGCGCTCATTCGCCAACCAGTCAGCATTCCACTGGAGCCATCGAAGAACAACCAGACTCTACTCGCCCTCGTTAAGTAAATTATGCTCAGTTCGATAATTAAGTGGTCGATCGCGCGGCGTTGGCTCGTTGTCTTAGGTGCCCTCATTCTCACGGTCTGGATTTTTCTCACGATTATTAAGATGCCGCTGGATGTGTTTCCAGCGTTTGCCCCGCCCCAGGTTGAAATTCAAGTTGAAGCGCCAGGACTTGCGCCAGAAGAAGTCGAATCGCTGGTGACATTGCCGATCGAGAGTGCGCTGAATGGAACTCCGGGGGTCAGTGTGGTTCGCTCTTCGAGTGCGGCAAGTATTTCGGTTGTGAGAGTGGTCTTTGACTGGGGAGCCAACATCTATCAAGCGAGGCAGCTTGTCACCGAGCGATTGCAGTCTGCTCAAAATCGATTGCCAGAAGGTGTCGAACCCCCACAGATTGCGCCGATTAGCTCCCCGATCGGGACGATTCTCAGCTATTCTTTCACCTCCAAAACTACGGACTTAATGGAGGTGCGCCGCATTGTTGATTGGCAAGTCACGAACCGTTTGTTAGCCGTCCCAGGCGTGACGCAAGTGATCGCGTTTGGTGGCGATGTGCGGCAATATCAAGTCTTGGTTGCGCCAGACAAACTGAAAGCCTTCAACGTCTCTTTACAGGATGTATCGGAAGCCGTTGCCGCTGCCAATGTGAATGCTCCCGGTGGTTATTTGGTGACTCCCGATCGAGAAAAGCTAATTCGAGGAATTGGACGCATCGAAGACATTGAAGCCCTCAAAGAATCCGCGATCGCAACCCGAAACGGCACGCCAATCAGAATTACCGAAGTTGCAGAAGTCAAATTAGGAGCGGCAGTCAAACGCGGGGATGCCAGCCTCAATACTCAAAAAGCGGTTGCGATCATTATCAACAAACAACCTCAAGCAGATACGCCAACCGTCACTCGTGCGGTCGAAGCCGCCATGCAGGAGGTTAAGGCAGGCTTACCTAAAGATATTGAAATCACCCCGACCTCTCGCCAGGAAACCTATATCGAGGCCTCGATCGAGAACGTTCGCAGTGCGTTAGTCGAAGGCAGTATCATCGTCGCCATTATTCTGATTCCGTTTCTGATGAATTGGCGCAATCTGGCGGTGTGTCTAACTGCTCTGCCACTTTCATTACTAGTTGGCGTGCTGGCGCTCAATTGGCTGGGACAGGGACTCAACACCATGACCTTGGGCGGGTTGGCGGTGGCGATCGGGTCTGCGGTGGATGATGCGATCGTAGATGCCGAAAATGTTTACCGCTGCTTACGAGAGAATAACTATTCGCCGAATCCGCGTCCGGTTTTAGAGGTGGTGTTTGAAGGCTGCCAAGAAGTGCGAGATTCAGTGTTTGGAGCCACGATCATTACGGTGGTGGTCTTTGCGCCGATTTTTGCGCTAACGGGCGTGGAAGGCAGCATTTTTACGCCGATGGGAGTGGGGTATTTAGCAGCAGTGCTGGCTTCTAGCGTGATTGCCTTGACGGTAACGCCTGCCCTCTGTGCCATTCTGCTGCCTCATGGTCGCCTTCCTGAACGCGAACCCTGGGTCGCCCGTTTTTTTAAGCGGCTTTACTATCCGTTGCTCAGACTTTCGATGCGTCGATCGACTCTGATTTTAGGGGGTGCTGCGGCAAGTCTGGTGATTGCTGCGATCGCAGTGCCGTCGTTTGGTCGAGTCTTTCTCCCAGAGTTTCAAGAGCGATCGCTGGTCAACACGCTTTTGCTTTACCCAGGTTCCTCTCTAGAAGCCACCAACAGCGCAGCGTCTGTACTAGAACACAAGCTCAAAGACGATCCCAGCATTCAATCGATTCAGGTGCGGTCTGGACGGGCAGCGGGTGATGCGGATGCGGCAGGTGTTAACTTAACTCATCTTGACGTGGAGTTGAGTGAGGAAGGTATGAAAAACCGTAGAGCAACGGTTGAACGGGTGCGTGCAGAATTCGGTAAGGTGCCGGGAGCCGCGCCCAATGTAGGAGGCTTTATTTCCCATCGGATGGATGAAGTGCTGTCGGGTGTCAGAAGCGCGATCGCGGTCAAAATATTTGGTTCTGACTTAGAACAACTGCGATCGCTCGGACAGCAAGTAAACCAGGTGATGCAATCGGTTGAAGGCGTGATCGATTTGCAGCTTGAACCTCAAGTTCCTGTTGAGCAAGTTCAGATTGAGTTTAATCGATCGGCGGCGGCTCGCTACGGGTTAACGGTGGGGCAACTTTCAGAAACGATTGAAACGGCTCTAAACGGACGAGTGGTTTCTCAAGTCTTAGAACAACAGCAAACCTTTGATCTCGTCGTGTGGCTAACACCAGAGGCTAGACAGAGCTTAGAGACGATCGGTAATCTTCTAGTAGATACGCCGAATGGCAACAAAATTCCTTTAGCGCAAGTCGCAACCATTCGCGAGGGAACAGGGCCAAACACAATTAATCGTGAAAATGTCTCTCGCTTGATCGTGATTGCGGCGAATGCAGAAGGAAGAGCGTTACGCGCTGTAGTGAACGATATTCAGGCAAGAGTAAAGCAACAGATTCAAATTCCACCCGGTTATTACATCCAATACGCTGGACAATTTGAGGCGGCAGAGCGAGCCACTCAGAATCTTTTGATTTTTAGCGCGATCGCATTCGTCGTGATCACCGTAATCATGTATTTATCTGTCAAATCAATTCCTTCTACGGCTGCCATTATGATCAACTTACCATTGGCGCTGGTTGGAGGAGTGATTGCGGTTGCATTGACGGGAGGAATTTTGTCGATCGCGTCTCTCGTTGGCTTCGTCACCCTATTTGGCGTTGCCACTCGTAATGGGCTTTTGTTAGTTGATAACTACAATGCAAAGTTTGCTGAAGGGATGCCGCTCAAAGACCTGTTGATTGAGGGGTCGATGGAGCGACTAAATGCAATTTTGATGACTGCCTTTACGTCTGCATTGGGATTAGCGCCGTTGGTGTTTGTAGGAGGTGCGGGCAAAGAGATTCTTCAGCCGTTGTCGATCGTGGTACTGGGTGGGTTATTTACCTCGACTGCTTTAACTTTATTGGTAATTCCAGCGTTATATGCCCGTTTTGGCAAAGTCCTAATGCCCAAGCAGACTTCTCTTTCTAGAGAAGAGAATCAAGAGGTTGGTTCTGAAAAGGCTGTAGGCTACAAGGCTTGACCAAGTTAGATTCTAGTATTGAAGGAGCTATCTCGGATCGAACTGTTTACCAATATCCATGTTTAATTCAACGTCAGTTCGATGAACGCTTCGCTTCGCTTTTAGATCCAGGAACGCCCCCTAAATCCCCCACGAGTGAGGGACTTTGAACCAGAATTCCTCTCTTAAAGTCCCCCAAAATTGGGGGGTTGGGGGGCAGAAGCTGTGAACAACGAAGCGGAAAACCTCTTATCGAATTCACGTTAATTCAGGAGCTAACTCATGAAATCTTTCAAGTCTTTCTCGATCGTTTTTGCAAGCTTCGGACTTCTTTTTTTAAGCGCTTGCAGCACTGGCAATCAAACCGCAAATCCGGGGAGCAGTCCCGCGAGTCCGATCGCTTCATCACCTGTCAATGAATCCAAGTCCGCATCGCCCAAAAAGCATTCTGGAGCCAACCAAGGTGGACAGGTCGTTGAATCAGGTAATTATCATTTAGAGTTTGTTCCAGAAAAAGAAGCTGAGGGCACTCATCTGGATTTCTACTTGCAGAAAGGCGACAATCACGAAGCTGTTCCAAATGCAAAAGTCACGGCTCAAGTGCAATTGCCCGATGGAACTCAGAAGTCTTTAGCCATGAAGTACGATGCACAAGGCAAACACTATAAAGCCCTACTGCCTGGAACGATCGCTGGAGAATACAAAGTTGCCATTTTGACAGACATCGCTGGCGAAAAAGTGAATGGTCGCTTTAGCTTTACCAAGTAGACTCCGACGACAAACCACGATCGAGTGAAATAAGCTACAACGCCTGTTCTAAATCTAGCCAAGTCGTCAAATCTGCGATCGCTGAAAAGTCCAGCAATGCCAATGCTAAGGCTTCGAGTTGTCCGAGACTGAGAGCAGAAATGCGATCGCGCTCTACTTGAGAGAGTTGTCCGACTCGTTGTTCTAGTAATAAGAAGACCAGCGATCGTTCCCCTTCCTGTCGTCCTTCCTGTCGTCCTTCCTGTCGTCCTTCCTGTCGTCCTTCCTGCCGTCCTTCCTGCCGTCCTTCTTCCAAAATGTCCTGATAAATGACTGACTCGCGCATGATGTCCTCCCGAAACAATTGACGAATCAAACTCTTCTCAAATTTTAACCCAGCGAGAATCTGGGTGTACGTAGAAATCTCTTGCCGTTGCGTCGGCTCTAGCTGATTGACCTGCTGTACAACTTGAAGGAGTAGATTTTGGGGCTGTGATGTAGCGGCAAGCGCAGCGAGAGGAAGCAAAGCCGGGTCATTGAGCAGCCGTTCGGGATCTTCTTCCCACAACCGGATCACACGATAGTCATGACGGGTGGTTGCGGAAACGAAAGCAGTCTCGATCGTCGTTAGATCAGCAGGAGGAAGAAGCAAAACCACAACTTGAGTAATCGGCAGTCGATGGAGACGATGCAGCCGTACCCAGTAGTCCAGCATCCGCAGCGGAAGTGGTGGATTCGATTCGAGCTTGGTTTGAAATTCGAGATGGAGAAGTTGCCCTTGTAGCTGCAAAAAGGTGACGGAATCAGCGCGAATTGGTTCGATGCTAAGTTCGGTTTTGAGCACTTCAACCGCGACTTGAGAGGTGCCAAGTACCCAACTGGCAAAGCGGGCGGGATGTTTTTCGGAAAGCAGTTTGCAGAGATTATCAAACGACATTGGACGGCGGACTCAGTGGTCATAGCTTACCAGAGCGATCGATCTGAGGTTAGAGGTTTGTCTGAGAAGCCGTTACAAGCATTGGAAGAAGTGTTAGTTTGACTGTAGACAATCTCAGTGAGTTGGGTTGATTCAAACTTATTGATTAGGTGAGGGGACGATACCTCTATCCTAGAAGTAGTCAGAATTCTGGGTTGATCGAGAAAACTTTCATGCGGATACTGCTCGTCGAAGATGAACCGGATTTGGGGGCTGCAATTCAGCGGGTTTTGAGCCGAGAAAAATACATTGTAGATTGGGTTCAGGATGGTGCAAAAGCTTGGGACTACCTCAATGATCAGCAGGTTCACTATACGCTGGCGATCGTCGATTGGTTACTTCCAGGGCTGTCTGGTATCGAACTTTGTCAACGACTGCGCTCGCAGCACAATTCACTACCCGTCCTGATGCTAACGGCAAAAGACCGCATGGAAGATAAAGTGATGGGATTGGATGCCGGAGCCGATGATTATCTCGTCAAACCTTTTGGCATGGCAGAATTGCGGGCACGACTGAGGGCACTACAGCGACGATCGCCCCAACTTCAGCCATCCCAACTCCAAGTCGGTGATCTCATGTTGGATTACAGTACTGCCACTGTTTCCACTCAAAGCCTTCAAGCACAACCCCAAGCAATTCCCCTGACCGCTAAAGAATTTCAGCTTTTAGAATATTTTATGCAGCATCCCAACCAGATTCTCACCCGTGACCAATTGATGAATCAAGTTTGGGATCTGCAATCTGATCCCACTAGCAACGTTGTCCCCGCGCAAATTCGCCTTCTCCGCCGCAAGCTCGCCGAGTATGGCTGTGAAGGACTCTTGGAAACTGTTTACGGATTGGGCTATCGCCTCAACGTCACGAGGTAGACACCCAAGATGATGAACCAAAGCAAACTGTTTAATCGAACACGCTGGCGATTAGCGGGCTGGTACACCGGAGTCATGAGTTTGATTCTCGCGCTGTTTGGAGTGGCTGCTTATCAGTTGTTGACCGAAGCCCAGTGGTACGCTCTGCATCAAGAACTAGAATCTGTAGCGGGAACCCTTCACGATGGTCTAGAGCCAATGCTCAAACAGCCTGGAGTCATTGACGATCGCGCGGCTCAACTCTTGCCAGGATTGTGTTTAACGCCATCAACTTGTTCTGATTCTGAACGATCGTCCACTCAACATCGGCATATTTTAGGAGCCGTACAGCAAGAAGGTTCCTATGTGCGTTTCTTAACTCAATCTGGACGGCTGATCGCAACGGTTGGACAACAACCCCAGGGGCTGCCAGTCACCCAACAACAAATGCTTTGGCAAACGTTAGAGAATCCTGAAGGCAAACGCTATCATCAGATCGCTTTGCTGCTAAAAAACGATCAGAATCGTCCCTGGGGCTATATGCAGGTGGGTCGATCGCTGCAAGAGTTCGATCGCTATTTAGCAACCCTGCAAGTTATTTTCTGGCTTGGACTGCCGCTCACAATGCTCGTAGTGATTGCGGCAAGCTGGTGGTTAGCGGGATTGGCAATGCGACCTGTCTATCAGTCTTATCAACAAATTCAGCAGTTTACAGCGGATGCGGCTCATGAGTTACGGACGCCATTAGCGGCAACAAGCGCAACCATTGAATCGGTTTTAGAACTCGAAGAACTATCAGAAACCGAAGCTCGCAACACACTACAGACGATCGAGCGTCAAAACAATCGCCTTGCTCACCTCGTTCAAGATTTGTTGTTGCTCTCTCGAATGGATCTCCAAGTTCTGCCTGTAAAACATCAACCGTGTTGTCTAAATAGCTTGCTGACTGATGTAGTAGACGAATTTAGTGCAATGGCGATGGCGGCTAACATTCTACTCACACTTGAGGTTCGAGTTCGACATTCGATTTATGTATTGGGTAACGAAGAACAACTTTTTCAACTTGTCGCAAACTTACTCACCAATGCCATCCAGTACACTCCTATGGGTGGAACAGTCGCCGTGTCTCTGGATAGCGATTCTACTCAAGCGGTCATTCAAATTCAAGATACGGGGATTGGAATTGCGCCGGAGGATCAGTCTCGCATCTTCGATCGCTTTTATCGAGTTAGCTGCGATCGCTCTCGTCAAACTGGAGGCGCTGGGTTAGGGTTAGCAATTGCCAGCGCGATCGCTCACGCGCATGATAGCGAGTTGCAGGTTCACAGTGTTTTAGAACAAGGCAGCACATTCAGGCTTCGATTAGCTCTAGTTCAAGTGTAAGACGGTGACGCTGTAGCTTCAAAATCTAACTGATTTAACGTCAATTCGATGAACTCTTTCGCTGCGGTTATAGATCCAGGCAGCCCCCTAAATCCCCCACGAGTGAGGGACTTTGAACCAGAGTTCTTTTCTTAAAGTTTCCCAAAATTGGCGGCTTGGGGGGCAGAAGCCGTGAACAACGAAGCGAAAAAACTCTCATCGAACTGACGTTGATTTATTCTCGAACGGAAAGCAGCGAGTCTAAGCGATCGGCGTAGCCTGTTAGTTCTACATAGCCTTTTCCGGTGAGGGGGCGATCGTTTTGCAGTCCTTTAAAGGCAACGGCTCCTTCCCAGTAGGTTGCGGTTTGGGTTTTGAGTTCTTGGTTGGGCATGAGCGGCTGTGCTTGTAGGGTCAAGTTGAGTTTGGGGATGGCGATCGCCCATTTGGCGGGGTAGACTGCTTTGCTGTTGGGGCTTTTCCAGGTGTTTAGGACGTTGACTTGATAGTCTTGGGCGGTTAGGGGAGTGGTTGTGCTGTCAGCCGCGATGAAGGTGCCCGCCGACGTGGGTTCCAGGGTACCGTCTTCGTGACGCAGCAGGTAAAGCATTAGAGCCGTTCCGTTATCAAACTGCATTGAGAACCAATCCCAGCCCACTGTACCTGCTGCTAGCGAACTGGTGGAATATTCGTGATCTTTCCAGGTGATGCCTTTGACGGTAAAGGGCTGTCCTTTGATGGCGATCGTTCCCTCAGTCGGCTGCTGCACCAGAGAATAGTAGTAAGAAGCGTTTCCGGGTTCGAGTCCTTTGACGCTCAAGCCGCGATCGCCCTGCAAGACAGGTGGACGGGTTTGTTCAACCGTTAAATCTAAAGTTACATCTGGAGTTTGAGCTTGAAGCCGAACTTTTCCGGGTGCAATCTCTGTCGCTGACCAATTTTCTAACCAGACGTGATAGGGTGCGACAGCGGCCCCTGCGAGATCGACCCGGCCGCGACTGAAGCGATCGTAAGGGTAAAAAGCCTGTTGAGCCACATCGCTGACGGTGAAATGGGCTGAATAAATTTGATTGCCGCGCCAGTGAGATGGGGAGGATTGAGAGTCGGAGGATTGGGAGTCGGAGGATTGGGGTGCGATCGCTTGCCGAAAAAAGGTGAGTTGGTAGCCAAACGATCGGCCTTCCTCAGTTTCTAAGTTGCCTGTGTAATACCACCATTCGGTCTGGTAGTCTTCGTGGGGGCCAAAGTCTTGAGGAAAGTGCCAGTCTTGAGGAGCCGTTGCTTTCAGAAATTTGGACGTGTCAACGGGAGCATCTTCTAGCCAGGTCAGTTGAGTCGCCTCAGCCGGAAATGGAAACAGAAAAGTAAAGCAGACGCAGATCGATAAACACAAAAGTTTGAATCGCTGGAGCATAAAAACCAAGGTTCCAAATGATTGAATTGAGAGCAGCAAAGTGATGTAAATTCGATGAATCTTTTCGGTTCGGTTTCAGATTTGGGTTGCCCCCAAACTCCCTACAAGTGAGAGACTTTAAACCAGAACTCTTCTCTTAAAGTCAGCCAGAATTGTGGAGTCGGAGGGCAGAAGACTTCAACAACGAAGCAAAAAACTGCATTGAATTCACACCAAAGTAATCAGAATAGAGAACATCAACCTCATTCCTGACGAATCGCAGCAGAAATATTCATGCGACCGAGACGAAACGCTGGGTAGATTCCAGCTAACAATGCAGCCACGATCGCGACTAACAACGCTTGCCAAAAATACCGTCCTTCTAGCGCCATTTGCAGCGTCCACCCAAACGATCGCACATTGATCACATAGATGAGAATCCACGCCAACGCATATCCCAACGGCATCGCAAACACACCCGCCATCGTCCCCATCAACCCCGTTTCTAGCAGCATCAAGGCACCCAGTTGGCGCGGAGCCATCCCCGTCGCGCGGAGAATTCCTAGTTCACGAGTGCGTTCAAGTTGCAGGCTCATCAACGTGCTGAGAACGCCAATAAAGGCAACGACCACCGCCAACAATCTCAAAGCATCCGTAATGGCAAAGGTACGATCGAAGATTTCTAATGAACCTTGCCGCAAACTGCGATTGGACTGCACCAATAAGCTTTGTTGTCCCTTAAATCGGGTACGAATCGACTCGACGATCGCATCCACCGAGGTATTGGGCGCGACGAATAACCCCAGAGACGCGATGCTGGAGTCGTGCCAGATCGCTTCATATAAATCGTTGTCGAGAATGATCGTGCCGCGATCGGACGAGTAATCATAAAACACCGCTAGAACCGGAAAGGAGCGATCGCCCTCCGGAGTTTGCAGCGTGATCGATTGAGGAGGCTCGGCTAAGTTTTCTCGCAAAATCAGCGCTTCTGAAATGATCACTCCTTGACCTGCATCCAGCGCATCCCAAGGATCTTTGCCCAAATCTTGGCGAATCCAGGCGTAAGGACGTTTGCCCTGAGAGACATCGCCATCGGCAGAAATCAGCTTGACCTGACGATGAAAATCAACTACCTCAACATCGGCATCGTTGTAGCTGACGGCTTTCTTGATTCCAGGATGAGTTTTGAGGGCAGCAGCCACCAGGGGATCAAGCTTGCCCAAGACGCGATTGGCCGTGGTCGATGGCGGCGATACATAGATATCTGCCTGCAAGGTTTGATCCAACCACTGCACTACGGTTCCGCGAAAGGAACCCACCATAATCGACACGCCGACAATGACAGAGACGGAGACCATGAGAGCCGCGATCGCCACCGAGGTTCGGCTGAGTGACCGCAAAATATCACGCGGGGCTAACCGTCCAATTACGCCCAAAAACTGCTGGCCCACAGGTGAAAAACTCTGCATCGCCAACGTTACCAGCGGCGGAGTTAGCAACGCTGCCCCTAATAGAACGGCAAACAGTCCTGCGAACGCTGCGACTAATCCGGCCGATTGCCATTTTAATAACGCAACCCCCAACACAGTCGCCGTAAACCAGGCAAATACCAATGTCGGTAATAGTTTTTGCACTCTTCCTTCGAGGGTCGATCGCTGAAGGGTCAAACTGGGCGGCGTATTCATCGCTTCGATCGCAGGCACCGCAGAGGCAATCAGTGAAGAGACAATCCCGATCGCTAACCCTTTGACGATCGTACTTTGCGCCAGCGTCACTTGTTGAACGGTGACCACAAAATAGAAATCGTTGATTGTCTGAGTGATCAAGCCGACGATACTGCGACCTAACACAATCCCCAACGCTACACCTAACAGGGAACCGATCGTACTAAAGATCGCTGCCTCACCCAAAATTAACGTGAATAACTGTCCTTGAGTTACGCCAATACATCGCAAGATTCCAAAAATGGGACGACGTTGGATCACACTAAAGGTCACGGTGTTGTAAATCAAAAACATCCCGACGACCAACGCTAACAGACTCAGGGCCGTTAGATTTAATTCAAACGCGGCCGTCATCTGCTGAACTGCATTTTTCTGCGCCTCAGCCGTTTCTAGCTTGAGATCACGGGGCAACTGAGCCGTGATTTTATCTAAATCTTCAGGTCGATCGACGATCAAATCAATCTGATCCAATCGTCCCACCTCTCCCAAAATTTCTTGTGCGGTGGCAATGTCGGCAAACAAAAAGTTACTCAGTGCCCGCCGATTCAGCGAATCATTGGTTTCTAATAACCCAATCACTTGAGCCGATCGCGCCTGTCCTGCTACATCCAAATGCAGCGTATCGCCCAAAGCCACCCCATACTGCATGGCCGTCTCTTTGGAAAGCACGATCGTATTAGGCTGCATCAAAAACTGCGTAAAGCCATTTCCACTGCTGCCAATATCGCTAAAATAAGCCCGAAAAGGAGACTCTGCAAACAAATCAACGCCCACCAACCGCATCGGCTGATCGCCCAATTCACTTGTCCGCACATATCCCTCGACCACAGGCGCAGACGGCAAACTCACCGATCGCTTCACCTGAGCATAAACCGATTCGTCGATGCCAGTGGGGGCGATCGCGACAATCCGATGAGTTGCCCGTCCCGTAATCGCATCCGTCGAAAGTGAAAAGGCGCGTTGAGCGGAGCCGTTGGCCAGGTCGATCGAGACCATCATCGCCACACCCAAAGCAATTCCCAAAACGCAGAGGACATACTGCAAAGGGCGCTGTCTAAGTCGCTGCCACGCCAACCGCCAAAGCGGACGATTAGACACGATCATGGAGTCTTGAGAATTCATTGATACCATGCCTACTCTGGAGAACCAAGATTTAGAGTAGCAAGTCTATCGATGGTTTGTATCTAAGCGGCTGAGATTGTCCTTGATCGCCGCCAACCAGCATGAATTCGATAAGATAATTTGCTTTGGGTGATAGCGTCGGGTGTCTTCTCGATCGCCCACCACTGAGGAATTTTGAATCGCAAATCTCGTCCAGAAGTCCCCCAGAATTGGCAGCGTGGGGAGCAGAAGCGCTAAACAACGAAACGAACAACCTTTATCAGGATTCCGTTAATCAATCTAAAGACAATAACGAGCATGGAGGGATTCGAACCCCCGACCCTCAGAACCGGAATCTGATGCTCTATCCACTGAGCTACATGCCCTCTCGTTACTCTGGAATTATATCATCTTAACGTGAATTCGATGGGAGTTTTTCGCTTCGGTCTTCAGCGCTTCTGCCCCCCAACCCCCCAATCTGGGGGACTTTTAGATCATAGTCTTCGTTCAAAGTCCCTCACTCGTGGGGGATTTAGGGGGCTGCCCGGATTTGTAACGGCAGCGAAGGATTTCATCGAATTCACGTCATCTTAAGTCGATCTCGAAGAGATATCTGCTCTAGCATGATCTCGAAGAGATGTCTGCCTGGTTGCCTGACAGAAGTAGGTGAAACCCAACAAACACGAGGAAATTAGTGAA
>NZ_JBJPHT010000009.1:0-197755 GCF_052939475.1 Phormidesmis sp. 146-20
TTCTAAATCCTGGAATGAGGCTTGTCGGTTTCTATCCTAAGACGCTGAACTTGCCGTGTTATTGAGTGTTGATCGGCCCTAAACTTTAGCTACTGAAGACGAGGTGAGCTATCGCCATTACGGTAGAAAGGGGTGAAGATGCAAACGGTTCTTTGCGTCTAAGTCCATTTAGTTTTTGTTTCCAAGCGATCGTGACTGACATCCAAACTTTAATTCTTGCTGTTGATCAAGCCGATTCCTCAACTCGTCTGTTAGAGGCAGTGCAAAATCTGGCCAGTGCTGAAGCGATCGAAGCAATCCCAGTGTTGATCACGGCGCTTGGCTATAACAATCCTGGGGCAGCGGTTGCAGCGGTAGATGGGTTGATTCGACTTGGGGAAGCGTCTGTCGGTCCATTATTAGAACAGTTGGATGGCTACAATTATGGAGCGAGAGCCTGGGCGGTGCGTGCTTTAGCTGGTATCGGTGACCCTCGTGGTTTGGAGATCTTGCTTACTGCGGCCCAGAATGATTTTGCAATGAGTGTGCGACGGGCTGCCACGAGAGGATTGGGCACGATCAACTGGGAAAAGTTAGACTCCACTCACAGACAATCGGCACAACTTCAGGCTCTCCAGGCTCTGCTGAAGGTTTCTCACGATCATGAATGGGTCGTTCGATATGCAGCTATTTTGGCACTACAATTCTTAGCGATCGCCGTGGTCAAAACGTATCCTGATTGGTTTGCTCAAATTCAGGCTCATCTCCATCACCTTGCTCAAACAGATGAAAGTCTGGCGATTCGATCGCGCGTGCAGTTTGCCCAACAGCAGTTACAGAATGTTTAATTAGTGTTGGTTCGATGATGTCTTTCGCTTCGTTGTTGAGTGTTTCTGTCTCCTAATTCTGGAAGACTTTTGGACAAGCGTTGTCTGCAAGATTTATCGAGCTTACAGTTAATTAGGTCTTTTGACTGATTGACTTTTACAAACTACCGGAACTACGGTGAATTCTTTGTCCACTTGATGTTTAGATCGAGTATACACCCAGATATAGATTTTATCTAAACAGCCGAAATGCTTTAGCTACTAGAAAGACCTTTGGAGAAAGAGATGAGCGGGGTAAACGCAAAGATATACCTTGTTATTCTCCAATAGTTCTCACATGATTGAAATTGAAGGCTTCTAAAGGCAAAAAGTTCTAGTTACTAGAAATGCAGATTTGAGTGTCTACAGTCTAGTAGTTAGATGGGCTTATGGTTGTGCTTTTCATATCAATTTCTTCCATTAGCGATACAGGATTGGTAAAAATCAAAGACCAAAGACTAACAACCTGTATTCAAAGTCTAAAGTCTAAGGTCTAACGACTGAAGCTTGATCGCCTTCTCAACCAAAATTTCAGATTTATCATATTGGAGTTCAATGAACCATGCTTCAAGGGTGGTTTCAAATTGCATTGACGCTGCTCATTGTAGTAGCAATGACTCCCTTCTTGGGGGGGTATATGGCCCGCGTTTATCAAGAACAAAGAACCCTGCTCGACCCCATTCTGAATCCGATCGAGCGCTTACTTTACGCTTTGTCGGGTGTTCAAGCCAGAGAAAACATGACGGGTTGGCAATATGCACGAGCGATCATATACAGCAACTTTGTCATGGCTCTGCTGCTCTTTTTGATCATTCTCAGCCAAGGTTGGTTACCGTTTAATCCAACGGGAGTTGGTGCCCCAACTTGGGACACTGCGCTGCATACCACGATTTCGTTTATCACTAACACCAACCAGCAGCACTACTCTGGCGAAACCTACTTGAGCTATGGCACTCAGATGTTGGGATTGGGCTATCACATGTTTACTTCGGCAGCGACGGGGTTAGCCGTGGGGATTGCCTTTATTCGCGGATTGACGGGTCGGCCCTTGGGCAACTTTTATGTAGATTTGATTCGATCAATTACCCGCATTTTGTTGCCAATCAGCATTGTGGGGGCGGCTGTTCTCATTGCATCTGGTGTTCCCGAAACGTTCGCAGGGCCAGCAGTGGTGGCGACACTAGAAGATCCGGCTGTGAGTCAAGCGATCGCTCGCGGGCCGGTGGCGCACTACGAAATTATCAAGCAATTGGGAGAAAACGGCGGCGGTTTCTTTGCCATTAACTCAGCTCATCCGTTTGAGAATCCAAATCCATTTACCAATCTGATTCAAATTGTGGGAATGGTGTGTATTCCAACGTCCTTTATCTACACCTATGGCGTGTTTGCTAACAATCGAAAACAAGCCTGGTTAGTGTATGGGATGGTGTTCTCAATTTATGTTGGCTTCATCATCACCAACGCAATTGGAGAATACAACGGTAACCCCGCAGTCAATGCGCTGCTAGGAGGTCAGGCTCCTAATCTAGAAGGAAAAGAAGTCCGGTTTGGCTGGGCCCAGTCTGCCCTGTTTGCGACGACGACGACGGGGACGATGTGTGGTGCAGTCAACAGTTTGCACGATTCGTTTATGCCCAATGGTGGCTTTATCACTTTGTCGAATATGTTTCTGCAAATCATCTGGGGCGGACAGGGTACTGGGACGGCGTATCTATTCGCTTACTTGATCCTCGCAGTATTCGTCACAGGATTAATGGTCGGTAGAACTCCGGAGTTTTTGGGGCGCAAAATTGAGAAGCGAGAAGTGGTTTTAGCCAGCTTTCTGATTCTATTAGTTCACCCAATCGCAATTCTAATTCCCGGAGCGATCGCGCTGGCATTTCCTGATCAGTTAGCGGGTATTAGTAATCCTGGTTTTCATGGATTAGCTCAAGTGATGTATGAATATGCGTCAGCCGCTGCAAACAATGGTTCTGGATTTGAAGGATTGGGCGATTCTCAGCCGTCGCCGTTTGCGATAGCGGGAGGCGCAACCCCAACCGCAACCGCTCTCTGGTGGAATCTCAGCACTTGTTTTAGTTTGTTAATCGGACGCTTTGTTCCGATCACGGCCCTTCTGCTGCTGGCAGATAGCATGTCGCGCAAACAGCCTGTTCCGCTCACCACCGGAACGCTGCGTACTGACACGGGGTTATTTACCGGAGTGACGGCGGGCGTAATTTTGATTTTGGGTGCACTGACGTTCTTTCCAGTTTTGGCATTGGGGCCGATCGCCGAAGCTTTCCAAATTGCTAAAGGAATTGGGTAGCTAAATTCTCACCTTCAAAATTGAGCCTGATTGTTACTCCTCACTTCCGACAAATTCTGAACTTATGGACACTCCACAGGATACGACTCCGATCGCTTCTCAGCCAATCAACACTCGCGACGCTGGCAGACGCACGCCTAAAGTAAACATGAGTGGGCTTTATCAGAGAGCAATTCGGGAGTCATTTACCAAGCTCGATCCGCGCAATCAGGTCAAAAATCCTGTCATGTTTGTGGTCTGGATTGGCACGATCGTCACGCTGCTCGTTACCCTTGATCCCAATCTGTTTGGCACTGTCCAGGGCGATCCGGGTCAAGAACGGGTGCTCAACGGACTGATTACACTGATTTTGTTCTTCACCATTGTCTTTGCCAATTTTGCGGAAGCGGTTGCCGAAGGAAGAGGGAAGGCACAGGCGGATTCGCTGCGATCGACTCGATCTGATACGATCGCTCGCAAACTACTGCCAGACGGCTCCATTCAAGAAGTGAGTTCGACCGCACTGCGAAAAGGCGATCAGGTGAAAGTCGTCGCAGGCGATATGATTCCCTCTGATGGTGAAGTGATCAAGGGGGTCGCATCGGTTGATGAATCTGCAATCACAGGCGAATCGGCTCCCGTTCTCAAACAGCCCGGTACAGATATCATGAGTTCGGTAACGGGGGGAACACGCATTCTGTCTGATGAATTGATTCTTAGAGTCACGTCTGATCCTGGTCAAGGCTTTATCGATCGCATGATTTCGCTAGTCGAAGGGGCATCTCGCAGCAAAACGCCCAACGAAATCGCTTTGACAGTGTTGCTCTCGGTGCTGACGCTCGTCTTTTTGATTGTGGTAGCCACGGTATCACCACTTGCCAACTATGTGCAGTCACCGACCACGATCGCCATTCTGATCTCGCTGCTAGTTGCGCTAATTCCGACGACGATTGGGGGCTTGTTGAGTGCGATCGGTATTGCTGGAATGGATCGCGTCGCTCAGTTTAATGTCATCGCCACATCGGGTCGAGCCGTCGAAGCTTGTGGAGACATCAACACGCTGGTACTCGACAAAACAGGCACCATCACATTGGGCAATCGGTTGGCGGCTGAGTTCATCCCCGTCAATGGTCACAGTGTTGAAGAAGTGTCTCAAGTCGCCCTCGCCGCTAGTGTATTTGACGAAACGCCAGAAGGAAAATCGATCGTTCGGTTAGCCGAGCAAAATGGCGCGACTGTCAGCTTCGATACTGACAATGCCTCTGGGGTAGAATTCTCCGCCAGAACTCGAATGAGCGGCACTGACCTACCCAACGGGCGCGAAGTTCGTAAAGGGGCAGTCGATGCGATTCGGGGATTTGTGCGATCGCGCGGGGGTACTGTCCCTTCTCAACTAGACGAAGCCTATGAGCGCGTCTCTCGACTAGGAGGAACACCCCTCGCCGTCTGTCAAGATAGCGAAATCTACGGCGTGATCTACCTCAAAGACATTGTAAAACCAGGTCTGAGAGAACGCTTTGATCAACTCCGCCGCATGGGAGTCAAAACAATCATGCTCACGGGTGACAACCAAATTACCGCCTCGGTGATCGCTCAAGAAGCAGGCGTAGACGACTTTATCGCCGAAGCCACTCCCGAAGACAAAATCGATGTCATCCGTCGAGAACAATCTCAGGGCAAGCTGGTCGCCATGACGGGAGACGGCACCAATGATGCGCCTGCTCTCGCTCAAGCCAACGTCGGTGTGGCGATGAATTCGGGAACCCAGGCTGCCAAAGAAGCGGCCAACATGGTGGACTTAGATTCTGACCCGACTAAGCTGATTGATCTGGTGACGATCGGCAAGCAGCTTCTCATCACTCGTGGGGCCCTGACGACCTTCTCGATCGCCAACGACATTGCCAAGTATTTTGCGATCATCCCGACAATCTTTGCGGCGGCTGGCATTGGGGCATTGAATGTCATGCAGCTAAAAAGTCCCCAGTCTGCCATCATTTCAGCCTTAATTTACAATGCGTTGATTATTCCTGCTTTGATTCCGTTGGCGTTAAAGGGCGTGCAGTTTCGGCCATTGACGGCTGATCAATTGCTGCGTCGTAATATTTTGCTTTATGGCGTTGGCGGTGTCATTGCTCCTTTTATTGCCATCAAAATCATCGATGTGCTGATTCCTTTTTCTTAGAACCAATCATCGCTATGAAACCAACTCGTTCATCATTTTCTCAAACTTCTGTTCAGATTGTCGAAACTGCGATCGACCTCTTTGCTGAGTGGCGTAGACAAAAACTACCGCTCTACCTGTTTCTAGGACTGTGTTTCAATCTGGTCTTAGCGCCTGCGGTCTTTGCGGCTACGGGGGGCGATCTGTCTCGGAGCCAAACCTATTGGTTGTCAGCGCTCGGACTGGTTGTGGTCGCCCTGGGCATCTATTTATTCTTTGTCATGTTTGTACCGGAGAGATTCTAATGAGTTTTGCGCGTGAGGCAGGTAGAGCCGTCAGATCTACCCTGGTGCTTTGGGTGTTGACCGCAGTGATGTATCCCTTGGTCATGATTGCGTTTGGGCAGATTGTTTTTCCGTTTCAGGCCAATGGCAGTCTGATTAAAAATGCTCAAGGTCAAGACGTTGGATCGGCGCTGATTGGTCAGCCGTTTACCTCAGACAGATATTTCAACAGTCGCCCCAGCACCACCAGCTACAGTACTGCTGATCCCCAAAAGGACGAAGCGGGTGTTCTCAAAACGGGCGTATCAGGGGCGAGCAATCTAGCTCCTAGCAATCCCGCCTTGTTGGATCGAATCAGAGGTAAGAGTGATCCTGACCCAGCCAACGCGATCGAAGGTGACATTCCTCGTCTCCAAAAAGCAGGCGTAAAACCGACGGCTGATCTCGTTTATACCTCTGGTTCTAGCCTTGACCCGCACATTACGCCAGAGTCGGCCACTGCTCAAGTCGATCGCGTCTCCAAAGCCAGAGGAGTACAGCCCAATCAGGTCGAAATTCTGATCTCACAAAATACGGATGGTCGCTTTTTGGGCATTTTTGGCGAACCTGGCGTAAATGTCTTGAAGCTCAACCTTGCTTTAGATAAACTCAAGCCAGCCGCCTAGAGTTTCCAGGATGTAGTCAGATGTGAATTCGGTGAAATGCTTTGCTGCACGCGCTTCGAGATCCCGCTAGTGAGAGTCATTCAGAGGGAAGCGGAGGGCAAAAGCTTCAGGGAACAGCGCGAAAGAATTTCAGCGAATTCACATCACCCTAAACATCTCACCTTAAACATCTCACCTCAAGCACTTCACCTCTGAAACTTAATCGTTTGTTTGAATCCCCTTTAATTTTAAAGGAAGCGATCGTCTCACGAAAGATTAATCATTCAAATCCAGTGCAATCACAAGTATATTGGGCATTGCCTCAAAAATTGAGACAGTCAAAGCGATTTTGCACAAGTCACTTCAAATCTAGTTAATCGTCAAAGGAAAGGTTTAAAGGTGTGTTCCTTAGCTCCGAGGTTTAATTGCACTCATGAACGTCTGCCCCGTCGCGGTAAACACAAAATTTTTATTGGCATGGCTCCCGGTGTCGGCAAAACCTACAGAATGCTAGATGAAGCCCATCGTCTTAGACAAAGTGGGGTCGATGTGGTAATTGGTTTTTTGGACACCCACGATCGCCAGGAAACCACCGACAAATCGATTGGATTAGAAGTTATTCCGTCCAAAACCACCCTGAGAGAGGGACTCGTCTTGAGGGAACTCGATACGAATGCAGTGATTGAGCGCCATCCAAAATTAGTTTTAATTGACGAACTTGCTCACTCAAACTGCCACGATCGTTGTCAAGATATTGAAGCAATTTTGGCAGCGGGCATTGATATTTACTCCACCGTCAACATTCAACACATTAGCCATTTGAGTCGTCGGGTAGCACAAATCACAGGAACGATCGCAAGTAGCAGTCTTCCAGATTCTCTACTCGACAACGCTGAAGTAATTGTGGTCGATGCCACTCCAGAAACCTTGGAACAACGCTTGCTCAACGGAAAAATTTATCCGCCTGAGCAGATTGACGAGGCTTTGCAGGGCTTTTTTCAGCGTCGCAACCTGGTAGCTCTACGCGAACTAGCCCTTCGAGAAGTTGCTGATCAAATCGAAGGCACTCGCGCAGCCATTCAACGCCGCGAAGATGACTGCAATCTATCAACTAATTTTTGTCAGATTCACGAGCGTGTTTTAGTTTGTATTTCGACTGCTCCCAACTCTTTGCGATTGGTACAACGCGGCGCAAAACTTGCAGACTACATGAATGCTCCTCTTTATGTTTTGTTTGTTCAAAGAACTGAGCGATCGCCCACTAAATCTGAAGCCCGTTTTCTAGAAAGGTGTGAGCGAATTTGTCAAAAGTTTGATGCACAATTTATTCAAGCCACAGGAGAGCCTCTTGGGAAAGAAATCATTAAAGCTGCCCAATCTCATCGGATTACTCAAGTTGTTTTGGGCCAATCTGATCAGTCTTGCTGGCAAGTCTTTTGGCGCGAATCATTGATCAATCAGCTTGTCCGATCGCTCAAACAAACAGATGTTCACATCATCTCAAACAGCCAGTAAGTCTGAACGTTAGACCTTTACTCTACTCACTTGCTAAAAACTATCCTTACTCTCGTGCCTAGCTGAAACATTCTTCAAAGATTACTCAACTTAGGACAAGGTGTAGCTATGGAACAAGAAAGAATTCTCCTCTCAACAAGACCCGTCCAGCCAAGTTTGTTTGCAGTCAAAATTGAGTTCAATAGTAGCTATTGTGGAAGTCAGTTAGCCGATCTTCAGATTCCTGAGAAATGCTTAATTTTAGGGTGCTTGAGACAAGATCGAGTCATTCCCTTGAGCGAGAACCCTACTGTTCGTCTGGGAGATCACATTCTGGCAATGGCGTTTCATCCCATGATGGTTTCAGAGCTTGAGTTTGTTCTCAAAAAAACTTGTCCAGTTTATTATTCACTTCAGACTTGTTCTTTAGAATAAGTCTGAAGTGAATAAAAACATCTGACCGCAAATCCTCAAAAACTTTTATCGGTTACGCTGCTGTCCATATCATCATCTGTGCACGATGAAAAATTTGCCCAATCCCTCTCCTGATATCTCTTACATGCGGGCTGGTCGTCGTGGTAAGCACAAAGCCTTTATTGGCATGTCTCCCGGTGTGGGCAAAACTTACAAAATGCTGGAAGAAGGGCACCGTCTCAAAAAAGAAGGCACTGATGTGGTCATTGGTTTATTAGAAACCCACAATCGCCAGGAAACGATCGCCAAAGCCATCGGTTTAGAACTGGTGCCTCGACAACAGATTACCTGGTCAGGAGTGACGCTGACTGAGATGGATACCGATGCTATTTTGACTCGTCATCCTCAGTTAGTTTTAGTCGATGAGCTGGCTCACACCAACGTCCCTGGCTCTCAACGAGAAAAACGCTATCAGGATGTTGAGGTGATTTTGGCGGCTGGAATCGATGTGTTTTCCACGGTCAACATTCAGCATTTAGAAAGCCTCAATGATCTGGTTGCGCGCATTACAGGCGTGGTTGTGAGAGAACGGATTCCCGATCGCCTGCTCGATGAAGCGGATGAAGTCGTCGTCGTCGATGTCACGCCAGAAACGTTAGAAGAGCGCCTCAAAGACGGCAAAATCTACGCTCCCGAAAAGATCGATCAGTCTCTACAAAACTTCTTTCAACGACGCAATCTGATCGCCCTTCGAGAACTGGCCTTACGAGAACTGGCCGACAACGTAGAAGAAGACGCGATCGGAGTCGAAAACTCAACTCACAAAGCCCCTTATTGCAATGTCCGCGAACGAGTTTTGGTTTGTGTCTCAACTTATCCCAATGCTCTCCAACTGGTTCGACGTGGCTCCCGAATTGCTGGCTATATGCACGCGCCCTTCTATTGTTTGTTTGTTGATGATCCCGATCGCTTTCTCAACAAAGTAGAGAGCCTGCATATTGAAACTTGTGAGCGCCTCTGCCGAGAGTTTGAAGGAGAATTCATTCGGGTTGCAGGACACAACAAAGCAAAAGCGATCGCAGACATCGCTAGAGACTATCGAATCACCCAAATTGTCATTGGCGAAAGTCAGCGATCGTGGTGGAAAAATCTATTACATGGTTCATTAACTCAACAGCTTCTCAAATCTCTTAAAAACATAGACGTACATATCATTTCAGGTGAGAAAGATTGAAGGGATGAGGAATGAGGAAGAACTTGGTTCCGCTGCGTGAGGAGAAATGTCTAAAGTCTTGATCTGATAGTCCTTGATAAAAAATTTAAGCTGCTTCAATAATTCTAACGATTGAGATGAGCCGCCGCAGATGACTCCTAATTCTCACAGATAACGTCTTGGCGGTCGGCTCCATCGAATTGTGTACGCCGCGATCGCCAACGCTATGGCTCATCAGCGTCAAACGGAGGCAAATCCTGTGGATGAATGATTGTAATACTTGACGTACCTGCAAAATCGCTTGGATTCAAGGTCAAGAGATGTGTAATCCCATTTGCAAGCATGGCTGCAATGATACGAGCATCATGAGTGCGTTTACCCATCACTTTGTTAGTTGTGACTAAGTTCAGCCAATTTGGAAAAATCTGCGGAGATTCCTCCAAGAACGGAAAACGATCAAGAAGTTGATCTATTGTGCTTCTGGTTTGTTCTACAGTCCAGCCCAAGCCATTGGTTTGAGTTGGTCTTGTGGCAACAACCCAAAACTCAATAATTACTTGCGTCACAAGTAAACATTCATCTGATTGCACGAGCAGACGAGAGATTGCATTCGTTGCAAGCTCATGCTGCACATCGGAAGGATTGCAGAATCGCATAACAACATTAGTGTCAAGCAAATATCTCGTCATTATTCGTAAATACTGTCGCGGCTAAAGGCTTCGTCTCGTAGACTCGGACTACCTTGGGGAAGTTGTAAAACCCATTCACGAAATTCCCTAGCCCTATTTGAAGGTGTTGCTCTTTGCCAAGATGGAACAGACGATGCAACTTGTCTAGACTGAAACTCAATGAAGGCTATGAAATCAGCAATTTTTTTAAGTTGCTCATCATTTAGCTTGTCTAATTCTTTTTTAAGATCTTCTCGCAGCATAGGTCGATTTTGAGAGAATAAACATTCTCTATAGTAACCTATAGGCTCCTACCCGTCTGGTTCAGCTCCCTGCTGATACGCTACAATCCGCTCTAGGTAATTGCTCTGGTTACGTTAGACTCAAGTTGGGTTCTTAGAGAGTCCATTGGGCGACATCTAGTTTACCTTGATTGGCGATACATCTAGATTAGGAAGTTCTTCATGGGTGAAGCTTGGAACAAAGTGCAGAAGCGCAGGCAAGCAAAAATTAAACTGTCTGAGCTAATGAGCAAGTCTGATCAGGTAATCGTTATCCATTATTCTTGTGAAAGTTTTTATGATCGACCCGATGGCTCATCTCCAAGGATTACCTCTATTGCTGTCCGTAATCTGGATTCCGGTCAAACCACTTCTTTCTCAATCCATCAAATTGCAGAGAGGAAAGGGCACTCTGCAACCGCACTGGAACAGCATTACAATGAACTTGAAAAGCTCATGCTAGAAGAGTTTTACAATTTTGTGGGTCGCCATAGCTCGCATATTTGGTTGCATTGGAATATGAGAGACATCAACTATGGTTTCCCAGCAATAGCCCACCGCTTCAAAGTTCTTCAGGGCACACCTGAAGACGTAGGTGAGTCCAAATTAGTCGATTTGTCTCGCTTACTGATTGCCATTTACGGTATTGGTTATATCCAGCACCCTCGTCTACCAAGTTTAGTGGAAAAGAATCAGATAACACACAGAGATTTTTTAGCGGGAAAGGCTGAAGCAGATGCCTTCACCAACCAACAATATGTCAAACTTCACCAGTCAACTTTGAGGAAAGTAGATGTCCTTGCAAATATAGTTGAACGTGCTGCTGATGGTTCACTCAAAACGAATTCAACTTGGAAGGATATTTATGGAGGATACCCAGCAGCAGTCATTGAAATTATCAAAGAAAATCCCATCATCAGCGGATTGGTAGGTTTAATAGGCTTTGTAAGTGCCGTTGTAGGTATCATCGCTTTGTTTATCAAATAGCAAAATTGTTCTCAATTAAACAAGTGCTGCAAGAACCGTCCCTACCGAGAACTGAGCGGCATAACAATTGTGTTAGCTTTTCTCTTGTTTGAAGACTTTTGATTTGTCGGAAATTAAAGAATTCACGGTTGAGGCTCCTGTACGTTGATCGTAATTTGCCAAATTAGATAAGTTTGTTGATTGGCACCGAGGCTGAAAGATCGTGATCTGGGCTGTGCTGATTGGCGTGAGAACGATTCATACTGAGATTGAGCAATACCATAACTTTTTCATCCCTCATCCTTCATCCCTCATCCCTCCTTCATCCCTTTCCATGTCAAGATCAGAGATAGCCGCAGCCCTTCCTTAGAGTCCTATGTCAGATCTTCCTGGATCGATCGCTCAACACTACCACGAGCGCACAAAATACAATCCTGAGACGATTAAAGTCAAAAGTAAGCCCCTCGATTGGAGCCAGCAGCCCGTTCCTTTTAAGGATTACAAACTGGGCACCCCTCTAGACCTCAAGCCTTTTTTGAGCCAAGACCCCAATGCGTTTGCTCAAGATGCCGTCAAAACCTGGTGGCGCAGACTGTCACATCTGCTGTTTTGTAGCTATGGCATCACGGGCATGATTCCCACGGGGGGCGACCCTCACTATTTGCGATCGTCTCCTTCGGCTGGAGGACTCTACCCCGCAGAAATTTACCTCCTCTCTCGTGGGACTCCGCTGCTCCCGGCTGGGCTGTATCACTATCAGGCAAACACTCATTCTCTCCTGCGATTTTGGGAAAGTGATATTTGGACGACGCTTCAATCTGCCTGCTTTTGGAATCCGACCCTCGAAGGGACACAGTTGGCGATCGTGGTGACAGCCGTGTTTTTTCGATCGGCATGGCGCTATCAGGATCGGGCCTATCGTCGAATTTTCTTGGACTCTGGCCACCTTTTGGGCAATTTAGAACTCGCCAGCGCCCTAAATGATTTTCGCCCCCATTTGATTGGCGGATTTGCAGATGAGGCGGTCAATCAATTGCTGTATCTGGATGCGGATCAGGAAGGTGCGATCGCCGTCATGCCTTTAGCCGATTTGCGAGAAGTTAACCAAAATTTGCCCCTGACGCGGACTGCGCTTCCTGCGACAACTCAGCGAGACTATCCCAAAATTGCCGATGGTGAACTGCTGCACTATCTGCATCACGTCACCCAGATTCCTTCTGACCCTGCTGCCAAAGTTAACTGGAAGCTGCCCCCCACAGTTGGCGAACGATCGGATAAGTACAACTTCCCGTTTTGTCTAAAAGTCTCTACCGCGTCACCCGCGATCGCCTGGGGCAGCCAGCTAGAAAATTTAGAACAAGCAATCTTAAAGCGACGATCGACCCGTGGCTACAGTGGGCAATCCCTAACCTTAGAAGAGTTAAATGCGCTGCTTGACTTCACGTATCAACCCCAACACTACATTGACCAGGATTTAGATGGATCGCCCGACTACTTTGATCTAAGTTTGGTCGAAACCTTTATTGCAGTCTCTTCGGTCGATGGGCTAGAAGAAGGCTGTTATTACTACGCTCCGAGAGCGCAAGAGCTGCGTCAGATTCGATTTAAAAACTTTCGCCGAGAGCTACATTATCTCTGTCTGAGCCAGGATTTGGGACGCGATGCTGGGGCGGTTTTGTTTCACACAGCCGATTTGCAAAGGGCGATCGAACAATATGGCGATCGGGCTTACCGTTACCTGCATATGGATGCCGGACACCTGGGACAACGGCTCAATTTGGGTGCAATCCAACTCGGTTTGGGAGTCAGTGGCATTGCTGGCTTTTTTGATGACCAGGTAAATGAGGTATTGGGCATTCCTCCAGATGAAGCTGTTTTGTACATTACAACTTTGGGACGATCGCGCCTGCAATAAATGATGAAAATGAAGGATGAAGGCTCTACTCTTCTAAACCAATGACCATGAGTAATTGTTCTTGAGCCAGTGATATTCACTCACCATCATCAATTGAATCAACTCGTTTCTCGATCACAGATCATTCAAAATAATCATGCAAATATCTTTAGCCCCTTGAATAAGGAGATCTGTTAGAGTACGAATGGTTGTTGATACCAATTCTTCATGAAGCTGGCTGTCTTTTGATCCCTCCTAACCCCTCTTAAAAGCTGCCGTGTACACACAAGTCTATCGATCGGTCATTGCTGAGATCCTTTGCCCCCTAAATCCCCCAAAAATGGGGGACTTTGAGCCGTCATCATGGCTTTGAACTTTGGAAATCTTTCCTTGGTCAAAGTCCCCCAGCATGGGGGATTTAGGGGGCTGAAGCCGCTTGAAACGAAGCGACAAGGACTTGTGTGTACACAGCAGCCTTAAAAGAGGAGAAAATAAAAGTCTGGTTCCCTTTTTAACGGAGCTAGGGGAATCTGATCTGTGCAAAGTTCTCCAAAGAAGTTCTCTAAAGAGTTGCTGACGATCGAAGTCGGGTGTCACAATCCAGGTTCAAACTTTATTCAACAAATTCCTTTGTCTCTTCAATCTCTCAAAGTCGTGACGATCGGCGGCGGTGCGGCTGGTTTCTTTGGTGCAATCTGCGCGGCTCAAAAGCACCCTCACGCTCAAGTCACTCTACTCGAAGCGGGTCGTCAACCTCTGGCCAAAGTGCGGATTTCGGGGGGCGGACGCTGTAATGTGACTCATGCTTGTTTTGATCCGGCAATTCTAGTTCAGCATTATCCTAGAGGCGGCAAGGCTTTGCGGGGAGCGTTTAGCCAGTTTCAAGCCAAGGATACGGTGGAGTGGTTTACAGATCGCCAGGTCAAACTCAAAACCGAACCTGATGGACGCATGTTTCCAACGACGGACAATTCAGAAACGATCGCCAATTGTTTAATCGAGCAAGCTCACGATGCCGGGGTAAATCTCTGCGTCGGTGCAGGCGTGAAGTCGGTTGAGAAGAAAGACGACGGCTTTAAGATTGAACTGCGATCAGGGGAAGTGTTGACCGCCGATCGAGTGATTTTGGCAACAGGCAGCAGTCCTCAAGGCTACGAATTCGCGCGATCGCTGGGACATACTATTGAATCTCCCGTTCCCTCACTGTTTACGTTCAACGTTGAGGACGATCGACTACAAGAATTGCCCGGAATTGCGGTCGATCCGGTACGGTTGCGTTTACAAGTGGGTGACAGCAAGTTAGAACAGACGGGCGCATTGTTGGTGACGCACTGGGGCTTAAGTGGGCCCGCCGTTTTGAAGCTATCTGCCTGGGGTGCAAGAGCCTTACATGAAGATCACTATCAAGCGACGCTGACGATCAATTGGCTCCCCCAACAAAATCCTGAAGCACTTCGACAACAGCTATTAGCGGTAAAATCACAACTGCCCCAACGAGCGATCGCTTCTAGTTGTCCTGTCATTTTGCCGCGTCGTCTCTGGGAGCGTCTGACCAATTCTGTCGGCATCCAAAAGCAAACTCGCTGGGCAGAACTTTCTAACAAAACGCTAAATCTGTTGATCCAGGAACTCACTCAAGGACAGTATAAAGTCAACGGCAAAGGCGTTTTTAAGGAGGAATTCGTGACCTGTGGCGGCGTAAATCTCAAAGAAGTTAACTTCAAAACAATGGAAAGTCGCTGTTGCCCTGGTCTTTATTTGGCGGGTGAAATTCTAGACATTGACGGCGTGACGGGAGGCTTTAACTTTCAGAGCGCTTGGACGACGGCTTGGATTGCGGGACAAGCGATCGGTCAGGATGAATAGCACTGTAGATTCAACGTCAAGCTAGGTTTTGATCACAATGCAGTCTTGAGCATTCCAGGAGAGGGTTTGTCCAGATTGGTCGCCCCGCCCGTTACAGAGTTGAGTCACCGTGAGTGAACCGATCGCCGTTTCCATCTGAGATTGCAGCAGTTGACCGATATAAGTAACCGTCTGAATTTTGCCCGCTATCTGGTTGTCCGCTGTACCTAAATGATTGACTTGCAGCCGTTCTGGACGAATCATCAGCGTCACTTTATCCCCGATTTGAACGGGATTGTTGGGCGAAATCGCCTTGATTGTTACGCCATTCACACTCACACTGCAACCGTCATTCGTAACTTCGAGAACGCGACCTTGAAGAAAATTAGCCTTGCCGATAAACTGCGCGACGAATAGAGAATTGGGTCGATCGTAGATTTCTTTGGGTGTACCAAGTTGTTGAATTTGACCCTTGTGCATGACGGCAATGCGATCGGACAGTGCCAGCGCTTCTTCCTGATCGTGGGTGACGTAGATGAATGTGAGGTTAGTTTGACGCTGCAATTCTCGCAGTTCTTGGCGCACCTCTTCCCGAATTTTGGCATCCAGTGCAGACAATGGCTCATCGAGTAAAAGCACTTTTGGCTGACTGATCAGGGCACGCGCCAGCGCAACTCGCTGCTGTTGACCGCCCGAAAGTTGAGCAGGACGACGATCGCCCAATTCGTCAATCCGAAATCGTTTCAGCGATTCTTGAATCCGAGGCGCAATGTCACTTTTAGAAACGTTGGCGATCGTCAGTGGATATGCAATATTCTCAGCCACCGTCAGATGCGGAAAGAGCGCATAGCTTTGAAAAACCGTGTGAACATCCCGGCGATAGGGCGGCCGCGTCGTCACCTCTTCTCCCCCGACAAACACGCGCCCATATTCAGGAATATCGAATCCCCCAATCAAGCGCAGTGTCGTTGTTTTGCCCGATCCACTCGACCCCAACAGCGAAAAAAACTCCCCCGCCCGCACGTCGATCGTCACATCCTGAACCGCATACACCTCCCCCTTCGCCGTCGGATAAACCTTACTCACTGACTCCAAATAAACCACACTATCTTTCATGTTTCATCCCTCATCCTTCATCCCTCATCCTTCATCCCTCCCAGCCTCTGACTCATCAACACCAGCATTGTACTGGCCAGCAAAATCAGAGTGGCGATCGCTGCAATTTCTGGCGTGATATTCGTTCGCAGTCGTCCCCAAATTTCCATTGGCAACGTGTTTTCGCGTCCGGTCAGAAATATGGTAACGATCACTTCATCAAATGAGAGCGTGAACGCTAATAAAGCACCTGCGATCAAAGCGCTACGAATATAAGGAAGAATGACTCCAGTAAAGACCTGTGCTGGCTTTGCGCCTAAATCGTAAGCGGCTTCTTCGAGACTGCGGGGAAACTGACTCAGGCGGGTAAAAATCGAGCCAAGGGCGACAGGTAAACCAAACACCGCATGACCCAAAATCACCGTCCAGAGCGAAAGTTCAAATCCCAAATCAGAAAGATACGCCAGCATCGCTACCCCAGTCACCACTCCAGGCAGCAAGATCGGTAAATTAATCGCAATCCGAAAGGCATTTTTACCAAAAAATTGATAGCGATAAATTGCAAATGCAGCTAATAATCCTAACGTTGTGGCGATCGCCGTCGCCATTGTCGCCACTTTGAGAGAATTGATCAGCGCCAGTTGGAGAGCCGTGTCATGATAAGCGCGATCGTACCAGTCCAGCGTGAATCCTCGAAACGGCAGAGACAGAATTTTGGAGTCGTTGAAACTCATGAGAATCAGAACCGCGATCGGCAGATACAAAAAGGCAAAAACCAATATTGTCCAGATTCCTAAAAACCACGGTCTGCGATGAGTTCTCGGTGTTAGATTCAATTTTCTAGCGCTCCTTGTTTGAGAACGATCACCAATCCGCTAAACACAATCAACATCACCATCAAAGCAAACGCTGCACCCAAAGGAAAATTGTAAGCAACGCCAAACTGAGACGCAATAATGTTTCCTAACATGATGCCGCTAGAACTGCCAACTAAACTCGGTGTAATAAAGTCTCCCATCGTCAGAGAGAATACGTTGATAGAGCCTGCTAGAACCCCAGGCGCAACCAGCGGAAGAATCACTCGACGAAAAGTAGTGAACGGAGGTGCATTCAGATCGGCAGACGCTTCGAGTAGGTCGTTGGGTAACCGCTCAAATGCTGTGATGATTGGCAAAATCATAAAGGGTAACCAAACCTGCACAAACGTTAAAATCGTCGAAAACTGATTGTATAGAAAAAGTTGACTGGGTTCTTTGAGCAGTCCGATCGACAACAGCGCCGTATTGAGAATGCCGTTGTAGCCGAGGATAATTTTCCAGGCGAAGACTCGGACGAGATAGCTTGACCACAATGGTAGAATGACCAGGATCGTGAGCAGACTTCGATAGCGATCGCTATACTTCGCCACAAAGTAACCCAACGGCAGGGCGATTACAATATCGATCAGGGTGACACTCAAGGCAGTCCAGACGGTACGAATGATCACCGATCGATAAGAAGGATTGCTAAAAATCGCCTGAAAGTTTGCAAAACTGAATTCTTTCACCACATCATAAGCCTCCAATCTCCAAATGCTGTAAGAGATAAGGAGTGCGATCGGAATGAAATACAACAGTGACATCCAAAGTAACGGCGGAATTAACGTTGCATACAATCCTAACGATTGAGATTGACGACGCTTTTGTAATGGATTATTGATTGCTGTCATTTAGATGCTAAAAGAACAAAGTGCATCTTCGCACACTAACGAGGTGATTCTAACAGCTAGTCCACGGAGGTGGACTTCGGTCTGATAGCCGCGAATTGATTCGCCAGGTCTATTTGATTCACAATCCTTAGCTGCGAATTTCATTCCAGAGTTGTACCCAGCGATCGTAGTTGGGGACGTTTTGCCACATCTTAATTTGCTGGTGTAGAGACAAGTCATCCATAAACAATTCTTTGGCTCGTTTTGCGCCCACGGCTTTGACTCCTAATTCAGTTGCACCCGAATAGCCTGTGACATCCATTACGCCTTTTTGGCCGTCTTCGCTCAGGATAAAGTCAACCCACTGATAAGCTGCGTCTGAGTTGCGAGAATTTTTGGAAATCATCCACGAATCTGTCCATCCGGTGAGCTTGCCTTTGGGCGTGACAGAAGCGATCGGGAATCCTTCAGATTTGAGTTGTGTGTAGGTCAACGGCCAGGCATGAGCTAGGACAATTTCACCCGATTGAAATAGGTTTGCCAATTCGCCAGCCGTTGTCCAAAATTTGCGGACATTGGGCCGTAGTTCCAACAGTTTTGCTTTCACGTCTGCCAGATCTGCGTCGGTGAGATTGTAGGGATCGTCTTTGCCCAACCATAATGCAACGTCAGCGATCGTCATCGGGTTGTCGGGCAGTGAGATTTTTCCGGCATACTTGGGATCAAACAGCACATCCCAGGATTGAGGTGCAGACTTGACTTTCTCAGTGTTGTAAAGCAGAACATTCGGCCCCCAGGCAAAGGTTACACCATAAGGTTTTCCGTCAAAGGTATTCCACTTTCCACCTTGAAATGAGTCAAATACAGTGCTGTAGTTTTGCAATTTAGTAGGGTCAATCGCTTGCACCAAACCCGCTTTGTACAACCGTTGAGTAATGTCTCCCGAAGCCGAAATTAGATCATAGGTACGTCCTTTTCCAGCGCGAAATTTGGCAAACATTTCATCGCTCGACCCGGCATAGGTGGCTTTGATCGTGCAGCCTGTTTTTTCTGCAAATTCTTTAGTAAATGATGAATCGGTGTAGCCTTCCCAGACGATCGCAGACAACTCACAAGTCGCCGCCTGCGCAGGTTTCATCGGTAAAAGAATTGAGAATAAGCTCACTAAGCCAGCGAATAAGACAATGCTCAAACGGTGCCACATAGTTGTTTCCCCTTGATCCAGATAACAGTAATGATCAACGAAGTCGATCGCTCAGTCGATAAACTTGAAAAAATGTAATATCGATCGCGCTTCTGAGCCACGACCGCAACAACATTGTTTTGACACGATCGCTGATAATAGAAGTCAACATAGAAATCAACCCGTTGCCAGGAAACGTCTTATGAATCTGACAGCGCAACAACTAGAGGCTCTGATGCCTGACGCAACTCAACTGTTGAGCGATGAGCCAGAGATGGAAAGTTCTTTGCACTATACGCAGCTTGCTCTGTTGGTGGCTTGTCTAGAGTTTTTGTGGCGCGATCGTAGTGACTTTTTTATCGGTGCCAATCTCACGATTTATTTCAGTCGTCAGCAGTTGAGAAACCGGGACTTTCGCGGGCCAGACTTCTTTCTGGTCAAGCAAACTGCCAAAGTGCCGCGCAATTCCTGGGTCACCTGGGAAGAAGATGGCAAATATCCCAACTTGATTATCGAGTTGTTGTCTATTTCTACTGCTGATACCGATCGCAATCTCAAGAAGACGCTTTACCAAGATCGCTTTCGGACTCCAGAGTACTTTTGGTTTTCACCAGAGAGCTTGGAGTTTGCCGGATTTCGGTTAGTGGGACACCAGTATCAACCCATTGCACCCAGTCAGAATAATTGGCTTTGGAGCCAAGAGTTAGACCTCTTTTTAGGAATCGAGAACCGCCAACTTCGCTACTTTACCGCAGACGGAAATCTAGTGCCGACTCCCGATGAAGCTGCAATTCAAGAACGTCAACGAGCAGAACAACTGGCTGAACAAGTTGCTCAAGCGGATGACCGTTCAAATCGACTGACTGAATACTTACGATCGCTTGGCATTGACCCCGACACGATTAGCTAACTTCTGATTTGTCGCCTGTGAGTTCTCTTTGCTGTTGATATTGTTGTTTAAAGTGGCGTTGTTGTTGGTTGTGATCGACGATCGGCGCGGGATAGTTGCAGCGATTGCGATCGTATTCCGAAATCGTTCCAGAAATGAGATCTTTCGTATCCACACTGCGAAGTTCTGGTAACCATTTGCGAATGTATTCTGCATTGGGGTCAAATTTCTTGGCTTGACTCGCAGGGTTAAAAATCCGCAATGGTTTAGGGTCCATGCCGCTGGATGCACTCCATTGCCAGCCACCATTATTGGCAGACAGATCCCCATCGTAAAGCCTTTCCATAAAGTACTTTTCACCCAATCGAAAATCAACCAGCAAATCCTTCGTCAAAAAGCTGGCTACGATCATTCGGCAACGGTTGTGCATCCAAGCGGTTTCATTCAGTTGACGCATCGCAGCATCGACGATCGGATACCCCGTCATCCCCTCACACCACGCCTGAAAATAATCCTCATTGTTCTCCCAGGGAAAGGTCTTTAGCACCTTGCGATAGGCACCCTCCGCCAACTCTGGGAAGTGATACATGACATCCTGATAAAACTCTCTCCAAGCGATCTCTTGCCGCCAGGTTTGAATGCTGGCTTGCGTTTCATCACTGCGGCTTTGCTCCATTGCGTTGATCGTTGCCGCCCAGACCGATCGCACCCCAATTACCCCAAACTTCAATGCAGCACTCAGGATCGAAGTCCCTGGATTAGCCGGAAAGTTGCGCTGTTCTTGATATTCGTTAATCGCCGATCGCGTAAATTCTTCTAATCGATCTTTGGCGGACTGTTCTCCGGGTTGCAGCATGAGCGGATTGTCCCACACAAAACCGAGATCCTTGGCGCTTGGAAGGGCGATCGTTCCGGCTTGTTTTGCAACCTCGATTTCTGGCTCCGTCAGACCTTCTACGTTTGCGAGATCAGGGGCGGGGGCTGCTTTGGGTTTGCTGTTCCAGTTTCGCCAAAATGGACTGTAAACAGTATAAGGCTCTCCCGATCCCGATTTGATGTCTTCGGGCGAGTGGAGGAGTTGATCCCAAAATGTTTTGACTTCGATGCTGGTCTGATTGAGGGCCTGAATGACGGTGCGGTCGCGATCGCGGGCATAGGGTTCTACATCGTAGTTAAAGAAGACAGCTTTGGCGTTGAGCGTCGTCGCCAGTCGGGGCAAGCCTTTTCGAGGGTCATCCTGCAAGATCAGAAGTTGGCTGCCTGCTTCGGCATACCGTTGTTGAAGTGACTGCAAACTGCCGATCAGATAAGTGACTCGCGCAGGCGCAACATCGATCAACAGGCTGGGATCAAGACAAAAAACGCCTACCACTTTGGTACTCTGTTGACGCGCAGTAGCCAACCCAATATTGTCAGAAGTTCGCAGATCCCGACGGTGCCAAAACAAGATTAGATCAGACATAAAGGAGACTTTAGACGTTGGACTGGGGACGTTGGACGGCAGACGGGAAGATGGTGGAGGGAAAATGTTTAGACTTTAAATTTTAGACTTTTCGATGAAGTTGATTAATCCTCTCAAAGTCTTAGTTGTGGAATCGTGTAGTGCTGAAAGGGGTTGGACGTGACTGCTGCTCAGGTAGCCTATTCTCTCAGAGAAGCCAATGTAATAGCCAACTTCTGCGAGAGATCCGAGCGCAATGTATAGGAATTGCAGGTACTCCTTCGTATGCTGGCGGGCTGCCCCTTCTACAATGTTTGCGGGAACTGAGACAGCCGATCGCCTAATCTGAGAGGTCAAACCGTAGGCTTCCGCTTTTGGAAAGTCACTGGTCGCTTTATAGAGAGCGATCGCCAAATCATCCGCCAACTGCCAAGCCCTAATTTTCCGATAATCCCGCATCATCTAGATCAAAGTCACAAACTCCTATCCAGAATTCACAAATCCCCACCAAAATCCCCACTCCAACGTCTTCCGTCCAGCGTCTCTTCCGTCTTCCGTCCAACGTCTTCGCCTAAACCCCTTCTAGAAAAGGTCGGGCCAGCATCAAGCTACAGATCGATCTTGCGTCTGAGATTGTGCCTTCCTGGATTGCTTTTTCGACTTCTTGAAGTGTCATCAAAACGGTTTCAATGTCTTCGTCGTCGTCTTGGTTGGGTGGATTTTCTAGCAATTCTAAATCGGTTGCCAAAAATGCGTAGATCACTTCATCTGAGTAGCCAGGTGCGAGAAAAAATTCGCCTAGCTTCTTCCACTGGCTTGCTTTGTAGCCGATTTCTTCCTGGATTTCGCGCTCGATCGTCTCTAGCGGATCTTCTCCTGGCTCAACGGTTCCCGCTGGAAATTCTAACAAACGACCCTGTACAGTAAAGCGATACTGCCGGGTCAAAACTAGCTTACCGTCAGGCGTAATGGGCACTGCAAGCGCGCCTCCCGGATGACGAATACATTCCCAGTCACCCTCTGCACGATTGGGTAACCGGAGCCGATTCACTTCAAAATTGAACTTGCGACCCTTATAGGAAAGGCGCTGTTTCAGGAGTTGAGGAGGTTCTGAACCCAGGGGCATGTGGTAAGGGGGGTGAGGGGTTTAAGGAAGGGAGGAGGGAGGAGGGAGGAAAAAAGAATGGGTTAGGTGAGTTTTTTAAGGTCGGAGGGGTCTAACATTTGGGCGAGTTGGGCGATCGCTCTTCCAGACACAGGTTCGATCCAGTCGGGGGCAATTTCGGCTAAGGGAACCAGCACAAAGGCGCGATCGGACATTCTGGGATGCGGGATTTTTAGATGAGCCGTGTTCAGGATTACATCATTAAACAGGAGCAGGTCTAAGTCAAGTGTCCGAGGCCCCCATTGTTCTTGGCGGATGCGTCCAAATTGAGTTTCGATACTGAGCAGGGTTTGTAGCAGTTGATCGGGGGTGAGCGTAGTTTTCAGCAGGGCGCAGCCGTTGAGGTAGTCGGGCTGAGGGGGACTGTCTGGCAGAGTGACGGCTTTGGTCTGATACCAATGCGATCGCGTTTCGACTTTGATCCCCATGCTGCGATCGAGCCTTTCTAGCGCAGCGTCTAAAATCAGTTGAGAGTCGCCTAAATTACTACCAAGGGCGATCGCGCAATCTACAAATTCCATTAATTTTTCATTAGACAAGAGACCTTAGACGTTGGACGAGAGACAAAAGTTTAACGTCTAAGGCCCACGCTAGACTAGAAGACTGATTTAGGAGACGATCGTGACCAGTTCCCTGACTAAGAAGACTTGGGCAAAGGCAATTTTACACACGGCAACCGGATTTGAGCCGACTCCTTTGGCGATTTTGTCTGGGGCCATTCCATCGGGCTTACGAGGATCACTTTATCGCAATGGGCCGGGGCGGTTAGAGCGGGGCGGACAGCCTGTAGGACATTGGTTTGATGGCGATGGGGCGGTGTTGGGCGTTCATTTTAGGGCGGCGGGTGCGACGGGCGTTTATCGCTATGTGCAGAGTGTAGAATTTCAGGAAGAAGAACGGGCGGGACGGTTTATCTATGGTGGCTATGGCATGATGCCGCCGGGGGCGATTTGGGAGCGGTTTAAGGCTACTAAGAATGCTGGAAATACGTCTGTGTTGGCGCTGCCCGATCGCCTCCTCGCTCTCTGGGAAGGTGGACACCCCTACAGCTTGGATCTAGAGACTCTGGAAACTCGTGGCTTTGATGATCTGGGAGGTTTGCCCAAATCGCTGCCGTTTTCTGCCCATCCCAAACGCGACCCTCAAACAGGGGACATCTACAATTTTGGCGTGAGTTTTGGCAAAACAGCAACGCTAAATCTCTATCGCATCAGTGCAAACGGAACGCTAAAACAAAGAAGCAGTACCGCTCTAGAGGGATATCCTTTACTGCATGATTTTGTGATGGCTGGGAAGTATCTCATCTTTTTTGTGCCGCCAACTCGCCTAAATCCTCTGCCCGTATTGGCTCGATTAAAAAGCTTTAGTGATGCGTTTTCGTGGCAGCCAGAGCGGGGAACTCAGATCCTTGTGGTCGATCGCGACACGCTAAAAGTCGTCAGTCAAGGTGAAACAGCCCCGTGGTACCAATGGCACTTTGGCAACGGTTATTTGGATACAGATGGAAACGCTGTTGTGAGCGTGGTGAAGTATGCTGACTTTAATACAAATCAGTATCTAAAAGAGATTGCTACAGGTGAGATTCAAACAATCGCAAAACCAACACTCTGGCAAATCCGAATTGATCCACACTCTGCAACAGTGCTGGAGATCACTGAACTGCTCGATCGTCCCTGCGAATTCCCCATTGTCAAGCCTCAAGAAGTCGGTCAGCCTGCACGATACACCTACTTATCGATTCATCGGTTGGGGGCGGATTTGGGGCAAGAAGTGTTTGGAGCGATCGCTCGTTTCGAGCAATCCACGGGAGCGTTAGTCGAAGCCAATTTGGGAGACAATCACTATCCAACGGAGCCAATTTACGCCCCCGATTCTGAAGATCTCGATCGCGGCTGGATTCTCACCATTGTCTATGATGGAGATCGCGATCGCAGTGAGGTTTGGATCTTTGATAGCGATCGCCTGGATGATTCTCCCGTCTGTCGTTTAGCATTGCCAGAAGTGATTCCTCTCGGATTCCACGGCACCTGGAAACCTGCTGTTTGATTAGAGAGAACGCAATCAATTTAGAATGCCTGTTCTTTTTCTCCCTAGAAGAGGTTAGAGAAGTGGCAACTGAGAATTGTTGCAGAAGTCCGATAAACTGAAGATGATTCGTTCCGTAGCCTGTCGTTTGGGCTGCGTAGTCACCAGGCATCAGACGCTTAAAGGAAGGGACTGCTATGACCAATCCACCTATTGAACCTCCCGCAAATGCCAGTGTTGCCGAAGAGAGTCGGGGCAAGATTCTTCAGCGCGGGGGCGAAGAGTTGGTGATCGAAAAGGTGAACGATCGCTTTGCAGTCCAGGCCAAATCTCAGCAACAGGTCGAAGATTTAGCCAAAAACATTTCCGCTGAAATCGATCCCCAAGCCGGGCCGCCACAGTTGACGGAGTTTGTGGTCAATCCTACGCAAAAAGATCAGGTGTTAAAAGAGGTGCGCGGATCGGATGCGGTCGATTATGCCAGCAATATTTATCAAATTAAAGACAATCCCGGTTCGCGTATTTACCTGACGAATGAGATCACGATTCAATTTGCGCCCTCTGTGAAAGCGGAAACGATGGCAGCGATCGCGACCGAGTTAGGACTGCAACAAGGGAAAACGATCGCTGGAATTCCCAATACGTTTGTCTTTCAACTGACTGCAAATGCGACCGAAAATCCGGTCAAGATTGCCAATCGATTAATCGCCAAAACAGAAGTTCTCACCGCAGAGCCGAATGTGATTGTGCAAAGTCAGGCGCACTATCGTCCCAAAGATCCGCTCTACCCCAAACAATGGCATCTCAATCACACAGGCGGTCAGGATTTAGCCGCCAATTCTCATGTGTTTGCCGAACAAGCCTGGGAAACCACGCGGGGAAGCCGTTCGATCGTCGTTGCGATCATGGACGATGGCGTTGATCTAAACCATCCTGACTTTCAAGGAGTCGGCAAAATCGTCGCGCCCAGAAACTTTAAGGAAGACACCTTCCTCCCGCTCCCTGACGAAACAGATGAAAATCACGGGACTTCTTGTGCAGGGGTTGCGGTTGCCGAAGAAAACGGATTTGGCACAGTGGGGGCGGCTCCCGGTTGTGCGCTAATGCCCATCAAAACCACAGGCTTTTTGGATGATGAAACGATCGAGGCGCTGTTTGATTGGGCGGTCACCAAAGGCGCATCGGTAATTTCTTGTAGCTGGGGGCCGAGTGCCGTCTATTACCCGCTTTCACTGCGACAACGAGCCGCGATTACACGCGCTGCCACCGAAGGACGGAATGGGAAAGGGTGCGTGATCTTATTCGCTGCGGGGAATGCAAACCGACCAACCAGCGGAACGATCAATGAATCAGGTTGGCAAAACAATGCACTCACTGGAAATACAAAATGGTTAGGCGGATTTACCGTTCATCCTGATGTGATTACCGTGTCTGCTTCGACAAGTTTGGGCAAGAAAGCAGCCTACAGCAATTGGGGGCCAGATGTTTCTATCTGCGGGCCCAGCAACAATGCGCCGCCGGGAGTTGGCTTGCCTGATTTGGGCTATGTCTACACGCCACCAGAGATCAGAAGTTCGCTGCGAGGATTGGGAGTGTTTACGACCGATCGCACCAACGCAGACGGCTACGATCAAACCAATTTCACCTCTGATTTTGGCGGGACTTCGAGCGCTTGTCCGTTGGTAGCTGGAGTGGCAGCCCTGGTGCTGTCGGCAAATTCTGATCTGACGGCTCAAGAAGTGCGGCAGATCCTTCAGCAGACGGCGGATAAAATTGTCGATGCTGACCCCGATCCGCAGTTTGGGTTACGCAAAGGGACTTATGAGGCGGGAGGACGTTCTGATTGGTTTGGGTATGGCAAGGTGAATGCTGCAAAAGCGGTGCAGGCTGCGACTCAGAGACGATCGATGTTGACGGCTTCGACGCGATCGCTTCAGCTTCAAAATACAACCAGCGTCGTGATTCCTGATAACAATGCTCAAGGAATTGTGAGTGTGATTCAAGTCAGTGATACGGCAGCTTTACGAGAAATACAGGTTGCGGTAGACATTGATCACACGTATTTGGGAGATATTTCGGTCACTCTAATCTCACCTGTGGGAACGTCAGTCACACTACAAGGGAGAACGCTGGGACGCAGAACAAAACTACAAACGATCTACACAATGCAAACCACGTCAACGCTGAGAAAGTTTTTAGGACAACAGACTCAGGGACGCTGGCAGCTAAAGATTGTAGATGCAATTCCGAATGATGGCGGAACGCTGAACTGGTGGAAATTGACGATCGGCGTGTAAAAGCAGGGAGTTTGGAGGGATGAGAATCAATCCGACACATTCCTTGCAAGATTAGAGAGCGTGATGAAGATCACCTGAATGGGGTTAGTTCAATCACTAGCTCTTAGATTTTTGTAACTAAAAATAAACTGGTAAGATAGTTTCCGTAAGATTACTGAGTTGAACAATCCGTTCTTCCAATAACTCGTGTAGAATCCCTGAGCTTTTACATCAACTTCAATGGTGCTTTTACTAAGTGACGATTACCCATGAAACCGATATTACACAATCCAGGCGCAAAGACAGTCTCCGCTTCAGAACCAGCAAGGCTCAACGTAAACCCCTTCCCACGCTCTCAGTTTTCACCCTCTAGCTGCAATCTGCGGGTGTCAGACCAGTAAAGCAGAACTCAGAAAAAAGCGCTTACGTGTGTACGTCCAACGATGAGAGGGATATGTGCAATCTGGAACCTGGCGGAGACTACGCGGGCCAAAACTGGCAACAGTATGATTTTCGGGGTGCTGATTTGAGAGAAGTCAACTTAAGTCGAGCCAATTTAAGAGGAGCCAACCTATGTGAGGCAAATCTGAGTCGAGCCAACCTGAGAGAAGCAGACTTGACCGGAGCCGACTTAACGGGTGCAACGCTAGTTCAAGCTAGTTTGCGTCGTGCTGATCTGGAGGACGCTACCCTAGACCACGCAAATTTAGAAGGAGCGGACTTGGGGGGAGCTAAACTTTATCGGGCAACCCTGCGAGAAGCGAACCTCAGCAGCACTCAAATGAAAGGTGTCAACTTGTACCGTGCCAACCTGTTTGAAGCGAATCTCAAGGGAGCAAACTTTCAAGGAGCCAAACTCGAAGCAGCCATTCTGACGGGCGCTGACCTAAGTGGGGCCCAACTCACTCGCACCAATCTGATTGAGGCTCACTTAGAAAAGGTTAATTTGACTCATGCAACCATGAACAATGCGGTGATGAATGGGGCTTGCCTTGATCGCGCCAATTTTCAAGAAGCCCAAGCACGCTGCGTCAAACTGTCAGGAGCTAAGTTGCGTCAGGCCAACCTTCGGGGTGCAAGCCTGAGACGCACTAATCTGACTCAGGCGGATCTCGACGGAGCGATTTTAAGCGGGACTGACCTCTCGAATGCGTTCCTCAAAGATGCCAATCTCACAGGCGCACGTTTGGAACGATCCGACCTCAGCGAAGCAAAGCTCAATCGGGCGAAGCTAGCGGGAGCGAACCTATTTGATGCGAAACTGACAGGGGCAAATTTGGAGGCGGCAAATTTAAGCGGTGCCAATCTCAGCTTTGCGATTTTGCATGGAGCATACTTGAGCCGCGCGGATTTGAGCAATGCCAACCTGAGTCACGCAAAACTTCGCCGCGCTCAACTTAAGGGAGCCAATCTCAGGGACGCAAACCTCGAAAACGCTGAACTACGAGGAACTGCCCTGGGATTTGCCACACTCCACCGCGCTAACTTGAATGGCGCTTTGCTCGAAGGAGCCGATTTAGCAGGAGCCGATCTGAGCTTTGCCATGCTTCGCGGAGCTTGTCTCAATCGGGCAAATTTAATGGCTGCCAACCTCGAAGAAGCTGATTTGAGTGGAAAAGGAACAAGGCTCAATGGGGCCGATCTCAGCGATGCCAACTTGCGGGGTGTCAATCTTTGTCAGGCCCGGTTGAGTGGAGTAGAGTTTACGTCTGTCAATTTGGAGAATGCAAATCTCAGCCAGGCATTTTTGCGACGGGCTGATCTCAGTGATGCCAATTTGACGGGTGCCAATCTGAGAAAAGCTGATCTGAGTCGAGCTTATCTAAGCGGCACAAATTTGACGGGAGCCGTGATGCATGAAGTGCGTTTGAGAGCCGCAAATTTGCTCAATGCAGTGCTGAAAGGAGCCGATTTGACGGATGCTTCTTTAAGCCGCGCCTATCTTAGCTATGCCGATTTTAGTGACGCAAATCTGACTCGATCGAATCTACGATCGACCAATCTAACTGAGGCGATCTGGACAAATACCCAAATGACCGATGCCACGATCGGAGAAAACCAAGGCCTATCCATTGCTCAAGAACAGCGATTTTTGAAGGCTGGGGCACGTTGTGAGCAGTCAGAATCGATCCGTCATTTAGAAGAAACCAAGAGCGACTTAGAAGATCGATTAGACAACCTTGAAACCGCCTTTGATTGCTCTCAAGAATTTCTCGATCGCCTTCTCAAACCCACCCTTAAAAAGCTTTGCGATCGCGGTCAAGAACCGCTTTTTCACTCTATTAATCACAACGTTGAAGCATTTGAACGTACCTTCAGAACTAAAGAAGCAGAGATTGAAAAGTACCAAACTCAAATCGATCAACTCAGCGAAGAGGATCTACAAATTGGATCGACTCGAATCAGAAAACTACTCAAAAAAATGCACGATCGCATTGTAGAACTCCGACGATACAAATTGATTTTTGAAGAGATGTGGATGAGTTCCGCTACGGAAGACGATCATGAACCGTCGAGAGAAACTATCATCATTGACGAAGGTTACTTTCGAGAAAAAGGCATTCCAGAAATTCATATTGAGGAGGGTTCAGAGATCGAAGCCATTGATGAAAGTGAAGATTAACTCTAATCCTCACCATCCTCTTCTTCTTTTGATTTTGTGTTGGATGATTTTGTGTTGGAGGATTGACCCTTCGGAAATAAATCGCGGGTAACCACGTAATAAAGTCCTGCAACGTCTGATACTAACCCAGCCAAAAGACCTGCCTGCATCGCTTCTGAGTAAGGCTTTAGGCCAAAAGCAGGCAAAGAAAGTAATGCCATGAGCCAAAAGGGAGCGATCGACATCGGGGCAACCAGAGATCCCAATATGATCATTCTTGCAGTCAAGCGATGCCTGAGTTCAAAACTTCTAGCCTGGTCGGCCGTCAAGGCATCTTTGCCGACACCATGTTCTTTAAGAAACTCATCGGTCGTCTGAGTCTTTTTGAGATCAGATGATATGATTTTGAACGAATTTTGGTCAATTCCAGCCAATCTGAGAAACTCTTCAGTTGTTATTTTTTCCGCCGCCATAGCCCCCCCTTATTTACAAAAAACCCCAGGAAAGCCACTCCTCACCTAACACTCAAGTCGAAGAAAATAGTAGCTTGGGAAATAGAATATTTACAAACAAATACTCTACAAGTAGTTTCCCAGCAATTAACTTAAGGTTGTTAAAGAAGACTAGCCCTCCTGGAATTTAAGGGGTTGAAAATAGGGGCAGTAAATCAAACTTGAGCGAGTTTTATTAGGGAATGACGATTTCCTTAATCACTCGATCGTCTTCTACCACTCCAAGACTGCGACCTTTCTTTTTTTCTTCATGGGCAATGCCATAAAGCGCCAGTCCAGTCCGCAAAACCTCCGCCATATTCTTTCCAGAATCGGTTGCCAACTCCTGAAGCAAATCGTAAGCTTCTGGAGCCAGGTCGAGGTTTAGCCGCTTTCTTTTCGTGAGCACTTTCTCAGCCATATACGTCCTTCTCTTGTTTCTACTGCGCGTACCCGTCAGAGCGTCACCAAGCATGACAAACACAAACTGGGAGAGGTTCTATCTTTCTGCGTTGCCCACACCCTGATTTAAGGGTAGGATTCCCAGAAAGATAATCTAAACTACAAGTCCTGAGTGTATTTTCAATAACGGACACACAAAACTTATACAAATATTCTATCCTGTGTTGCTTCTATGAAGAGAACAGCCTGCATCGGCAAATTCAAATCCTGGATGACCAATGCAGACTGAAGACATTCGACGGGTTACCTGCCTGAGTCGTCACACTCTGATGATTCGGCTAATCCGTCTTGTTTAGGCAGAGGGGCGACCCCGTGCAGGTCACTTGAAGAGATAGCGATTTGAGCCGTGTGGCTCTGAGGCTGGCAGCGTGGCGATCGGCGAACAGAAGCTGGATTTCTCAACTGATTGCGCTGATACCTGGGAAATGGATGCTTGCTCCATCTGTAGGGAAGGGCAGGATTGAGGGGATGACATTTGAGTCTGTATGAGCATTTGAGGTGCATATTGCCTCCACTTAAGCAGCATTGATGGATGGGTTGGCCCGTGAATTGCTGGGAGCGAGCGGTTCCACAATCAGAATAATGTTGATGCGATCGAGGACACGAATGGGGGTTCCGGGTAATAGGACAACATTGTATGGACAAGCTGCAAACCACCACGAGGCTTGATAACTGACTCTTCCAAGTTGATTGGGATAGATGGTCTCAGTCACAATTCCTTGTTCTTCGAGGTAGTTGAAACGTTGTACACCGATTGGCTGTTGTATACCTATTGATTGAGATGAGGAACCTTTGACCAGTCGTTGTACTCTCAGCGAAAACAAAGACCTCAAAAAGTTCAGTAGGGGATGGCTTTTCATTCCTGACTCCTTGCGATGAATCGCTTTTTTCAATGAACTCGTTGGCAACAGATATCGGGAGATTTACGCTAAAACCCTTATGAATTAAGGTGATTTTCAGCTTTTTTAGCACTCGCTCACCCGTCTTTTGTCTTCTCCCTGTGCTGCTGCGAGAGAATTCTTATGATGTCTTATTCAGCTCTTTTTACTGAATATATCAACATTAAATACATAAATTTACCTCATGTCAACCCTCTCATCCGAATTGTCCTGCACTCGCTCCTTGATCACCCCACAGCAGTAGGATCAAGAACGATGAACGCAGGAATGAGCTTATGTCAGACGCTGGATTAACTCGGAATGAGACGGATAGTATGGGGTCGATCGCTGTGCCAAACGATCGCTATTGGGGAGCACAGACGCAGCGTTCTTTGATGTATTTTGCGATCGGTCAGGATGTCATGCCGAGGGAGTTGATTCGGGCGTTTGGCATTCTCAAAAAGGCGGCGGCGATCGTGAATCATGATTTAGACAAACTGACTCAAGAGCAGGTCGATTTGATCGCGCAAGCAGCCGACGAAGTGATCGCAGGGAAATTGGACGATCATTTTCCGTTGAGCATTTGGCAGACGGGCAGCGGCACTCAGACAAATATGAACGCCAATGAGGTGATTTCTAATCGAGCGATCGAGCTTGCTGATGGTGAACTGGGTAGTAAAAAACCGATTCATCCCAATGATCACGTTAATATGTCTCAATCTTCTAACGATACGTTCCCCACAGCGATGCATATTGCGGCAGTGGAGACCATCACTCAGCGATTAATTCCGGTGATCGTCAAATTGCGAGATGCGTTGTTAGAGAAATCACAGGCGTATGATGACATTGTTAAAATTGGGCGAACTCACTTAATGGATGCCGTTCCGTTGACATTGGGGCAGGAATTTTCTGGATATGTGGCGCAGTTAAATCAAGCAATTCGACGTATCGAAGCAAACTTGCCTGAACTGTATGAACTGGCGATCGGAGGCACCGCCGTCGGCACTGGGTTGAATACTCATCCTGAGTTTGCAGCGCGATCGGCAGCAGAAATCGCGAAACTCACCCACTTACCCTTTGTTAGCGCCCCCAATAAGTTTGCGGTCTTAGCGGGACATGATGCGATCGTATCCACCAGTGGCACACTCAAAACGTTAGCCTGTGCCTTGATGAAGATCGCCAACGACTTGCGCTGGATGGGGTCTGGGCCGCGCTGTGGACTGGGCGAATTGATTCTCCCTGCGAACGAACCCGGTTCCTCAATTATGCCGGGAAAGGTGAATCCGACACAGTGCGAAGCGATGACGATGGTGTGTGTGCAAGTGTTAGGAAATGATGCCACCATTGGATTCGCAGGCAGTCAAGGCAATTTTGAGCTAAATGTATTTAAGCCTGTCTTAATTCATAACCTTTTACATTCCGTTCGCATTCTTTCTGATGCTTGTTCTTCGTTCACCGATCACATGATTGTGGGTATCGAACCGAATCGCGATCGCATTGCTCAGTTTCTCAATGACTCATTAATGCTAGTGACTGCGTTGAATCCCAAAATTGGCTACGACAAAGCGGCCCAAGTCGCCAAAAAAGCCTATCAAGAGAATTCTACGTTGCGCGAAGCTTGTATTGCACTAGAGTTTTTGACGGGTGAGGAGTTCGATCGCTTTGTGCGCCCCGAAGAGATGACCCACCCGTCGTAAAACAATGTGAATTTGATGAAACCTTTCGCTGCGGTTGTTAATCTAGACAGCCCCCTAAATCCCCCACGAGTGAGGGACTTTGACTTTCAGAACTCTCATTGGAGACAGATGAGAAAACTATTCATCCCTCATCCCTCATCCCTCATCCTTCTCTTTGACAACACACTCATCACCTCTTGCGAATTGGGAATCGGTAAAGGACGACTCCAAGTAGCCGCTTCTGCAAATCCCCTAGCGTGTAAGTTGCGAATCGTGTCGCTCAAGCCGTCGGGAGAACTAATTAACAACATCAAAACGCGCTCCCAGGCAGGGTCGTAGGGATTGGGACAAATCAAAGCAGCCCGATTAAGCAGTGATTCTTCGTTCATTGCAATAGTTCTAATTGTTGAAATTGTGGTTGGAATGACAATTGGAAATCGGGCGATCGCTCCCAGAATTTCTCCTAGACGATCGCCCAGACCCAAGACTTGATCGCCCCGCACACATTACAAATCAGGGCAACTTGAGGAGTGGTAAAATACTCCGTTAGCCGCCAGACTGGGTAAATCAGTTTGGGAGGTTAGCTGTCCGGGATTGTTGCTCGCAGTCTCGGATAGCGTCAGCGACTAGAATTTGGATCAGTTAGGGCTACTAAATCTCTTCAGAAAAGTAACCTTAATTTGTGAGAATACACGGATTGATTGCTGTCGTCAAGCATCCAATTTCGATTCATCACAGAACAATGAACGATAATGAGAATGCTCCAACTTATTAAATTGCTGAGGTGAAACGATGCCTCTAACGATCGCCGATTTGCAGGCATTTCAGAGCCAGTATCCCGACTATCAACTGGAACTGGTCGAAGGAAAAATTGTTGTAATGAGTCCATCTGACTTTATTTCTGAGGAAATTATCGCTCGGTTAGTCACTTTTCTAAATATCTGAGTGCTACCGCGAAAGCTGGGACGAGTGACGGGTTCTGGGGCTGGTTTTATTATGCCGAATTTAGATCTACGGGCACCGGATGTTTCATTTGTGCGGGCAGATCGGCTGCGGCGGAGTCCCCGATCGTTTGTCGACCTGGTGCCCGATTTGGTGGTTGAAGTGCGCTCTGCCAGTGACACTATGAAACCGCTCAGAGAGAAGATTCAAAAGTTTCTAGAACTCGGCGCACAGGTTGGAATTTTTGTTAACCCAGATAAACACGAAGTTGAAATTTATCGCCCCAATTCTGATGTTGTTGAAATGTTGCGAGATGGCGATACGTTAACAATTCCAGAGTTGCTACCAGGTTGGGAAGTTGCAATCACAGAATTGTGGTCGCCTGTGTATGAAGAAAATGGGCAATGAATACTCGTCAGGTAGCCTTTTAGAAAATAAGTTGAAGGAGCAGCCTTGATGTCTCATACCAAATCCACTAGTTACTGATACAGATCCTCGCCCCCTAAATCCCCCATTTTGGGGGACTTTGAAACGGCTTCCCTGATAGGTTCTTTTCAAATCTAAGAGATAGAAATCGGTTAATTAACTGATTTTTTATGAGTATCATCTGTTGGTTGATTTGGTATCAAGCACTAGATTGGCGAGAATATATTCATTCCAACTCCAAGATTCTTCTGGGCAAACCTGTCGTTAAAGGAACACGGCTATCTGTGGAGTTTATTTTAGGTTTGTTTGCGGCTGGGTGGACTGAGCAGCAGGTTTTAGAAAATTATCCGACTCTGACTGCTGAGGCGATTCGGGCTGTGTTTTCGTTTTCGGCTGAGGGCAAACCGATTCCTGAACCGAAATATCGCCCTGCCATTTACCAAGCAGCTTCTTAACCACAATGATCGAGCCTTCCTGAGCGATCGCCCTTCAGATTTGCGGCGATAATTGTGGAGAGCGATCGACGGTCATAAACGCTGTAGAACTGATTGGTAGGAGCATCTTTAACAGCACACTGTTAGACTACAAGTAAAATTCAGGAGTGGGGTCATGAAGTCGATCGAAGAACTCACCGAAGAACTCTTATCTCTACCCAGTGCATCCAGAGCGCTTTTGGCTGAGAAGCTGGTAGAAAGCTTAGAATTTGACACTGATTTGGCAATTCAAACCGCGTGGATTTTGGAGGCAAAGCGGCGACGGAATGAAGTCAGAAATGGAAGCGTTCAAACCATTGCGGGAGAAGATGCTTTGGCGCAGGTAAGGCAAGATCATGAACGTCAGTTACACTTTACACAAGATTCAATTTGAATGGGACAGCAATAAAGCATCGTCAAACTTCATCAAACATAGGGTCAATTTTGAGACAGCTTGCGAAACATTTTTTGATCCGTTTTTACAAGTCGAAGACGCTGGCTACATTGATGGTGAGGAGCGAGAAGCTGTCATAGGAGTCACTGTAGATTGGCGCTTGCTTTATGTGGTGTATGTCCTTCGAGAAGATATAATTCGGCTCATTTCTGCACGGTTGGCAACTAACTCAGAGAGAATTCGCTATGAAGATCAATGATTTGAAGCAGCGATTGAGAAAGGATCGCCCAATGATGACGATTCAGTTGAGTGTTCCAGAGGATGTTGTGGAAGATTTACAGCGCATTGCACCTCAGCTTGGCTTTTCTGGCTATGAACCTCTGATTCGAGCTTACATTGGGCAGGGTTTACGGGCGGATCTTGAGCGTTTTGATCAAGATTTTGAGCTATCGAATTTGGTTGAGAGTTTGCGGCGGCATGGCGTGAGCGATGAGGTGATTGCTACGGCTGTTGCTGAAGCAAAGGGCAAGATAGACGCAGCTTAAAGTCTCGATCGTGACAACGCCTCCTCACAGCGATCGCCCTTCAGGTTTGCGGTGATAATTGGGGAGAGCGATCGTCTCAAAATTTACACCCTCCCTCCTCCTCAAGATGACTAGCCAGGAACCTGTAGAGTACGAGACTCCTCATAGCATTTTGGAAAAGATCCAGGAAGCAAAGGACGAACAACTTAAAGAATTAAACTTAGCAGGTGTTTGGAATGACGAAAGTCAGAAGCTATCTCAGATTCCGGTTGAAGTTTTTGAATTAAAGCAATTAGAGGTATTGAATCTATCCGGGCATAAAATCACAGTCATTCCTGATGCAATTACCCACCTTGAAAACTTAATAAAACTGGATTTATCAGACAATGAAATCGCGGTGGTTCCGGCTACGATTGCTCAACTTAAAAATTTAGCAAGACTTAATTTATTCAATAATCGGATCACAGTGATTCCGGATGCGATCACTCAACTTCAAAACTTAACAGAACTGTATTTAGCTTACAATCAAATCACGGTAATCCCAGGTGTAATCTCTCAACTTCAAAGCCTAGTAGAGTTAGATTTGTGCGGGAACAAAATTACGGTTGCCCCTAATACAATCACGCAACTCCAAAATTTGACAGAACTAGATTTAGCTGAGAATCCTCTTGAGTATCCACCTCTAGAAATCGCAGATTTGGGAATCGAGGCAATTAGAGAGTATTTTCGGCAACAGGAAGAAGAAGGAATCGATCGCCTCTACGAAGCCAAACTTCTAATCATTGGCGAAGGCGGAGCAGGAAAAACATCTCTTGCTAAAAAGATTGAGAATTCCAGCTATCAGCTTGTTTCTAGAGAGCCATCGACCGAAGGAATTGAAGTGATTCAATGGCGCTTTCCGATGGAGAACGGTAAAGATTTTCGCGTCAATATTTGGGACTTTGGTGGACAAGAAATCTATCATTCAACACACCAATTTTTTCTCACCAAACGATCGCTCTATCTTTTAGTTAGCGACGATCGTAAAGAAGACACCGATTTCCATTATTGGCTCAACATTGTCGAACTTCTCAGTGAAAACAGTCCTCTGCTGATCATCAAAAATGAGAAGCACGATCGACACCGCGAAATCAACGAGTCTGCCCTTCGAGGACAGTTTACCAATCTCGAAAAAACCTTAGCGACCAATCTCGCGACCAATCGAGGTCTGGATGACATTCTCAAGGAAATCAAACATCAGATCGCTCATTTACCGCACATCGGAACCGCACTGCCCAAAACCTGGGTGAGAGTTCGGGAGGCGTTGGAGAGAGACGATCGTGCCCACATCAGCCTCGACGAATATCTCAAAATTTGCACAGAAAACGGCTTCAAAAAGCGCGAAGATGCCCTACAACTCAGTGGCTATCTGCATGATTTGGGGGTCTGTCTCCACTTTCAAGACGACGATCTGTTAACCGAAACCGTCATTCTCAAACCCAAGTGGGGCACCGATGCCGTTTACAAAGTTCTGGATAGCGAGATTGTGATGGGGAAACTGGGGAGGTTCGATCGCGCCGATCTCTCAACCATCTGGCACGAACCCACCTACGCCCACATGCGCGGCAAGCTGCTGCAAGTCATGATCAAGTTTCGGCTATGCTATCAGATTCCCAACCGCAACGAATATATTGCACCGCAGTTACTCACGATCAATCAGCCCGACTATCACTGGGATGAATCCAACAATCTAATTCTGAGATACACCTACGAATTCATGCCTAAAGGCATTCTTACACAGTTCATCGTGTCAATGCACCAATGGATTGACGAACAGAAATATGTCTGGCGCAGTGGCGTGATTCTTCAGCAAGACAATGCTAAAGCAGAAGTCATCGAAAATTATGGCAAACGCGAAATTAAGATTCGAGTGATTGGCAAAGACAAAAAGCGATTAATGGATATTGTCACTTATGAAATCGATAAAATTCACGCAACTTACAAACGGTTAAAATACCAAAAACTCATTCCTTGCAACTGTGCGGGATGCAAAAATCAACAAGATCTCTATTTTTATCCATTAGAAACGCTACGCCGATTTATCGACAATCAGCAGCGCGAAATCCAGTGTCAGAAGAACTTCGACATGGTGAACGTTCTCGGTTTGATCGACGACATCATGGATCGCACTAAACTTTCAAGAGATCCCAGAGACATCGGCTACAAAACGCCTCCCAAAATTGAACCCACAAAAGAAGTCTTTATTTCCTACGCCTGGGGTGAAGAAGGCGAAGAACGAGAAGAAATTGTCAACCAGTTGTGCAAAGCATTCCAAGAAAAAGGAGTGCAAATTGTCCGAGATAAAGCGACACTGAGCTTCAAAGGACAAATTAGCGAATTTATGAAGCAGATCGGTCGCGGGAAATGCGTGATTGCAGTCATCAGTGACAAATATTTGAAATCCAAAAACTGCATGTTTGAATTGGTGCAGACTGCAAAGAAAGGAGAATTTTACGATCGCATTTTCCCCATCGTCTTACCAGATGCCAAAATTTACGATCCGATAGATTGTGCCGATTACCTGATCCATTGGCAAGAGAAATGTGATCAGCTACAAGCCAAGCTCGATCAAATGAAATCTTCTGCAAATCTACCCAGGCTGCATCGAGAAAGAGATCTGTTTGAAGAAATTAGAGCGACGATCGACGGACTCGTGGATATTCTTCAAGATATGCAAATTCCACCCGCCAGAATTCAGAAAGAATCGGGATTTGAGGAACTGTTTGAGGCGGTCGATCGTAAGTTAAACGAGTGAACATCCCCCTAACTCAGTCGTTAAAATAGCTCAAACGGCCTGTTGCTTACAGTAGTCTGATAAAGCACTGCGATCGCCGCATCTCACCCCTCAAAAACTCACTATGGCACCTCGCAACCAACCTGTCCGGGAGCGCTTCAACATTTCGCGGTGGGCAATTTCTGCTCCGTGGTTGACGCTGGGCTTCTGGATTGCCGTCACCGTCGCCGGAATTTTGGCCTTCAGTTCGCTCAAATATGCGCTGTTTCCAGACATTGCCTTCCCTGTCGTGGTGGTGAATGCAACTGCCCCTCTGTCTACGGCGGTTGAAACCGAACGCCAACTGACTGAGCCGATCGAAGCCGCTCTACAATCCCTTAAAGGTTTAAATCAGGTCAACGCTTCAACCTATGCCAGTCGATCGGTGGTCAGCGTTTCGTTTCAGGTGGGCACCAGTTTAGAAGACTCGACTCGGCTGGTCAAAGAAGCCGTTGAAAAGGTGAGCTTGCCTAAAGATGGGAAGTTTGAAGCGATCGCGCTCAATCTCAACGAATCAGCCGCCGTCAGCTACGCCATTGAGAGTCAGTCTCGCAGTCTCGATGACTTAAAAAAATTAGCCAATGATCAGATTCTTCCTCCGATTCAGAAGATTCCTGGCGTTCTCAAAGTTTCACTACTGGGGCAAGGAAACGCAGCGATCGGAGGATCTCCCATTCCTCAAACGGCGGGAACATTGGCCCGATTTAATGGACAAAATGTGTTGGCATTCCAGGTGATCAAAAGTGGATTGGCGAATACTCTAGAAGTCGTGGATGCCGTCGAAACAGAAGTGGCGCGACTTCAGTCCGACTTATCAGATGTGAAACTGGTTTTGGCCGCCACTCAAGCCGACTACATTCGCAAAGCCAATCGATCGACGATCGACGCCCTGATCGAAGCGATCGTTCTGGCTGTGATCGTCATTTTCCCCTTTCTCAAAAGCTGGAAGGCGACGCTGATTTCTGCGCTGGCGATTCCCATTTCGCTACTGGGGACGTTTATCGTCATGGCGATTTTTGGCTTTAATCTGGAGACGATTACCCTGCTGGCGTTGGCGTTGGTGATTGGAAGTGTCGTCGATGATGCGATCGTCGATGTCGAAAATATCAGCCGTCACATTGATGCTGGAGCATCGCCCAGACAAGCCGCCTTATCAGCCACGAGCGAAATTGGTTTACCTGTAACGGCGGCCACCTTGACAGCAGTGGCAGTCTTTTTGCCGATCGGACTGATGGGCGGTGTGATTGGTCAATTTTTTAAGCCGTTTGGGATCACGGTCACCGCCGCCATGCTCATCTCCATGCTGGTTGCCCGCACGCTGACCCCAGTTCTCTCGCTCTATCTGCTCAGAGCCAACCCCAACCGATCGCCCGAACACACCAGCGGACTCTGGATCAGATTTGCGGCAGCCTATCGACGCTTACTAAATTGGTCACTGCGGCATCGAGCGGTCGTCGTGGGCATTGCGATTCTCAGTCTGGTGGCGGGTGTGGCGCTGATTCCACTGATTCCCCAGGGGTTTATTCCTAAGCTCGATCGTGGTGAATTCAATATTCGCTATGTGTCTCCATTGCCGACCTTGCCGCCAGGAGCAGCGCAGCAGAGCCAATCCACACAGCCTTCACAAGCCAATCTTCAAGATCCTCAGAATCCTCAAGATCTTCAAAATCCCCAAAACCCTCAAAACCCTGCGGCTCTGATTCCGCGTGCATTTGATCCCCTGCAAGATTCGTTAAAAGTAGCAACCCAGCTTGAAGAGGTCGTGAGAAAATCGCCAGAAGTGGATACCGTACTGACGATCGTCGGCTCGCGTGAAGGAGAACCCAACAAGGGCATTCTGCAAGTTAAATTAAAGCCCAATCACCCCACACCAACTGCCAAACTTCAGGATCAGTTTCGGGCGACATTGCCCAAATTGGAAGGCGTAACCACCAGTGTCGAAGACATTCCCTTTGTCGAGGCGGGCAATCAAAAACCGTTGCAGTTAGCGATTCGAGGCGACGATGTGAAAGTGTTGTCTCAAGTGGCAACCGACATTAAAGCCAAAGTCCAGACTTTACCAGGATTTGCAGATGTCACCGTCTCAGGCAGTCGCCAGGAAAAAGAGACGATCGCGGTTATCGATCGCAAAAATGGTCAGCGCGTCGCCTATATCAGTGCCAACTTGGGCAAAGATTTGTCTCTAGGAGATGCCACTGAGCGACTGGTCGCTGAAGCAAAACCACTCCTTCCGGCTGGGGTGACATTGGCGCTGGGCGGAGATTCGGCTACGAGTAGTGAAATCTTTCAGAGTTTTGGGACGACCCTGGCCTTGTCTGCGTTGTGTATTGTCGTCGTGCTGGTGGTGCTGTTTCGCAGTTGGCTCGATCCGCTTGTGGTGGGCTTTTCGCTGCCGTTGGCGCTGGTGGGTGCGATGCTGGCGTTGTTGTTCACGCAGAGCGACTTTGGCATGATTTCGCTAATTGGCTTCGTCTTTCTGTTGGGCTTGACCAATAAAAACGCCATTCTGATCGTCGATTACATCAATCAACTTCGACAAGAAGGACTGGAGCGGACAGAGGCCATTCTCAAAGCGGGCCCGATTCGCCTCAGACCGATTCTCATGACGACGGCCGCGACGATTTTGGGCATGGTGCCGATCGCCCTGGGTTTGGGGGCTGGATCAGAATTGCGCTCTCCGATGGCAGTGGCGATCGCGGGTGGGCTTGTCACGTCAACGCTACTGAGCTTGATTGTGGTGCCTGTGCTGTATGCCTTATTTGACGACTTAAAGTTTAGAAGAAAGAAAAGCTAGTCGTTTATCAAGACTCTTTTTGTAACCCTTGGTAGGCAATATCGATCGCGGGTTCTATTTTGCGTTCTGAACGTCCTTCCAGGTTTCACCTAAATGGGCGGCACAGCGATCGCGATCGTCCTTCAGGTCTGGGCTGTAGAGCAGATAGTTTTTGAGGCGTTGGCAGGCGCGGCGCAGGAGGCTGTCGAGTTCAACGATTAGCGGCATAATTGAGTGACCCGTTGAATCTTTGAGGAAAGTGGTTATGACCGCGGCAGAAAGAATCTATGAGTTAGTCAAAAGGATGCCGGATCAACAGGTGCGCGAGGTTCTGGCATGGGTTGAGACTTTAAGCGTGAATCATGATTTGCAGACTCAGCCGCGATCTGCTTCAGCAGATATTACTTCGAGAACGAAGCACATTTCAATCGGAACGTTAACGGGGTTGCGGGGAATGGCAAAGCCGCGTGAGCGTACTCCAACCGACGAAGAAGTGCGCGAGGAATATACAGACTATTTGGTGAACAAGTATCAGTGATGAGGATTTTGATTGATACGAATATTGTTTTGGATGTGTTGCTCGATCGCGCTCCGTTTGTGGAAGAGGGAGTTACTTTGTTTGAGATGGTTGAGCGACAGCAAGTTCAGGGATATATTGCTGCAACAACCGTGACGAATGTGTTTTACATTGTTAGGAAAGCGCAGGGTCAAAATACTGCGTTGGATGCAGTGCATCGAATTTTGACAGCGTTGGAGCTTTGCTCAGTAGACCGTGCAGTGATCGAGCAAGCGATCGAGAGTGGACTGAAAGATTTTGAGGATGGGGTTCAGTTTGCTTGCGCCCAACTCAATCAGATGGATGCTATCGTCACTCGCGGTTGCTTTGCAGTTGCGCTTTGCGCTAATCGCAATGATTTCTCAGGTGTAGCCTTGCCAATTTGGTCGATCGCTGAGTTAAGAGTGCGTCTGTAGTTCTTACCACAATTCACAATCACTTCTGGGTTCGCTCTCCTTCCCAATCGCCTAAATGGGCGGCACAGCGATCGCGATCGTCCTTCAGGTCTGGGCTGTAGAGCAGATAGTTTTTGAGGCGTTGGCAGGCGCGGCGCAGGAGGCTATCGAGATCGAGGTCGAGGTCAATGCGATAGAGACGGACAACTTGGGTATCAGAACCGAGGGGCGTTTCAGTGATGGCGATCGTTTTCCAATCAGGACTCAATGTTGATGGGTAGCCTCCCTCAAATTGCGCGATTTGCCTGCCGTCTTGATGCCATAACTGCGTTGTGCCACCGCTGCTAACGGTCGCAATCAGCTTGCCATCGGGACTAAACGCCACGCGATTGACACTGCCCTGACTACCAGGAAACTCACCAATTTGTTTACCGTCCTGATTCCACAGCTTTGTGTTGCCATCGTTGCCTCCCGTCGCAATCAGCTTGCCATCAGGACTAAACGTGACACTTTTGACAATGCCTTGCTGACAGGGAAACTCACCGACCTGTTTACCATCCTGATTCCATAGCTTGACCTGACCATCATCACCGACCGATGCAATCAGCTTGCCATCAGGACTAAGCGCAACACCCCAGACAATCCCCTGGTTATTTTTCCACGCACTGATCAGTTTGCCGCTGTCTCGATCCCATAGTTTCGTTGTGCTGTCGCCGCCTCCAGTGATAATCAGCTTGCTGTCTTGACTAAACGCAGCACTTCTGACGTAGCCTTGCTCACCTTTCAACTCCCCGATCGACTTGCCTTCTCTGTCCCACAGGTTGGTTGTACCCCGATCGCCGCCTATTGCAATCTGCTGACCATCAGGACTAAACGCCACAGTGAAAACCTTCTCCTGGTCATTTTTCCAGGCTTTGATCAGCTTGCCGTCTCGACTCCAGAGTTCTGTGATGCTTGGGCCATGACTGATAGTTTTATCCACACTGATGGCGACCTGCTGACCATCTAGGCTGAAGACTACATTAGAAATACCGCTTCGCTTCTCGGTCAACTTGCCGATCGGACTGCTGTCTCGATCCCAGAGACTCGCGTTGCCATTATTGCCGCCTGTGACAATCTGCTGACTGTTTGGGCTAAAGGCAATGCTCCAGATAATGCCTTGATTACCTTTGAACTCGTCGATCGAATTGCCGTTTCGATCCCAGAGTTGTATATTGCCATTGTGACCGCCCGCCGCAATCAGCTTTCCGTCTGGACTCAATGCCACACTCTGAACAATGCCCTGTCGCCCTTTCAACTCTCGGATTTCTTTGCCGTCTCGGTTCCACAGTCGGACAGTGCCATCCTCACCGCCTGTGACAATCTGCTGCCCATCTGGGCTAAACTTCACGCTATTGACTTTAACGTGGTTGGTTTCTAGAGTCTCCTGAATCGGATTGCCGTCTCTATCCCAGAGTTGAAGAGTGCCATCGCTACAGCCGATCGCCATTCGCTGACTATCGGGGCTAAAGGCCACACTGTAGACCTCGGACTGGCGACATCCCACTTCTGGCATTGGTTTACCCGCTCGGTCTTGCAAAATTTGCTTGCCGTCTGGATTCCACAGTTTTAGGGTGCCATCAGTGCCGCCTGTAGCTATCAGCGTACTATCGGGGCTGAAGGTCACACTCAAAACGAGTGTTTGCTTCCCTTCTAACTCTTTCACCTGCTTACCGTTGCGATCCCACAGCCTTGTGTTGCCTTCCTTGCTGCCGCCTGTGGCTATTAGTTTGCTATCAGGACTAAATGCCACACTCCAGATGACTTCTTGATCGCTGTTCACTTCCGCAGCCAGCTTGCCGTCTGGATTCCACAGTTTTAAGGTGCCATCGTTTCCGCCCGTTGCGATCAGGGTGCCATCGGGACTATACGCCACACCCCAAATGAGATCTTGACGACCGGGCAGTAGAGTTTCGCGAATCTTGACCAGGCTTGATTGGAGTGCCCAAATCGGGCTGGCAGGATAGGTTCCCAAAGATTTTTCACGAATTAAGGACTGTAGCTCAAAGCCCGATCGCATTGCCGAGAGCAGCCCATCCGTTTGGTTTGAGTCAAATCGTCTCATTGCCGACACGCTCGATCGCTCCAGTCGCGTTTCTGATCGCGCATCACTCCGTTCCTTAACTGCCCAACTTCCTGCGATTCCTGCGCCAACTAGTGCCACCCCAAGCACGGTTAGCGCGATCGCCGCTCGTCTTCTGGCACTCCGCACTAGCTTTTCTGCCTCTTGTCCTGCCTCGATCAAAATCTGCGTCGCTTCTTCGATCGTCCGGCTGGCACGAATGTATTCTCGCTGTAGCTCAGTCGGTACAGGCGTTTTTTGCTCACCATTGGCTAACCACTGTTCTACAAACTTGAGGTCATCCCCTCTAAGAACAAAACTCTCATTGCGCTGCTTGCCGTTCCATTCGACCGCTCGTTCTGTCAAGCGGGTATGCGATCGCACATACTCTAAATCCGTTTCGATCGCTTGAACCAAGGAAGCAAAGCCACGATCGAACTCATCCGTCTCGCGAAAAAACAGCCAATTGTGTCTCGACAACATCGGATGAACGGCTGACAAGTCAAAACCTTCGCGATGAACGATCGGCACCAATCGCTTATTGTGCTTGACTGCGTGATCGATCTCCTGACGACAAACATCCGACACCACCGAATCAGGACTGATCACAAACACAAAGGTATTGGTGCCTTCGATGCCTCGCTCGATCTCTTGCCACCAGTCAGCCGTCAGAGGAATCGCCTGCCAATCCACCCAGATTTCTCGCTGTTGTGCTCTCAGTGAGTCATGCAGCGTTTGCACAAAAGCTTTATCTTTCCGAGAATAAGAGAGAAAAACGTCAGTCATGCAAACAGATCCAGGATTTCATCCGATGCACATAAAATAGCAATCGAATGATTCAGTCTCCGTAAAACTAAGGAAGTCTTATGAATCGAGTGTGAAGTGCCTCTGTGTGATCGCGCCTCTTCAACTCACCCAAAAATTCCAAAATCTGTCAAATATAAACTTCCGCGCAAAATGCTTGACGACACTGGAGTCACAATCATGGTGGACAATTTTGTTTCCCAAAAAATTGAGCCTACTTGTTGTTAGACCAGATGGGCAACTGATTGACTTTTTGTAGCGTCAGATCGACGTAGGTCGTCCGATCGTGGGCGATCGCTTGCCCAAAATAGCCCTGAGCGCCATCGTGCGTATGATTGCCGCTGTCCAAACTGGTAAAGCGTCCCTGTTGACGAGCTTGATTAAACGGAGACTGGATCGCCCACGGCCAGCGAGACGCAAACACCACACGAGGGATGTCATCCACCCAATCGCGATCGCCCTGTAAGTGATACACCCGCTGCGCCGACTCAAACCCCGCCTCACCATCAAACGCACCCCCCGCCGAAACCACCGCTAACTCAGGCTTAATCCACTCGTTTAAATAAGGCACCGCCCCCAGCGCCACCTGCACCCCACCACTCGTCCCAATCAAAACCACCCGAATCGGCTGACCAGACTGCGAAATCGGGTGAACGGCATTCATACGATCGACGATCGCCGCCGCAATTCCCTGGTTATAAACGGGAGCATAGCGATCGTCCGCAGAAATCGCAAAGCGCCACAAATTCCGAATCTTGATCAAAACATCAGCATTCTTAAACCAGCCTTCTCCTTTTTGGGCAGCTTGCCAGAAGGGAGCCAAAAACCTTTGCCCGGCCAGATCTTGATTTGCCGCAGAATAAGGAAACACATCGCGCACCGTCACACAATTAGGATGAGCCTTTTGCAAGCGATCGAGAAAATATTCCTCCCCCGCACTCAACTCATTGGCCGACGAATCTCCCACCCCCGGCAGATAGACGATGTAGCAGTTAACAATCTTCTGAGTTGCACGAGCAACCGTGGCAGGCAGCTTTTTGGTTTCACGCCTCAAGCCCAGACCTTCGACTCCTTGATTGAGCCACCAGACTAGCGTTCCGATCGGAGCCACCGTCCCCCAAATCAACAGCAACCCGCCTGCTAAGAAAAACAGCTTCAACGTTTCACCTCGGAGGCGCGATAAAATTCGTTCGATCAGCGACAGCATTTAGTCTCAATAAGGTATGGTTATTTTGGAATTGGCGCAGCAGTTTCGACATCTGTTGCATCAGATCATAGCTCGATCGACCTGTCATCTATCGCCAGTTGTAGGACTGTAACCCCTGTGAGCCGTCAGCCCGCTAGAGAAGGAGTTTGGACAACCTTAATCAAAGCGCTCTCACTGAACGCTGATTTTTATGAGAACGCTCACAACACGCCCAAAACTCATCGTTTAGCATTGACGATTGTATTACTCGCTGCGTTCTCTCACGTATTGGGGACGATGGTCATTTTAATCATCAACCGAGCGACTTTTCCTATATTACCAATTGCGCTTTTTTTAAGTGGTTTGAGTGTTGTAGCAGGCTATTATTTTTGGACATTCACCATTCTCAAAGTTGGTCAGTGGTTGAAACCGATCGACCCCACGTATGGCGATTTACTTGGCCCGATCGGGTTTGCTTATGCGCCTCAAGTGCTCAACTTTTTGACGCTGGTTCCGTTGTTGGGGCGACCGATCGAGTTTATTTTGGCCGTCTGGAGTTTGCTGGCGGTCATTGTGGCCGTGCGACAGGGGTTGGATATTAGAACTCGTCAGGCAGCCTTGATCAGTCTGGTGGGGTTTCCCTTAATCCAGGTGGCGATCGGTTTTGTGCAAGTTTTTACTCAAGAACTGGTCGAGTGGATGGCTTAGAAAAGACGGCTTAGAAAGACGATTTAGAAAGGATTAATTGTGCATAAACCCACGAAAGATGAGATTCGAGCGGCGATCGGTAAAACCGTTCCAGATATCATTGCGCCCGATTTGCAGATTCTCTTTTGTGGCATCAATCCCAGCCTTTACAGCGTTGTCGTCGGTCATCACTTTGCCCGTCCAGGAAACCGCTTCTGGAAAGCACTTCATTTAGCAGGCTTCACCGATCGCATTCTCTCGCCCTCTGAAGATCAAGACTTATTAAATTTGGGGTTGGGTATTACGAATATTGTCGATCGGGCCACCGCCAGAGCCGATGAATTAGACCCCTCAGAGTTACTACTTGGTCATCAAAACCTGTCCAAAAAGATCCAAACTTATCGCCCCAAATGTCTGGCCGTTTTGGGAATTAGCGCCTATCGAACGGCCTTCTCTCAACCCAAATCAAAAATTGGACGACAGGAAAATGGCTTTGAGAGTACGATTGTTTGGGTGTTGCCCAATCCCAGCGGCTTAAATGCTCACTACCAAATAGATGGATTGGCACGAGTCTATCGAGAATTGTGGTTTGCAATCAGGGAAGCAGGACTTTAGGCCGGAAACTTTAGAGCTTTAAACCAACGTGAATTCTATGAAATCTTTCGCTGTGGTTAATCCAGGCAGCCCTCTAAATCCCCCACGAGTGAGGGACTTTGAACCCAAAATCTTGTCTGAAAGTCTCCCAATTGGGGGGGGGGTGAGGAGCAGAAGCGCTGAAGAACGCAGCAAAAAAACTTCATCGAATTCACGTTAAACCGGAGACTTCACAGACCTACCCAATGTCCAATTTACTCAACCGTTGACCTTGATTTCCGAAGGGGCATTCTAGAGACTAAACGTTTTCCAGGTGTAGGAATAGTGTCACACCCCCGTACACGAAAGTCCGTTCCGCTGCGTCTTATTTTAGTCGTTCCGTTGATTGTGCAAAACTTGACTGCGGTGGCGCTGACGGGCTACTTCTCAGTGCAAAACGGGCAAAAAGCTATCAATCAATTGGTCACAGACTTAGAGAGTGAGATTAGCGATCGCGTCGATCAACACCTGGATACTTACTTGACCAGCCCCAATCAAGTCAATCAGATGAATTTGCGAGCCATTGAACTCGGTCTGGTTGACTTAAAAAATCTTCCGCAAATGGGTCAATATTTTTGCGAACAAATGCAGGTTAACCCAAATTTTAGCTACATCAACTTCGCCAACCCGATCGGGGAATTTATAGGCATTGAGCGAACGACAACTGGCAATTTATTGCTAAATGAAACGCTAAAAAGTGATCTAAAAAAACTGGAAGTTTATGAAGTCGATCGTCAGGGAAATCGTACCAAACTTCAAAAAGTTTCTCGTGATCCGGCTGACCTTGAGGTTGAGGTCTGGTATAGTGACACTGCTAAAGCAAAGCGCCCAATCTGGAGCCAAATCTATCAGTGGGTTGACCAGCCAAACATTCTGTCAATCTCCTCAAGCTATCCTGTTTATGATGTCAGAAAAAGACTTTTAGGAGTCATTGGCATCGATTTGACACTCTCCCAAATTGATCAGTTTCTGCGTCAGTTGAGAATTGGTTCTTCGGGTCGTACCTTTATTTTGGAGCGCGATGGCAATCTGGTTGCAAGCTCTAGTCAACAACCCAGTTATAAAGTGGTTAAAGGTGAAGCTCAGAGGTTGTTTGCCTTTCAAAGTCAGGATCCGACTATTCGATCGACAACTCAAAGTTTGATTCAGCGTTTTGGTAGTTTGAAATCCATTCAAGGTGAAGAGCAGTTTAGTCTCGATATTAATGGACAAAAAACCTTTCTCAAAGTGAGAGTTTGGCAAGATGATTTGGGTTTAGATTGGCTGATTGTCGTCACTGTTCCAGAATCTGACTTTACAGAGCAAATTAATGAAAATACTCGAATTACTTTTTTGCTGTGTGTAGTAGCTTCAGCGATCGCCACCCTCTTAGGAGCCGGAACTTCGCACTGGATTGAGCGATCGATTCGTCACTTAAATCAAGCTTCTCAGTCCGTTTCTGATGGCCACTATGAACCGATCGCAGAGCCGGGAATCCGAGAATTGGGAACCTTGACGCGATCGTTTAACCGCATGACCGAGCAGCTAAAAACCTCGTTTGAAACCTTAGAAAAAACCAACGCCGAACTAGAAGATCGAGTCGATGAACGCACCGAGCGGCTGTCAAGCACCCTCTATAGCCTACAAAAAGCTCAGGCTCAAATGATCCAAACTGAAAAGATGTCTAGCCTGGGACAAATGGTGGCAGGAGTCGCCCACGAGATTAACAATCCAGTCTGTTTTATCTACGGCAATTTGACTTACGCCAATGAATATATTTATGAGTTATTAACGATTTTGCAGCTTTATCAAAAGCATTATCCAAACCCTAATAATGAGATTCAAGAACAGTTATTAGACAGCGATTTTGAATTCATTGTAGAAGACTTGAGACGACTGTTTAAGTCGATGCAAGATGGAGCCGATCGCATTCAAGCCATTGTTCTGAGTTTGCGAAATTTTTCACGACTTGACGAATCTCAAATCAAACTTGTTGACCTGCACGAAGGGCTAGAAAGTACCTTACTGCTACTTCAACATCGTCTCAAAACAACGGTTAGCCACAGCCAAATTAGCGTGGTCAAAACCTATGGCGATCTCCCCAAAGTCGAGTGTTATCCAGGGCACCTCAATCAAGTATTTATGAGTATTCTCAACAACGCGATCGATGCCCTAGAAGACCGTATGAAAGTAATACTCAAAGAAGCAAAAGAAATCGCATCGTTGGGAACTTCTGACACGTTTCTACCTACTATTTGGATCGAGACAAAAGTCGTCAACTCTAATTGGATCATGATTCGCATCTGGGACAACGCCAACGGCATGACTCCAGAAACCCTCTCCAAAATGTTTGACCCTTTCTTTACGACCAAAGCGATCGGCAAAGGCACAGGACTAGGCTTATCCATCAGTTACCAAATCGTCGTCACCCAACACAACGGCAACTTGAGCGGTCGATCTGAACTGGGAAAAGGCAGCGAATTTGCGATCGAAATCCCCATAAAACAAGTGCGCGTGTAGGCATCTTTTGAGATTTAAGGAGATTTCCTTTAATAAAACGTCAATAAAACGTCAGTTCGATGAACGCTTCGCTTGCAGATCCGAGAACGCCCCCTAAATCTCCCACGAGCAGGAGACTTTGAACCGGAATTCTTCTCTTAAAGTCCCCCAAAATTGGCAGCTTGGGGGGCAGAAGCCGTGAACAACGAAGCGAAAAAGTTTCATCGAATTCACGTTAAATTCACGTTAATAGATTTGCCCCGCTGTCTCCATTGAGAGTTCTGAAAGTCCCCCAGAATTGGCGGATTTAGGAGGCTTCCCAAGGTTGGTAACTTCTTTGCTAGAAATCTCCTAAGCGGGCATTTGGTAACGGTTTTTCGCTTCGCTATCCAATTACACATCGCTTGAGTAAAAGTAGCCCTGCAAGTTTTCGGGATCAAACCGTCTCAAAATCGTTGTGGCTTTGCGCGTCAGGGCATCCGACCCCTTAACGACGACCAGATATTTGCCTGCATTCAGCCGATTTCGATACGGTAAAGCATCTCCACCGCCAACAATCAGCCCCACGCCTCCACCGATAAATAGACTCCCCATTCCCCCGGCCAGCGCGCCCAAAACACCCCCGATCGCTTGATTGCCAAACTCACCCGCCCAGGGAAAGGTATCTAGCTTAGTGATCAAGTTAAAGCAAAATCCCGCCACAAACCCAAAAGGCATCAGCCACGCCGCCATCAACTTCGACTGTTTTCGCGCCTGCTCATTGGGATCGATCAAGCCATATTCATCAGCACTCTTATAGCCTCTGCCCAAAATCGACACACTCTCCATCGGCAGCCCGTCCCGCTCCAGAGCCGAGTATGCTTCTTCTGCCTGAATGCGATCGCCCAACACTGCCACTAGATAATTCATAAGTCCCCTGTCCTTTATGGATCGTCACCTGTAGAAATAGTATCCAACGAGTGATGACCCTGCCTGGAGAACAGTCGGTAGAATAAAGATTCTTTTGAAGTATTGTCTCTATGTTGCCAAGAGAAGATTTGCTCAAGGGTGTCGAAAATCGAGACTGTGTTGCACGGGTGATTGACCAGGCAGAACAAGCCGTCAAAACCTGGGAAGTCGTCATGACCGATTTTTTGTCACCTCCCGAACTGGCCGAAGTTCAGCAAGCTTTTGGGCGCTTGTCAGACGTGCAGATGGTGGCCTGGGGGGGCTATCCTCAAGCAGAACGGCAGCGTCTTGCGATCGCCCGCTCCGAATTGTCGCTAGACCCCTCCCAGGTCGAAGTCGCACCCCTGAGCATTGCGGGTAATTTTTTGTTTGACCCGGCCAGCCATCGAGACTTTTTGGGGGCGCTTTTAGGAACGGGGATCGTACGCGAAAAAGTCGGAGACATTCTCGTACTTGGAGAGCGAGGCGCTCAAGCGATCGTTGTCAAAGAGCTAGTCGATTTTTTGCAGGTCAGCCTGACTCAGGTGCGATCGGTGCCCGTCAAAACGCAGCCCATTCCTTTAGAAGAGCTAAAGATTCGGGAGCCAAAGAAAAAAGAACTGATGACAGTGGAGGCTTCGATGCGGCTGGATGCGGTCGCCTCAGCGGGTTTTGGCATGTCGCGCAGCAAAATGGCCGAGATGATTTCGGCGGGAGATGTGCGCGTCAACTGGAAAGAAACAACTTCAACGAGCTACACCGTCAAGCCTGGGGATCTGATCGCCATCCGGGGCAAGGGTCGAGTCGAAGTGGGCGAAGTCATGGTTACCAAAAAAGACCGCTACCGAGTGCAATTAACGCGATTTGTCTAGTTCAGAAACCTTTGTTACGGAGTCTTGCTATCTTGAGCGCCTCTGTGATTTTACAGATTTTTTTGGGCACTATATAAACAAGGGGCTACGTTTTGTCGGTTCAGTTCTGTTAAAACGGTGTTAAAACTACCAGGCGTTGTGTGGGAACTTGACCGAAGCATCAAGCGTTTGAGTTATAGGGCAGAAAAAAAGTAGCCTGTAGTTGGCTTACGTTCAATCAGGTTTGGCGATCGCTCAGTCGGGAATGCTCTACTTCGTTTTATCAACCGCTTCAGTCATAAAGAATACATTAGTTCCTGACGACTTCCGGATTTTTCTACACAGACTTGATTGATCTGGTAGGGCTTGGTGAGGACGAAGAGGTTACCCCAGGGAGCCAGGTTGTCGTCAAAAAGACGAAAGCGAAGACTCTGAAAGTTTGAGGAGACCAGCGTGAAAAAAAACGGACTCAAACAGTGGCTCGGACAAGTCAGCCTGGTGACGTTGTTAGCGACCTTCACGTTGCCGCTTGCGGTCGTCGTTCAACAATTGGTCGCCGAAATTGATGTCGGAATTCGCTTTACTCAAAACGAGAAACATGGGCTGGAATACAATAAAGCACTGAGGAAACTGTTAGAAAATGCCATCCAATATCGCAGGTTGGCTAATCTTTATCTATCGGGTAATGCCAGTGATGAAGAAGCATTATTAGCCAGTCAACGAGCGATCGCCGCTAACATTCAAGCGATTGATATCGTCGATCGTCGGTTAGGAAAAACGCTTAAAACGACTAGAAACTGGCAGGCGATTAGGCAAGATTGGGCATCTCTTAACGCAGAAGAGTTAACCGCTGAAAGAAGCTTTGCGCGTCATACGGCTCTGATCGAAAGCATTCTGGCTCAAATTACGCATGTAGGGGACACCTCTAACATGATTCTTGACCCTAATTTAGATGCTTATTATCTGCTAGATGCGCTGATTACCAAACTACCGTCTGCGATCGAAAAGACCGCCCAAGCAAAAGAATTTGGCACAGAAGTCGCAGCGCGTCAAAAAATTACCTTGAGTGAAGAAGCCCAAATGACGGTCTTTAATTACTCAATTAATACGCCCATGAGCGCGATCGCCAGAGGGACTCAAGTCATTTTTGAATACAACCCCCAAGTGCGAGCAGCTTTACAAACCTCAGTGCGAACTAGCCTCAGCAGCACCAACGATTTTCTACAACTTATTCACGAAGATACACTGCAAACAATTTCGTCGGAATCGATTGATTACTCAGGCGTTGGGAGTCAGGCGATCGCGGATCAGTTCAGGCTTTATGATGCGATGGTGCCCGCTACAGATCAGCTCTTACAAATCCGTCTAGATGACTATGTTTGGCGAAAATATCGAGCGATCGCGTTCACCTCGTTGGTGTTAGTTGCGGTGACTGTCATCTATGGGGCGCTCACTCGAAATTGGCAAAAAAGACAGCAAGTAGAGCAGCGATTGAGAGTGCAATATACGACGACAAAAGCAGTTTCAGAATCAGAAAATCTAGACGAAGCAACCTCCGAAATTTTGCAGACAATCTGTGAAAATCTTAACTGGGAACTGGGCGAACTCTGGACGATCGACCCGGCCAGCCAGATGATGCGCTTGGTGAAATGCTGGTGTCGATCGCAGACCAAAGTTGCCGATTTTGCGGCCCACAGTCAATCTAATAGCTTCGCGATGGGAGTGGGTTTGATTGGGCGAGTTTGGGCAGCGACAAAACCAATTTGGATTAGCGATCTCAATCAAGAACCTGGCTTCTTTTTACCCGGAGGGTTGGCTACAAAAGCAAATTTGCACAGTGCCTTCGGCTTCCCAATTTTGCAGGGCGATCGCTTCGAGGTACCCACAAAGGGTCGAGTTATTGCAGTCATGGTTTTTTTTAGTACAGAGTTTCGTCAATTAGATCCAGAAATGCTGCAAATGATTGCCACGGTCGGCACTCAAATCGGCCAGCTTATGCAGCGCAAACAAGTTGAAATTGCCGTACGCCATGCCGAAGAACAATATCGCAGCATTTTTGAAAACTCGACCGAAGGCATCTTTCAAACAACCCCCACTGGCGAATATCTGAGCGTCAACCCGGCTCTCGTTCGCATTTATGGCTATCAGTCACCAGAGGAGTTGATCAGCCATTTGTCTAACAGTAACCAGCGGTATGTAGACCCCGATCGCCACGCTGACTTTGTGCAACTCATCAATCGAGACGATCGCATTGCCGATTTTGAATCTCAAGTCTATCGACAAGACGGCAGCGTGGTCTGGATCAGCGAAAGTGCGGTTGCAGTCCGTGATCACGATGGCAGCCTCTTGTTTTATGTCGGAACCGTACAGGACATCGACGATCGTAAGCGCACCGCCCAAGAACTCTACAACGCCAAAGAAGCGGCCGAGACGGCCAGCCAGTCCAAGAGCCAGTTTTTAGCCAACATGAGCCACGAACTTCGCACCCCCTTGAATGCGATCATTGGCTACAGCGAGATGCTGCAAGAAGACGCGGCGGATCTGGGCGTGACAGAAATTTTGCCCGACTTAGATAAGATTCGCGGCGCAGGCAAACATCTATTGGACTTGATCAACGACATTCTCGACATCTCCAAAATCGAAGCAGGCAAAATGGATCTCTTTTTAGAGACCTTTGAAGTGTCCCTGCTGATTCGAGACATCGAAACCACGATCGAACCCCTGATCGCCAAACACAACAACACGCTACAAGTTTCCTGCCCTGACAACATCGGAAAAATGTATGCCGACGTAACCAAAGTTCGACAAGTCCTCTTCAACCTCCTCAGCAACGCCGCCAAATTCACCGAAAACGGCACTATCACCCTCACCATCGAGCAAAGCAGCCCAGTTCCCTCCTCCCTCCTCCCTCCTCCCTCCCTCCTCTTCCACGTCTCCGACACCGGAATTGGCATCACCCCAGAGCAAGCAAAACGGCTATTTCAGGCATTCACCCAGGCAGACACCTCCACCACGCGCAAATACGGCGGCACCGGGTTAGGACTGGCCCTCAGTCAGCGATTTTGTCAATTGATGGGCGGCGACATTACCGTGACCAGTGAGATTGGCAAAGGGTCGATCTTCACCGTGCAATTACCGATCGCTGTTCTCGATCGCAAAGTGGCTCCCCCTCCAGATTCCCTTGTGCCTTTTTTAGACCCCACGGGTGAGCCCCGTTTTAGCGTTTTGGTGATCGACGACGATGTAGCCACTCAGGAGTTAATGGTGCGCGCTCTGACCAAAGAAGGCTTTCGCGTAGAGACAGCCTCGACCGGAGAGGAAGGCGTGAGGCGAGCGATCGAGCTGCGTCCTGATGCGATTACGCTGGATGTGTTGATGCCCAAAATGGACGGCTGGGCCGTCTTGTCCGCCCTCAAAGCCAACCCAGACGTGGCAGATATTCCCGTTGTCGTCTTAACGATCGTCGATGACAAAAATTTAGGATTTGCGTTGGGCGCGTCTGACTATTTGACCAAGCCGATCGACTACAAACGACTGTTCGCCATTCTCAGCAAATATCGCCCTGCCGACCCCCACACCGGACAAGTCCTGATTGTCGAAGACGACCTCGCAACTCGCGAATTATTTCAGCGCACCCTCGCCAAAGCAGGCTGGACAGGCATCGTCGCCCCCAATGGCAAAGTCGCCCTCACCTGCCTGTCTCAACAAAAACCCGACCTGATCCTGCTGGATTTGATGATGCCAGAGATGAATGGCTTCGAGTTTATTACCAAACTGCGGCAGGTGTCCGAGTGGCGATCGATTCCTGTAATTGTCGTAACGGCCATGACGCTCACGCCAGCCGATCGGGCCCAACTCAGCGGCGATGTCGAACAAATTTTGCAGAAAGGAGCCTATACCCGTGACGATCTGCTGCAAGAAGTCCGAGAAACGTTAACCAGTCTGGACAAACGGCCGTAGCCCCAGCCCGCTTAAAATTGCTCTAATAAATCAGCCATGCCTAAAATTCTTTTAGTCGAAGATAACGAAATTAACCGCGATATGCTGTCCCGTCGTCTGTCTCGGCGCGGATTTGAAGTGGTCAGCGCGATCGATGGTGAGCAGGGAATTAAGGTTGCTCAGGCTGAGTTACCAGACTTGATTTTGATGGACATGAGTTTGCCCGTCTTAGACGGTTGGGAAGCGACTCGCCAGATCAAATCCGTGACGGCGACCCAGCAGATTCCGATTATTGCGCTGACGGCCCATGCGATGTCGGGCGATCGCGAAAAGTGTTTGGAGGCGGGATGCGACGACTACGACACCAAGCCTGTAGAACTGCCGCGACTGCTCGAAAAAATTCAGACCCTTCTCGGACAGACCGCATGATGAAACTAGGAAAGAGCAATTTTCTCACGCTGCGGAGAAGAACCTTACTGATTATTGGCGTGACGTTGGTCAGTCTGAATGCGGCGATCTATACGGTTGCCTCGACGCTGCTATTGGGCAGTTCTAATCGTGCCGAAGACCAAGACACGCGCCAGATGATGAAGGGCGTTTTGAATGTTTTTAACCAAAGTTTGGAGCAATTTAACGCGAATTTTGCTGATTGGTCGTCCTGGGATGATGCCGCCAAATTTATTCGCGATGGTAACTCAGAATTTATTCGCACTAATTTGATTGATCCGCAGTTATCCATGCTGCAAGTCAACATGATTTTGTTTATCGATCGCTCCGGCAAGATCGTGTTTGGCACTGGATTTGATTTACAAGAGGGGCAAAGAGTTCCCATTCCCCAGGGCGTAAAACAGCACATTGCAATCGGCGATCGTCTGCTCCAACATGCCACGTCTCAAAGTACGACCACGGGCATTCTTATGCTGCCAGAGGGGCCGATGATGGTGGCTTCTCGCCCGATCGTCAACAGCGCAGGTAAGGGGCCCATTTTGGGCAGTTTGATTGTCGGTCGCTATGTGCGAGAAGAAGACGTGAGTCAGTTGACCCGATCGCTGCAAGTGCCCCTGACCGTGCAGCCACTTTTGGATCGCAAAATGCCGATCGAATTTTTTAGCCCCGCTGCGGTGAGGATCGAGAACGCGATTGTTACGGTGCGCCCAATCAATGAGAAAACGATCGCAGGATCTGCGTTGCTTAGAGATATTTACGGCAAGCCCGCCATCATTTTACAGGTGCAAAATCCTAGAGAAATTTATCAGCAGGGCAAAGAAGCGATTCGATTTTTGAGTTTGCTGATTGTTGTCGTGGGCTTTGTGTTTGGGGGGGTGACGCTGCTGCTGTTAGAAAAGCTGGTTTTGTCAAGACTATCGCGCCTGAGTGACGAAGTGGCAGAAATTGGGGAAAGTGGCAATCTATCGCTGCGAGTTTCTGCCCCTGGCAAAGACGAGCTTTCTAATCTGGGCACCACGATCAACATTATGTTAGGCGTATTAGAGCAATACGAACAAGAACTCCAGAAATCAACCAGCGAGATTCAACAGGCCAAAGAAATTGCAGAGCAAGCAAACTGGGCCAAGAGTCAGTTTTTGGCTAACATGAGTCACGAGTTACGCACGCCGATGAATGCAATTCTGGGATACAGTGAAATGCTGCAAGAAGAAGCGATCGATTGCGGACAAGATAGTTTGGTTCCAGATCTACAAAAAATTAACAGCGCTGGCAGACATTTGTTGAGATTGATCAATGACATTCTCGATCTCTCTAAAATTGAAGCTGGAAAGATGGATTTATACCTCGAAAGTTTTGAAGTTCATCCTCTGATTCAAGAAGTATCTAGCACAATTCAGCCGCTCGTTGAGCAAAACGGCAATGTCTTGATTGTTCACTGTGCTGACAATGTGGGCTGTCTCTATGCTGACCTGACCAAGACGCGCCAAAATTTATATAACTTGCTGAGTAATGCCTGTAAATTTACGGCTCAAGGCACGATCGCGCTGACGGTCGAAAAAGGCGCTGGGGCGGGTAATTCTCAACCCTCACCTTCCAAGGCTGATGCGTCACTCAAACCTCAATCGTTTATCATATTTCGCATTTCTGATACTGGAATTGGCATGACAGCAGAGCAGATAGAGAGAGTGTTTCAGGCGTTTACGCAGGCAGACGCATCGACGACTCGCAAATATGGCGGCACCGGGTTGGGATTGGCGATCGCCCAAAGATTTTGTCAAATCATGGGGGGCACGATCGCCGTCGAAAGTGAATATGGCAAAGGGTCAACCTTCACAATGTATCTGCCAGTCGGTCAAGACCCCAAAATTTCACTGTCCGCAACACGAGAGAAAATGCAGTCGCTCTAAATCAAACAACATAGCTTGCATCGATCGCAGTTAGTTTGAGAATTGCTAGAGAAAACACTGAAATATCAGCTAGATGACCAACGAAGCCGTTAAAAGTAATCACAAACGGGAATAACTAACTGAGCGGGACTGAAGATAGACCTTAGACGTTAGACCAAACATAAATTCGCTGAATTTGATAAATGTATTCGCTGCGTTTTTCCACTAGGAAACGCCCCCTAAATCCCCTACCAATGAGGAACTTTGAGCTAGAATTCTTCTCTTAAAGTCCCCCAGAATTGGGAGGTTGGGGGGCAAAAGATTCGATCGACGAAGCGAAAAAACTTGATCTCTTCGAGTTACCCGTAAGGGGCCGAACCAACGCTAGACCAAAGACCAAACATTAAAGTCCAACGTCCAACGTCTAAAGTCTAAAGTCCCGGCTACAACCCCGCCGACTGCCGTTAAAAACACGCATAACCCTGGATCGAACCATGAGCGATACCCTATGGATCATCAGCAGTGCCAGCCTTGTTTTCTTGGTGCAGGCTACTTTCTTATGTTTAGAATCTGGGCTGATGCGCCATCCAAAGTATCGGAGCGCCTTCAAAAAATTGACCGATTTTAGCAGTTCCGTGCTGTTTTTTTGGGCGGGTCATGGACTAATGTTTGGCGCTTTGATGGGATTGGTTTTGCTCACGGGCAAGTCATCTTTAAGCAGCGGTCTGGCCGTATTGACGGGGGCGATCGGGACTCATCTCATTCATCGATTCACAGCCTTACGGGGCACGGTTCACTCTGATCTAGACGCTGAAACTTCCTGCACCCAAATGTTTCAAGAGATCGCCCAGCGCAAACAAATCGAACAAGAACTGCAAGCCGCCAAAGAAAAAGCCGAAGCCGCCAACCGCACCAAAAGTCAGTTTTTGGCCAACATGAGTCACGAACTTCGCACACCCATGAATGCGATCATTGGCTACAGCGAAATGCTTCAAGAAGACGCGATCGAACGCCAACAAACTGAGTTTCTCCCCGACCTTCAGAGAATTCACGCCGCCGGAAACCATCTCCTGGGGTTGATCAACGACATTTTAGACCTCTCCAAAATCGAAGCAGGCAAAACCGAATTATTTGTAGAAAGCTTCGATGTCGCCCAACTGATCCAAGAAGTCGCCTACACCGTCAAGCCACTAATTACCCAAAATCACAATCAGCTAATTGTTTGCTGCCCAGAGGCGATCGGTTCTCTCAACGCAGATCTGACCAAAGTTCGGCAAGTTCTCTTCAACCTCCTCAGCAACGCCGCCAAATTTACCGAAAACGGCACCATCACCATCACCGTTGAGCAAAGCAGCCCATTCCCCAGTTCCTCCCTCCTCCTTCCTCCCCCCTCCCTCCTCTTCCACATCTCTGATACCGGAATCGGCATGACCCCCGACCAATCCACCACCCTGTTTGACCCCTTCACACAAGCGGACACCTCAACCACCCGCAAATATGGCGGCACCGGATTGGGACTGGCCATCTCTCGTCACTTTGTCCGTATGATGGGCGGCGATATTTTTGTCGAGAGCGCTCTAGACCAGGGATCGACCTTCACCGTCTCACTCCCGATCGTCGCTTCAGAATTTTTGCTCGATCGCGATGGCCCAATTAACGGAGACTCGATCACGCTTTGTGCGTCGCTCTGAAACTTTCTAAATCCCCTGATAAGGGCAGATTTTGAACCAGGAATCTTAAAGTCCCCCAAAATTGGCAGCTTGGGGAGCAAAAGCCTTCAACACCAGGGCTAAGAAACTTTACCAACCTTAATTAGCGCTCTCTAGAAAATTTTCCAGAAACCCATTTATCTTCGTGAAAAACGACTCAGGACAATCAGTTAGCGAATCTTGATTTTTTGAAGGGCAAAAAGCAGAAGGCATAGAATAATGAAACTAAGCTTGTAATCTAAGCGACGGGTTAGGTCAGATTGTGCAACTCGATGCAGCAGTAGAGCGGAACAGTGGAATGAGTGACGAACAGGGAACTGTGCTGATTGTGGACGATATTGAGACAAACCGCGATTTGCTCTCTCGTCGATTGAAGAAGCAAGGGCACACGATCGTAATGGCCGAAAACGGACAGCAAGCGCTATGTCTTCTACAGGAGCAGTCTGTCGATGTCGTGTTGCTCGATATTATGATGCCGCAAATGAATGGCTACGAGGTTTTAGAGCATCTCAAAGCCAATCCTGCCCTGCGCCATATTCCCGTGATCATGATTTCTGCATTAAACGATATTGAAAGCGTGGCGCGCTGCATTGAGCTAGGGGCCGAAGATTATTTGTTTAAGCCGTTTAACCCGACGTTGCTCAAAGCTCGGATCGGGGCCTGCCTCGAAAAAAAGCGGCTGCGCGACCAGGAGCAAGCTTATCTAAAACGTCTGCAAGAAGAACAAGAAAAGTCAGAACGCTTGCTGTTAAGCATTTTGCCCAAGTCGGTTGCCGAACAACTGAAACAAAGTTCCAGCACGATCGCTGACACCTTCCCCGAAGCGACGGTTCTGTTTGCGGATATTGTTGGATTTACGCAGCTTTCGACTCAGCGATCGGCGATCGAGATTGTCACTTTACTCAATAAGATCTTTTCTGCCTTTGACCAACTGGCGGATTTGCACGGCTTAGAAAAAATCAAAACGATCGGCGATGCTTACATGGTGGTTGGTGGACTGCCTACGCCCAATGAGTTTCATGCGGCTGCGATCGCAGCAATGGCGCTGGACATGCAGATTGCGATCGCCGACTTTAATCAAGAAACGGGCGAGTCTTTTAGAATGCGAATTGGCATTAGTACCGGGCCGGTCGTCGCTGGCGTGATTGGCACTCGCAAATTTATCTACGATCTGTGGGGCGACACCGTAAACATGGCCAGCCGCATGGAGTCGCAAGGCTCGGCCGGATGCATTCAAGTCACCGCTTCGACCTACGATCGTCTGTTCGATAAATACTGGTTTGAAGAGAGAGGGGCGATCGAGGTGCGCGGCAAAGGCGAAATGATCACCTACTGGCTCAGGGGCAAAAAGTAAATTTAAGGCAACCCTTCTGACATCCAGCCTGTAAATTTAACGTCAGTTCGATGAACGCTTCGCTTCGCTTTTAGATCCAGGAACGCCCCCTAAATCCCCCACGAGTGAGGGACTTTGAACCAGAATTCCTCTCTTAAAGTCCCCCAAAATTGGGGGGTTGGGGGGCAAAAGCCGTGAACAACGAAGCGGAAAACCTCTCATCGAATTCACGTAAATTTAACAACTTAAAATGGGTGCGTTTTGCATGGCTCAACACACTCTACCGATCACTTTGGGCAACCACGGGGCATTGACCCTACTTAAAATTGGCAATTCGGGCAAACCCTTTGGCATCGAGGCTGGCTCCGCCGACCAGAACACCATCGATTTCAGGTTGGGTCATGATTTCGTCGATGTTGTCGGGTTTGACCGAGCCGCCGTATTGAATGGTGACGTGGGGGTTGGTGAGTTTGCTGCGGATCAGTCCGATGACGCGGTTGGCTTCACTAGAGGCGCAAGTATCTCCGGTGCCGATCGCCCAGATCGGTTCATACGCGATCACCAGATTGTACTGGTTGACCTCTATCAGTCCTTTCTCAAGCTGACTAAAGATGTGAGATTCGGTATCGTTTGCGTCGCGCTGCTGTTTGGTTTCTCCGACACACAAAATCGGGGTGAGTCCTGCTTTTTGAGCGGCTTTGAGACGAAGATTCACCGTTTCGTCAGTTTCGCCAAAATATTGACGGCGTTCGCTGTGACCGATGACGACAAATCGCGTTCCTAGCTCGGTCAGCATGGAGCCAGAAATCTCGCCCGTGTATGCGCCTGCGGTTTCCCAATGGACATTCTGTGCGCCAATTTGGATGCGGCTACCATGCAGGCTTCTTGACAAAATCTCCAGATCGGTGAAAGGGACACACAGCACAATGTCTCGATCGTCTGGAATCGTCTCTAGCTCAGAAGTAAAGCCTTGCAAAAACTCTAGGGCTTCTGCCTGAGTTTTATACATTTTCCAGTTGCCAGCAATTACAATTTTTCGCACAGGTCGTCAGGTTAAAAGATCATTTATTGCATCATTTAGTCTACGGCTTTGGGGGATCACTTTTGCAAATCTGGCTAGAAGAAGCTAAGACTACGGTGTACACACAAGTCATTAATTGTCTCCGTTTGAGCCGGCTTCTGCCCCCTAAATCCCCCACGAGTGAGGGACTTTGAAATCTTGAGAAGTTTCTCTGCCTTCTAGAAGCCTTTCTTTCTCAAAGTCCCCCAGACTGGGGGATTTAGGGGGCGAAGCCTATCGCCAACCACAGATCGACCAACTTGTGTGTACACGGTAGAAGAAGCTAAGGAGAGCCGTTTGAGACATCTAGATGAACCGACACGAGAACAGATGATTCGACATTTGCGGCGATCGCACCAAATCGCCCTCCGCGCCCGTCAGTTTGGGCACCATCCGTTTGGGTCAATTCTGGTGGCTCCTGATCACGAAACGGTGCTATTTGAGCAGGGCAACGTCGATACGGTGAATCATGCTGAATCGGTGCTAATTCGCACAGCCTGGATGAATTTTGATTTTGATTATCTATGGAACTGTACGCTTTACACGACAGCGGAACCCTGCGCTATGTGTGCCGGAACGCTCTATTGGGCAAACATCGGTCGCTTAGTCTACGGCATTTCTGAAGCGCGATTATTGGAGCTGACGGGCAATCATACTGAGAATCCCACGTTAAATTTGCCCTGTCGATCGCTCTTTGAGCAAGGTCAAAAGCCCATTAAAGTGTGGGGGCCGATTCTTGAAGTTGAGGCAGAAATTGTGCAGGTGCATCAAGAGTTTTGGCAGGCCACAAGCTCTCCTGATTCAGCTTTCTCTTAAAATTGTGTGAATGCGATCGACAACCTCGCTACAGTCTACGGCGATCGAGTTGAGAACGCCTTCTAGATCAAGAGCGATCGAATTGATTTTGAAATCGCAGGGTGAATGACTCATTTGAATATTTGAAAAACGTATGAATTCTATTTGATTAAGAAATGTATCTAAACTTAATTTTAAAATAAGAGATAAGTAATTCCAATAGAGCAATTTCATTGTGCTTCGTGGCGTTTATCTATCTTGACCTTCTGAGATAAATATAGAAGCGTTTTAACTTTTGTAACGTTCTGTGATAATTTGATAACCGAGAGCAAAACAGCACTTCCAAGATGTCTTGCTTCGCCTTTGGTCAGTTGGAAACTTAATGAGGTAGCCTTTTTTATGGCGATTACTATTGACTCCGCTCGTGGCATTTTTCCCGGCACTTTGTCTGCTGATGCAGTGCCCGCATTGACCGCGCGATTCAACCAACTTAGCGCTGAAGATCAATTGGCATGGACTTGGTTTGCATTTCTGGAAATGGGTAAAACGATCACCGTGGCGGCTCCCGGTGCAGCGAGTATGCAGTTTGCCGAAGGCATTCTTAACGATGTCAAGCAGATGACCTTTGAGCAACAAACTCAAGTCATGTGTGACCTGGCAAACCACGCAGACACACCGATCTGTCGCACTTATGCCACTTGGTCACCCAACATCAAATTAGGGTTCTGGGATCAGCTTGGGAAATGGATGGAGCAAGGCATCGTCGCCCCCATTCCGACGGGTTACCAGCTTTCTGCCAACGCAAAGGCCGTCTTAGAAACCCTCAAGTCCCTGGATCAAGGACAACAGATCACGGTTCTGCGAAACTCTGTCGTAGACATGGGATTTGATGCAGGTAAGCTCGGCAGCTACACCAGAGTTTCTGAGCCTGTCGTCGCCCCCAAAGAACAGTCTCAACGTACCAAGGTCACCATTCAAGGTCTCAACAATCCAACCGTGTTGAGCTACATGAACAACCTGAACGCCAATGACTTTGACGAAATGATCAAGCTCTTTGTCGCAGACGGTGCGTTGCAGCCTCCCTTCCAGAGACCGATCGTGGGCAAAGATGCGATCCTGCGCTTCTTTAGAGAAGAGTGCCAAAACCTCCAGTTACTCCCAGAGCGCGGCGTGTCTGAACCCGCAGACGATGGCTACACTCAGGTAAAAGTCACGGGCAAAGTGCAAACTCCCTGGTTTGGCGCAGCCGTCGGCATGAATATGGCCTGGCGCTTTTTGCTCAATCCTGAAGGCAAAATTTTCTTTGTTGCTATTGACCTGTTAGCGTCTCCTAAAGAGCTTTTAAACCTGGTTCGCTAGGAAGCGCTTAAAGACAAATCAACAGGATCGAGAACGATCGCAATGGGCGCTCTCTTTGTCAGGGCGCTCAATTTTTCTAAGGATCGTGAATTGAATAAGATCGATGATTGCCTGGTTGCTTCGCCCCCTAAATCCCCCATTCTGGGGGACTTTGAGAAAGCAGACATTCTAGAATTTAAGGCAGTTTCGCGGTTCAAAGTCCCCCAAATTTGGGGGATTTAGGGGGCAGAAGCCGAATCAAACGAAGCGAAACCGCGAGAATTACAGATTGTTTAATTCACGATCCTAAGCATTTTTAACCCAACCTACAACCGTACAAACTTTAGACTGGATCATGCAAGTGACTGAAGCCGAGTGGACTGACACCGAAAAAAAAGTAGCCAAAACTGTTTTTGATAAAGCATACAACCGAGAAGTGGAGGCTTTGCTAAAACAAGTTCAAGAACAAGCCAGCACGATCGTTGAGTTGAGTGATCTTTGGAAATTACACGACTTTTTGAGTGCTAAGAGACATGAAATTGACGGTAAATACGACTATCAATATTCTGCTCTACTTTTTGTGTTTGCTGGATTGGTCAAAGAAGGCTGGCTACATCTTACTGAATTAGAGGGATTAGCCCAAGACAAGCGATCAAAAGTGATTGCCCTATCGCGCATGTAGTCTGACCGAATGTAGAGAGCTTTGTATTTGGAGCTTTCAACTTTTTGCGGAGATTGGATGCTTTGCACTTTTCGAGGTTGCTGAGATTTCTCTTGATCTAGCGATCTTCTGATCTGACAATAAATCATTCAAACTGGCAGAGTTGTTACTTCATAGTGAACGGTTCCCAGCCAGGGCGCTTGGGGCAATTGATAGGGCTTAAATCTTACGGGATCTAGGCCCGATTTTTGAATGAGAAAGGTTAGAAAGTGTAGAGAACCTTGAAGAATATCAGCGCCGATCGTTCTCTCTTTCTCCGCCCATTCAATCTTGAGTTTTTGAGTAAAGATCTTATTCAACGACTTCAAAACTCCTGAATCTGGAGACAGTTCTAAATAAGCAAACACACAACTACGAATTTCGGCTTCTAACTTAGCAGGATTTTTTAATTGATTGCCTTCAACCACGCCCGCAAAGCGATATTTAATCAACAGTTTGATCTGCTCCGACAATGCTTTTTTATCGTATTGCAAAATCAGCGTTGACAGGGGGATTTGAGTATTTGAATTGATGATGGCTCCCATTACAAACGCCGCCACATCCGCTGCATAATCAGAATTTGAAGCAAACCGATCAAGCGCTTCCCCCAGGTTTTTGAATTTTTCTGGAGTCGTGCGATAAAGCCCGATCGCTGACCCAATATCCCCAGCCCACGCCGTATGATCAGCCGTCCAGCGCGTAAAGTCTGACCAGCGTAGCCCCGGTTGATTAATTTGATCCGACAGCGAAGCAATTAGATGCCCAAGATCGGTCACTTCACCTGCTAAAGTAAGGTCTTGATTCAGCGTTCCTTCGATAAAAGCTTGCTCAAAACCAGTGGCGATTGTCCACATTTTTGTCGTGTAGCTAGGCTTGGTGTAGCCGCGCAAAATATTAGCAATTTCGTAAACAGACTTACCGGGATTTTGTCGCTCGATCGTTGCGATAAATTGCGAGACACTCGTTAGATCAGCCATATCTCAAAAAGAAACGCCACAATAGAGTTCGTCTATCTTACTTAACAGGACAATTTTTGTGCCCACTTCCCATCCCTCTGAAACAACCGACGCGACCAACCAGTGGCAGCAAGGAGAACTGGTCGAAGTCGAAATCACAGACCTCAGCGACAGTGGCGATGGCGTGGGTCGATTTGAGCAGCGCGTGGTTTTTGTGCCCGATACGGTGACGGGCGATCGTGTCTTAGTTCGTTTGATCCGAGTCAAGCCCCAGTATGCCCAAGGCAAGGTACATGAGCTTCTCAACCCCTCACCCCATCGGATTCGCCCCGGCTGCATTGTGGCCGACAAATGTGGCGGCTGTCAGTGGCAACATGTCGATTATGACTATCAGCTACAAGCCAAACGCAATCATCTCGTGCAGGCATTAGAGCGACTGGGCGGCTTTCGCGAGATTGATATCAATCCTGTTCTCAATGTTTCTGAACCGCTGGGCTACCGCAACAAAGCTACTTATCCGCTGCGGCGCTCCTCCACTGGACAGGTGCAAGCGGGATACTACCAAAAAGGCAGCCATCAGATTGTCAATCTCAATCAGTGCCCGATTCAAGATCAGCGGTTGAATCCGTTGTTGTCAGAGGTCAAACAAGACCTGCAAACTCGCGGCTGGGGCATCTATGACGAAACGCTGCATCGTGGCAAAGTGCGTCATCTGGGTCTGAGAATTGGTCGCCACACGGGTGAAATTTTGCTGACGTTGGTCGCCAGAGATGCCAATCTAGAAGGGCTTGAAGAACAGGCGCAAACCTGGTTAACTCAACATCCCAATCTCGTAGGCGTATCGCTAAATCTGAACGCCGATCGCACCAACGCCATTTTTGGCAAAGAAACGAGAACGATCGCAGGTCAGTCTTATCTCAAAGAAGAGTTTGCGGGACTCAAGTTTCAGATTCTCCCTGACACCTTTTTTCAAGTCCACACTGAGCAAGCCGAAGCCCTACTGCAAGTGATTTTGAGCCAGTTGGATCTTCAGGGTCATGAAATCGTTGTCGATGCCTACTGTGGAATTGGGACGCTTACCTTGCCGATCGCCAAAAAAGTCAAACAAGCGATCGGTCTCGAAGTCCAACCCGAAGCCGTCGAACAAGCTAAATTGAACGCCGAACTAAATCGATTGGAGAATGTCACGATCGAAACGGGCACCGTCGAAAAGATTCTGCCCTTGCTAGAAGTCCATCCTGACGTTGTTTTATTAGATCCTCCGCGTAGAGGCTGCGACCCGGCTGTAATCCAAACGCTGAGAGAGATGAAGCCCGAACGCATCGTCTACATTAGTTGCAATCCGGCCACTCTAGCCCGCGATCTCAAGATGCTCTGCGAATCAGGTGCTTACAAGCTTGAACGAGTCCAACCCGCAGATTTCTTCCCACAGACGGCTCACGTTGAGAGCGCTTCGTTTTTGAGAAGGGATGAGGGATGAGGGATGAGGGATGAGTTCTGAATTAGGAATAGAAAAGATGGAGCGGTGCAGTTTGCTAAAATCATCCACACTATTCGATATCACGAATTCATCCCTCATCCCTCCAACCCGTCTATGAAGTTCAGTGAAATTGTTGAAAGACTCAGTGCCTCTATCGTTTCACACAGCTTGTCGATCGCCCCTGACAACGATCCCGAAATCCTTGGCGTGGCAGCGATCGATCAGGCAACTCCAGGCACAATTAGCTATGCCGACGGTCATAAGTTTGGCTCACAAATTGACACGACTGGAGCCAGCGTTCTGATTTTGCCGCCTGACGAAACGCTACAGGCCAAAGCCAACGATCGCCACATTCCCTGGATTGCGACTCGTCAACCTCGATTGGTGTTTGCTCAGGCGATCGCGCTCTTTTATCAGCCGTTCAAACCTGCACCAGTCATTCACCTAACAGCCGTCATTGATCCATCGGCGCAAATTGGTAAAGAGGTGGCGATCGGGGCCCATGCCGTCATTCAGGCAGAAACTCAGATTGGGAATGGGGTGGTGATTCATCCCAATGTGGTGATTTATCCGGGGGCAACTGTGGGCGATCGTACCGTTCTTCATGCCAATTGTGTAATTCATGAGCGATCGCAGATTGGGGCAGACTGTGTAATTCATGCAGGAGCGGTGATTGGCTCCGAGGGATTTGGCTTTGTGCCGACTCGTGAAGGCTGGCTCAAAATGGAGCAGTCTGGCTACACCGTGTTAGAAGATGGCGTTGAGGTGGGCTGTAACTCGAATGTCGATCGTCCCTCAGTTGGTGAAACGCGCATTGGTCGCAATACCAAAATCGATAATCTGGTGCAAGTCGGTCATGGCGTGACGGTCGGAGAAGCCTGTGCGTTTGCGTCGGGATGTGGCATCGCAGGGGGGACGACGATCGGCAATCGGGTGATTCTCGCAGGACAGGTCGGAGTAGCGAATAACGCCAAAATGGGAGACGGTTCTGTCGCTTCTGCGAAAGCTGGAGTCCATAAAGATGTGCCACCGGGGATCACGGTTTCGGGCTACCCTGCGGTCGAACACAAGGTTTATCTCAAAGCCTCTGCGATGTATAGCCGTTTGTATGACATGTATCAGGCGATTCGACAAATTCAAAAACAGTTGGGAATTGAAGCGATCGGGCTAAAAGACAAAGAATAATCCTGTTGGAAGATAAGAGGCAGACACTCGACTCACTGATGCCCCAACTGCTGGCGATGTGAAAGTAGGTGCGATACTCTCGCCAATATTCCAAAGCGACCAGCACCCGATCCGCTAGCTCAAGCTTGGGTTTAGCTCCTGGTCTGGGTCTGGGTCTCCACTGGGGTTTGAGGGCAGCTATCATCTGCTTCAACGTGGCTTGATGGATGCCAAAGCGACGCTTGAAGGAGGCAGGTGAGAGGGTTTGAGCTATTATGTAGTTCATCATCAGGACGCTCGTAAATCGTTATAGTCCTGATGTTTCCTGATTTTTCGTGATTTGCAAAGAGGGGATGAAACTAATCTGCAAGAGGTCTAATCAAGACGTTCAGAAGTTGGGGCTTCCGATCGACTTGTCGGGTGAAGCTGTTTTACCTGGGTTTGTTCTTTCGGTGGAGCGATTTAGTAGTTAGGTTGTCGCTTGCTTCAGGTGCAATGATATAGCGACGCATCTTCAAGCCAATACGAACCCGTTAGTAGTACGATCGCCTGTCCCTTTCACGCTTTAGAATCTGATCATACAGGCTGTACAACGCTACCCAGATTGCAGCAGAGAACGCTACCACAAATATAATTGCTAGAATTAGTGATTCAGAATGATTTCATCTGGTCATACATCAACAACGAAGTGGGAATGGATACGCCGCAATTTTGAATGCTTTCCTGTGACTACCGAACTTTTCTAAATAGCCGCTTCTAAATCGCTTCAAACGAGACATCCGCAACTGGAAACTGTCTCCATTCAGTCGCATCAAAGTGCCACCACTCAGTTTGTAGCCCAACGAATCCGTGCTTTTCCATGATTCGCTCTAGCGTTGCTCGATTTGTTTTGACGGTATTGCTTAAACTATTGTAGTCGCGGTGAGCACGATCGCTAAACTCATCAAACTCAGTCGGCATTGCTAAATTTTTGCCTGTGCGATCGACCAGCGTCACATCCACCGCAGATCCTCGATTGTGTCTCGATCCATAAACTGGGTTTGCTACATAATTTGGATCAGGCTTGAGTTGCCACATGCGTTTTTGCACCGACAGCGGACGATAACAATCGTATACTTTGAGTCCCAACCCTTGCGTTTCTAATTCTGTTTGCACTCGTGATAACTTTTCTGCCACGCTGCTTCTCAAAAAGCATTTTGCCTGACGGTATAACTTTTGTTTTGTAAAATTATTTGTCGTTGCATAGCGAATATCCAATACAATATTTGGACTGATCGCTTGAAGATTTACAAATTCTGCTTTGGTGGCGCTAATAGACGGCTGACTCTGAGTGACAACCCCTTGCGGGTAACTCGAAGAGATCGCCCAGCCCACCAGCACAAAAATCAGCCAATTCAGCACTCTGGTTCTACATCTTTGCATTGCATCGTCCACTCTGATTTATCGGATGAGATCAGAAGCCAGATTGTTCCTGATCTCTCAACCGTTCTACTCTAGAGTGGGCAATTGCTCGAAAAAGTAGCGTTTTTAATACAATAAGACTAAATTCTGAACGCCTAACGAGTCTGAGACGTGAGCGTCACCCCCATCATCCCCCAGGTTTTAAGAAATTCTCGAAATAACTCCTGACTCGCATTGGACAGATCGCCATCTGGATCGATGATTCCCCCGACAATGACAGTGCCGCGATCGGTGCAAAAACAAAGACGCTGCCCCTCCTCATCCGGTTGGATAAACAGCTTCCCATACGCCAACACCTGCCCAGAACTGCCCGAAACTGCAAATCGCATAACTCAACTATTTTGAACACCATCGCTATTGTGACGCACGATCGTCCTCCCAAAAATCTGGCAGCGTGATTTAGTCTCACCCCCAATCACCGATTCGAGCGTTTGATGTATTCCTTTAGTTAGGCTTTTGGTGCATCTTCGCAGAAGTCTTGTCTCTTTTCTTTTTCGCTTTTTCTGCAAAATGGCATACTCAGTTAAGCCAGCATGGGAAGGAGTGAGATTGTGGGATTGGGAAAATGGGTTGGGCTTTTGGCTTTTGCGGTGTCAGCTTACATTTTGTGGCAGATTCATCAGGTTTTGCTGCTGGTGTTTGCGGCGGTGATTTTTGCCACTGCACTCAATAGTCTGGTGCGCCGAATGCAGCGGGCGGGCTTAAAACGAGGGGCGGCAACTGCACTCTCGATCGCGCTCTTCGTCATTCTCTCGATCATCTTTGTCGGGCTGATTGTGCCACCGTTTATCACTCAGTTTCAACAGCTTGTGGAATTGGTGCCCAAAGGGTTAGACAATCTTCAGAAACGGTTTCAAGACATGCAGGATATGATTCCTGGGTCATCACAATACTTGCCGGGCATTGATGATCTGATTCAACAAATCCAACCGCTAGCCGGGCGAGTCGTCGGAAACTTCTTCTCCTTGTTCTCCAATGTGCTGGCGGTTTTGTTAAATCTGCTGCTGGTGATCATTCTGACGGTCATGCTGCTGATCAATCCTCAACCTTATCGTCGAGGGTTTGTGCTGTTGTTTCCGTCGTTTTATCGGCGGCGAGCGGATGAAATTCTCGGACTGTGTGAGGTGGCGCTGGTCAACTGGGTCGGCGGCATTTTGATCAACATGGTGGTGATTGGGGTCGTCAGCGGCATCAGTTTGTGGATTTTGGGCGTGCCATTGGTGCTGGCAAATGCGTTGTTAGCCGGGTTGTTAGAAGCGATTCCCAATGTGGGGCCGGTGTTGAGTTTGGTTCCGCCGATGGCGATCGCCCTGCTCGATGCGCCGTGGAAAGCGGGCGCTGTAGTGATTTTGTATATTGTCATTCAGCAGCTTGAGCAGTATTTGCTGGTGCCATTTGTCATGTCAAAACAGCTATCGCTGCTTCCGGCGGTCACGCTCTTATCTCAAGTAGTTTTTGCCATCTTTTTTGGCTTTTTGGGATTGTTTCTGGCGATTCCGCTGGTGCTGGTGGGTCAGATTTGGCTGAGAGAGGCGTTGGTGAGAGATATTTTGGATGAGTGGAGGAACGATCGCTACGACAAGACTGAGCCGGAGTTTTTGCAAGCAGAGGAGCCTTTGCCGGAGCTAGAAGAAGGGATGAGGGATGAGGAATGACTTTGGACTTTGGACTTTTTTCTCTCGTTTGCCCACTTGACGGAATGAAAAATTCTCATATTCTCTCTGAAAGGCTGTTACTTGTTGTGAGACGAGGCAGCACTTTGACATCCCAAAAATCTGGTCAAAACTCATTAGTTTGCGCATTGTCCAGAACACAGTATAAACCTAAGCAGTTGATCCAGCAGTTCGGGTTGAAAGGTCATCGTACTCATGTCTTTGGTTCAGTAGTTCATTAGATCTCAACTTCTGACTTTGATGCAATTTATTTTACAATCCGGCCTTGCTGATTGGAGGGATGAATCTGTGGGAAGTGTTCATCTTTTCGCCCCCTAAATCCCCCAAAATTGGGGGACTTTGAGCCTTGGGTTTCTCGCCGCTTTGGGGCAATTCATCCCCTGATTCAGCAACGCCTACAATCCCTACTCTGAAGCTCAGACAGCAAATTGCGGCCCTAGAGGAACAGTCCAGATCTTTGGAGTCACGCCTCAGTTAAACTGTTTTGTCCGTTTACTGCTTTGCTGGAACAACTTTCAACTAAAAACTCGACAAAACATTGCACTTTGGGAAGCAAGTAACGATTGCTAGGAAAGATGGCGTAAATTCCCACATCATTCTCATCTTCGTATTCCGAAAGGATGTGAATCAGTTGTCCAGATCGCAGCGCCTGATCTGCCAAAAATGCCGTCACACGAGCAATGCCCAAACCTGCCAGAACCGACTCATACAGGGCTATCCCACTATTGACGGTAAAATTTCCACCCACGCTAATTTCTCTCACTCCAACAGGATCGCAAAAGCGCCATTGATTCAAGGTCGTTTTGTAGGCATTCAGGGCGAGGCAATTGTGAGTGGCTAAATCATCGGGAGTTGTGGGAGTTCCATAGCGATCGAGATAGGCTGGAGCCGCACAAAGAATCCGGCGATCGGAGACTAACCGACGGGTAATCAGAGCAGAATCTGCCAGTTCACCAATGCGAATGGCAACATCGATACTGTCACCCACAATATCTACTAAGTCATCGGTCAGCGCTAATTGAATGCTGAGGCGGGGATAGTGGGTCAAAAACTCAGGAATGCGCGTTAGTAGATGACGATGGGCGAACAGGGTTGAACAACTAACGTGCAGAACACCCTGCGGGGCTGCGCTGTGATGTTTTGCCTCGCGATCGGCTTCTTCTAACTCTGCCAAAATGCTGAGACAACGATTGAAATAGCGCTCTCCCACTTCGGTCAGGCTGAGGCTGCGGGTGGTGCGATTAAACAGACGGACACCCAACTGATCTTCAAGCTGGCTAATGCGGCGACTGATAGCTGATGGATTAATTTCTAATGCTGCCGCCGCTCTGGCAAAGTTGCCGCTGTTGACGACTTGCACAAAGACTTCTAAATCGTGTAAACGACTCATGATAATTAATGCGTTTTTAGCATGACAGTGGTGCCTGAAAAAGCCATTGTTATTTTTTTGAGCATGAATCTACACTTAGGCTATCGAAGCTTGTTTTGCAAGTCCATCATCAACCTCCGAAAAAACTTTCACAGAAACCACAGAATTTTGAGTCGTTTTTACACCCCAAAAACTAATGATGAAATGCACTACAAATCAACAGTCTAGCCGTCGGCAAGTGATTCAAACTGGGCTGGCTGGACTGGCAGGAGCCGCTACAGTTGGATTAACTCCGAATGGATTAACTCCGAATAGAGTAACGGCGAACGCTCAGCAGCCAGCCCCTCAGCCCACAGATGCAAAAGGGCGCTTTGCTGGAAAGGTGGTGATGATCACTGGCGCAACCTCTGGAATTGGGCGATCGGCGGCACTTGCCTTTGCTCGTGAAGGAGCGAAAGTTGGCTTCTGCGGACGGAGAGAAAACCTGGGTGCTGCGGTAGAACAGGAAATTCGGCAAAGTGGTGGCGAGGCGACTTATCTCAAAGCAGATGTGATCCAGCCGAGAGAAGTTGAATCGTTTGTCGATCGCATCGTGGAAAAATATGGTCAACTGGATATCGCCCTGAACAATGCGGGAGATATACTCTCCAAACCCCTCCACGAGATTACCGTTGAGGAATGGGACTGGGTTCAGAATACGAACCTACGGGGTGTTTTTCTTGCCATGAAGTACCAGATTCCACACATGCTGAAGCGGGGTGGAAATATTGTTATTACTGCCTCACAGCATACTGTCGCAACTCGACCGGGGTTTTCTGGCTATGCTTCTGCAAAACGGGCGCTCTTGGGTTTAGCACAAGCGGCAGCATTGGACTACGGGCAGCAAGGGATTCGAGTGAATGTGCTTTCACCTGGAATCACGGATACGCCGCTATTTCAGCGATCGACCGGAGGTTCAAAAGAGAAAGTAGAAGCGGCTCGACAGTTGGCAGATGCACTGAAGCGAATTGCCACCGCAGAGGAGATTGCCGAAGCAGCATTGTTTCTTGCATCCAACGATTGTCCCTACATTACAGGTACGTCTCTTCTAGCTGATGGGGGTATGATGTCCGGTCTGTAATTAAAGGTTACAAAATCATAATCATTGTGTCGTAAAAGTCATGTCACAAATCTCTCAACCTCTACGTCGATCGTGATTCACAACCTCACGACAAAGTTTTTCAACACTTATCAACGAGGATAATAACTCATGGAGTACCGCTTTCTGGGCAAATCTGGCTTTAAGGTTCCTGCGTTAAGTTTTGGCGCAGGTACTTTTGGTGGCAAAGGACCGCTTTTCAGTGCTTGGGGTAATACGGATGTAGATGAGGCGAAACGCTTGATCGATATTTGCCTTGAGGCTGGCGTGAATATGTTTGATACCGCCGATGTCTATTCTGACGGAATCTCGGAATCTATTCTGGGGGAAGCAGTCAGATGTCGCCGCGACCAAGTAATTTTATCGACTAAAATTACGCTTCGTGTGGGCGAAGGTGCAAATGACGTTGGAGCTTCTCGCCATCACCTTATACAGGCTACTGACGCTGCACTCAAACGCCTTGGTACGGACTATATCGATCTGCTGCAATTACACCACTTCGATGCGATGACACCCATTGAAAGCGTGATGTCAACGCTTGATGACCTAGTGCGTGACGGGAAAGTGCGCTACCTCGGAGTATCCAATTTCTCTGGCTGGCACCTCATGAAATCTCTGTCTGTCGCAGATCGCTATGGTTACTCGCGCTATGTCGCCAACCAGACCTACTACTCACTGATCGGTCGCGATTATGAATGGGAGCTGATGCCATTAGGTCAAGACCAAGGTGTTGGGGCTGTTGTGTGGAGTCCGCTCGGTTGGGGACGTTTAACCGGAAAAATCCGGCGGGGACGGCCTTTACCTGAGGACAGTCGGTTACACGATACGGCTAAGTTCGGGCCGCCAGTTGATGATGAGCACTTGTATCGGATCGTCGATACGCTCGACGAAGTGGCGGTAGAGACCAATAAAACCATTCCACAGATCGCCCTGAACTGGCTGCTGCAAAGACCCACCGTCGCGACTGTTCTAATTGGTGCGCGCAACGAGGAGCAGTTGAGGCAGAATCTTGGGGCAGTCGGCTGGAACCTCACCCAGGAGCAAATTGCAAGACTAGATACGGCAAGTTATTTGACACCGCCATATCCCTATTACCCCTATTGGAACGGGCAATTTTCCGAACGAAATCCGCCACCTGTATAAACCCCGAAAAGAGAAATGCAAAGTTGCCGCTGTTCATAACTTGGACAAAGACTTCTAAATCAACGAAAATTTTCGATCGTTTTCCACACCATACTGGCGTTTCTCTTTTGGCAGATGGGGGCATGATGTCTGGTCTGTAGTTGAGATTCACAAAATCACAATCATTGTGTTGTAAAAATCATGTCACAGACTGCTCAACGAATGCGCCGATCGCTGCTCACGTCTGCGATCGCAACACTGACAACTTTTGTTCTAGGAATCTTTACTAAAAAAGTGCAAGCTCAACCCAGCGATAGCTACACTCGCGGCATTGAAACGCTCAAGCGAGTCGGGGGTAATGATTACGATCGCGCTACTCGCCCACTGGAAGCATTTTCACCAGATTTAGCCCAAATGGTTGTGAACCATGTGTTTGGCGATGTTTTATCTCGACCCGGACTCGATTTGAAACAGCGAGAAATCGCGATCGTGGCGGCATTAACTGCGATCGGCTCGGTACGTCCGGCACTGAAGTTTCATATTCATGGAATGCTGAATGTCGGCTGTACGCCTCAAGAAGTGGTAGAGACGATTCTGAATGCCGTTGTGTATGCTGGCTTTCCAGCCGCGCAAGATGGCATGACGATCGCGCGGGAAGTGTTCAAAGAACGTAACCTTCAGTTCAAGCCTGTTTCAGCCAGACCGGAGGGCGATCGCTACCAGCTTGGGATTCAAAATTTGCAGCAAACAGAAGGCGATCGAGTTAAAACCATTGCCACTCGGTTTGCCACCCTTGCCCCCGATTTACCCCGGTTGATCATCGAATTTGCGCGGGGTGAAATTTGGAATCGGCGCGGACTCAGCCTCAAATCTCGCGAGTTTGCCACGCTAGCGATGGTCACGGCTCTCGGCAATCAGAACAATTCAGTTGAGGCTCACGTTGAAGGGGCATTGCGGGCGGGCGCGACAGAGACTGAAATTAAAGAATTGCTGATGCAAATGACCGTGTATGCAGGTTATCCCAAAACCCTGACTGCCATTGCTGCCGCGCAGCAGAAACTTGTCGCTCTCAAACAACAGGGAATTCCGCCTGCTAGTCCACAACCAGAGCTAGAAAGTCGGCGGCAGGCAGAAAGCAATGAGACTCGCTACCGCCGGGGTTTAGACGCTCTCAATCAAATTAGCAAAGCATCGGGTGAGGCAGTGGTGAACAGCTTTGAAGATATTGCTCCTGACCTCGGACGCTACATCGTGGAATTTGCCTATGGCGATGTCTTTTCTCGTCCAAATCTCGATCTAAAAACCCGTGAACTGGCAACCGTTTCTGCCTTGACTGGGTTGAATACCACGGCTTCAGGGTTACCGCTCAAAGTCCATATCAATGGAGCCTTAAACGTAGGAGCCAATCGTCAGGAAATTGTTGAAACTATCCTACATATGCTTCCCTATGTTGGCTTTGTGAAAGTGCAGCAAGCAATGGCTGTAGCGGAAGAAGTGTTTAAGGAACGAAGTGCTTAAGTTAATTCAAAGACCATGAAAAACTTTAATCTGAGCATCACCCGCAGCGCGATCGCGTTCATCATTGGTTGTCTCACATGCATCTCAATTTCAACTCAATTGAGCAATTCCCAACCCACACAGCAGTTGTTGGAATTTACAGGACGCTACATTGCTGCCATTTCAGATGGTGATTTTCTTGCCAGCACCTATGCAGATGGTAAGTTGCCTGCTCAAGGGGTGAGTGATCAACTCTCGATCGTGACATTACTTCCGAATGGAAAACGAGAAACGATCGCGCAAATTAATGCTTCAAATTCAGTGATTGGAGCGCCTTATGCGCTGGCGCTATCACCCGATCATCAAACTGCATTTGTCGTTGAAACCCTTGGAGCGATGCCAGCGAATGCGACTCGAAGAGAGCAACTTCCTTCTGGCAATCAATTGGTGGCGATCGATGTCTCTAATCCTCGTCGTCCCATTGTTCGAGATCGAATTGAAGTTCCTCCTAAGCCTGAAACGGTTCATGTTCATCCCAATGGAAATTTACTAGCAATTTCAACGCAGACTCCAAACAAAGAAATCGTTCTAATTCCAGTTCAGAACAATCAACTCGGTCAACCGACAGAGTTTTCCCTTCGTCAGATCGGAATTCAACCTGACCCAAAGTATTTCCAAAATGGATTGTACGCGAGTCAAGTTCAGTGGCATCCGTCTGGAAAATATCTAGCTGTAAATCTGGACTACCGAGATGAAATTGTCTTTTACGAAGTCGATCGCAACGCTGAAGGGGCACTGCAACTGTCTCCCTGGGGTTCACCCGTGAAAGTTGGCAAAGACCCGTTTACAGGACAATTCACTCCTGATGGGCGCTTCTATCTCAGCAGCAATTGGGGGCGCAATTTTGGTGAACAAATCAAAACCTTGGAACAACGATTACCCGAAACGCGAGGAACAGTATCCGTCATTCAACTTGCTCCATTGAATACGTCTGGAACACAGCATCGGGTGGTTTCAACTGCGATCGCCGATCTTTCACCCGAAAGTTTGGCAATCAGTCCAGATGGCTCAAAGGTCGTGACTGTAAATATGCGTGGGACTGCCTTCCCGACTAATTCACCTCGATTTACCCGTCAAGCGACCTTGAGTTTGATGATGCTCGATCGCGCATCAGGTCAACTCACGAAGCTCAAGGATTATCCATTTGAGGGAATTTTGCCAGAGGGTGCAGCTTTCGATGCCAGCGGTAAGGCATTAGCCGTCACGGTCTATGACTATTTCACCCCAAAACCTGAAGGTGGAATCGAATTCTGGCGAGTCATCGAAAAGCCAACTCCAGAGCTACAACGAACAGGATATGTTGTTGATATGGGTCGGGGTGTTCATCAAGTATTAGTCGCTCGATAACGTTTCGGTTGGGCGGCCGTAAATATCCTCGACATCCACACGAAGATTTTGCGGTAGTGAGATCAAGCGAATTGTTATACGGCTGTGAACTCGGTTCTCGTTATCCCTCTAATGTCACGCTAGAAGAAGTAAAATCACCAAAAAACGACGTAGCCTTTTTCCGGCAAGTATTTTAGCGTGAATTCGATGAAATCCTTCGCTGCGGTGATCGCTCCGGGCTGCCCCCTAAAATCGCAGTTCTCAATCTCACTATCAAAAACGATTATCACTTGTTTGCCTCTGTCAAACCTGTCGAGCCATCTCAATGGCTAAAAGATCTCTTATCAAACACCATTGACCTGGCCGCAACCATTAGCACCGAGAAAGCCAGATCCGAACTCATCATTACTCCCATCCTGCTTGAGGTTCGCGGAATGTTTTTAGGCAGCGTGGGTTATTTTTCTGGCACCACCTTCAATGTTGACGAAGCCAAAAGCCTCACAGGAGTGTGCGATTTCTTGCTAACCGCCAGCGCCAATCAAGTTGTGATTGATGCCCCCGTCGTCGTGATCGTAGAAGCAAAAGACAACGACATTCGCTCTGGGCTGGGGCAGTGTGCAGCAGAAATGGTAGCCGCCTGGATCTTCAAGATCGCCAGGGGCATCCCGATCACATCATCTGGGGCGCAGTTTCCACAGGAACCAACTGGCGGTTTTTGAGGCTGACAGATGGCGGCACTCTGGAAGTAGACTTAAGCGAATACGCGATCGCCCAGTTGCCCCAAATCTTAGGAATCCTCACCCAGCCCTTCAAACTCAAAGCGGCAGAGTTGTGACCGTCAAAGAACTTTTGCGCCTCCGCCTAAAACCCATCCACCGACCAGTGCGGCGGATCATATTCCAGTTTGTAAACTCCATAGGATGCACCCACCGTCCAGAGTTGAGGATTGTCGTTGCCGTTGCGCGGACTGCCGATACTGACCGTTCTACCTGAGCCGTTTCTAATATTGAGATTGCCTTGCCAGTCGATCAGCCAATCGATCGCCAGCGCTTGAGTGTGACGCGATCGCAGCGCCGCCGGATTGCTCCCAATCCCATACGCTTCCACCATTTGCCGCGCAGCCTGTAGCGATCCCGCGTTGCTGTAGTGCACCCAGTCAATATCTACCCCACTCATCGACGGCACATTTTCGGGGGCAATGTCTCGATTGTTGATAGAGACGCTGTAGTGCATCATGTAAGCCCGCTCTGGAGGTCGATACGTGTTCGTAATCTCGATCGTCGCCCCCGCATCTCTGAGCGCCTTTTCAAATGATTGCACCCGCTGCCGAAACGGAGAGGCCAGATCATCGATCGACCGACTCGCCGGAAAGAATCTCACCCACTGGGCCCCACTCAATCGAGCGCGAAGCCGTCTCGCATACTCCGTCAAAATCTCCAACCCAGGCGTAAAATCGCTGCTCAATTTCTGCTTGGTTGCCGTCGAAAGCTGCTGCTCTAGACGCGATCGAAACCCCACATCCAGAATTTTGTACGCCTCTGACAACCCCTTAGCGCTCCTCGCCCCAAAGTCACCATCCGCACTCAGAGCAGGATTGAGCCGACCGATCGCATTCAAGCTGGTTTGCAGATCTCTGACTTCAGACGGCCCATAGTTAAGGTAGTCCAGCAACATGGCTGGGGTCAGGTTTGCGACGCGATAGATAAACCCTTGAGCCAGCGCCTTACTATAACTTCCGGCCCCGACAATGCCATCTGCGGTCAGACCGTTTTTCTTCTGAAAGTCACGAGTTACGCGATCGGTCGCCGGGCCAAAACTGTTGTCGATCCCGCCGATCGGATAATTCAAATCTTGCAAAAAACGCTGCCACGCGCCAACAGCGGCCCCCGTAGACCCGACTCTCAAAATGGGTAATTTGAGGGCACTAATCTTAAAAGCCATACGCTCACCTGTACAGAAAAATGGGCAACAGACAGGCTTTTTAGTATCGCCTCAATCGTCCGCTACCCATTCTCTTTTCCAAAAAGGTTTAGATTCGGTCGCAAACTCTACTCAAAGTCGTTAGGAGCCGAAGATTTCATCTTAGCTTTTGCCTTGGCTGCACTTTTCTTCAGCGCATTGAGACGAGCTTCATACTTGCTGCGGAGCCGCTTTTTGGGAGTCTGGTCGATTAGCGTTTTGAGAGCACTTCCCAAACTTTTGTAGGCGTTGGGCAAGGTGTAGCCAAATCGAGTCGCGAGCGCGATCGCCCGTTCGTCAGCATCGGCGGATTCTTGCAGGTTACGCTCACTATTGTTTTTCTGATAAAGACGAAAGCCAGCTACCCCAGACAGCCCCAGGGCCAAAATCAGCAGCAAGGCATCTTGTACCCACAGTTCACCAACCGCGCCACCAAGACCGATCGCCAGAGCCGCCATTTCCCAGCCATCTTTGGGGATGGTGTCTGCCTGAATCCGAGCAACCTCGTGCCAAAACAGAAGATTTCGCTGGTCGATTGCCAGTTGATCCCATTTCGGCATGTCGATTTGGATTTCAACTTCGTCCCGGCCGATTTCTTCACTGGTAATCAGCGTCGGATTGACGGCAGTTGTGACTTCGATCGTCACCCAACTCTGCAATTCGGGCGGCAGCAACGTCTTTAAACGCCGCAGTTCGCTCATGTCGGCCCTGGCAGTCGAGGTTGCATACGATGTCATTGATCCAGCCCCAGAACAATATAAATAACACTTCCCTTGATCATAGCGATTGCACGGATCATTCGGGTAAGGTCTATCTATTTTGCCGGATCTGAATGAAATGCTGCAAGACTTTGAAGCGGAAGCTATTTCACGTCAGCGACAGGAGTGGGTTGAATGGTGGGTGAACTACTGGGTGTGTAGTGACCAATCATCAAAATTGGGAGGATCAACGTGAGCAAGGCGATCGCCGTCCCAATAATATTCGCCATTGTGTGAGTAGGGTGTCCTGATGGAGTGGTAGGCGGACTACCAGATTGCATAAATTATTTAACCAACTCAACTAGACTAACGTCAGAAAACGCGCAGCTTTCATCATTTAGCCCAAAATTAGAGAGAAATCTTTCACTCACATAAATAATTCTAACGGGATTTGGAGGGATTTTTACTTTTGGTTAACAATCGCAACTTAAGCAACTCAGGCGCAACTTAAGGTCACGATCGCGCTTTAAGGGTTTGATGAATGTGTTGCAACTCGGTCAAGATGGCTTGCAGCAGTTCTTGAGTGGCGTTGGACTGGGGTTCTTGGACTTCGATCGTCACCTGTTTAATTCTCAAGACATCTTTTGCAAACCGCGCCACTTCGTTGGGGTGAAACAGCAAAATATCGTTGGGACTCTCTCGCAGTTCTGCGTTCAGCTTTTTGGGATCGTAGGGCGGATTTGCTTCGTCGGGATTAGTGTTGGCATAACGGTAGACTGAGGCTCTCGATCGATTCAGCGCTTTTTGAACGGCATCGACATCCATTAACCCCAGCGTAGCGACCCCAATCTCAGAGTGTGTCAGCGTCATGTATGATTTCTTGTATTTGGACGCGCAAATCTTACCATAAGACGAGGGACAGGGATGAGGGTGAAAGAAGGGATGAGGGATGAGGGATGAGGGATGAGGGATGAAATGCTGATAGAGCTTGCTCAAAATCCCAAAAATTTCACCAAACATTTTCAAGCTCAACCTTTTAACTCCGCAACTTTATCTTGGTTCATCCCTCATCCCTCATCCCTCATCCCTTAAGAAAACGGGTTGAGCCACAGGAGAATGGCTTTTTCGAGTTGGGCGAGTTCGCGGTAGACTTCTTGGCGCATCCACTGAGCGATCGCGTCAAAGGGTGTGAAGTCTTTTCCTGCTTGCCATTTCATATCTTGTCCTAGAGGGGTTACATGACTGCCGTTGAGCGTTCTGAGCGAGTTCATGCCAGGAAAGCGCTTTTCTAGAATGTTGGATAGCGGAACGGACTGGTCGATCGTATCGTTAGAAAATTTCACCAGCAAATTGCGTCGGACTTGGTAGCGATCGCCAATCATTCGATGCGTCTCAAGCGGTGACGGAGTGAACTCGACCGGGAAAACAGTGGAAAATTGATCAACTAAAGGAACGGCTTCCTTGGCGGAGAAATTATTGTAGGAGATCAAAATATTGCCCGATCGCTCTACCGAAAACAGACTGCCGATTAATAAGTGCAGCTTGCAGCCCATGCTGTGTCCCATGCCGTAAATCGGAAGGTAACGGTTGAGGATGCGAGTTTGCAACACTTCTAGCGCTATGTTGAAGCTTTTGAACACTGATCGGGCAATCTCAGCATGATCAAACGTATTGACAAAGGGAGTAGCGACGATCGCATAGCCCTGGGTTGCCAAATATTCCAATAGGCGGCGGTAGGTGAGATGGGGAGCAGTGGCCACAAATGCGCCGCCCAAAAAGTGAACGATCGCCACAGGTCGCGCCGGGACTAAAACCCAATTGCCAGAAATTTCTTGCCAGTCCATTCAGCTTTTTGATTACCAAAACATCTATCCTCATTCTGTCTAGCTTTTTACGTCTTCGCTTCGACAGTTAGCCGTACATCAATAGAAACTCGAATTCGCTGCTAATCTTTCAAAAGGCGGACATTGCACCTCGATCGGTACGGTTCTACACTCACCGATCGTGCTCAAATCTAGATACGCTCGTAGTCAGGTAGCGGTCGAATGTATTGAACGGATTATGCACGAGTGGATTTTACCAACTCTCAGTGAGATTTTGACTTCGCCAACAACGGGTGATCAGCTTTTAGCGCCGTCTCCCAAAAATCTCTCGGTAGCTCAACAGCGAGTCAGAGCCGAGCGGGAATGGTTTGGCGCGATCGCCGCTTTAGAAGTCTTGCTGCAACAAAATCAGCAGGCAATGTCAGAAGATTCTCAAGTCAAAGGGGTGATCCTGGCTGGGCCGTTGCCTGTTTTGGGTCAGCCTGAGTTGTTGGCAAACTACGCAACCTGGTCTTTTACGTCTGATCCGATGGCGACGTTGATGGGGTTGCCGTTTCAGTTGCCGCCTGCTTTGGGTGAGCCATCGCCTTGTGAAACCAATCCTACGTTGTCGCTGTTGCCCGGAGATCCGCTGGCGGCGGAGCAGTTTTGTTTTGCCCTGACCGATCGCTTTAGTCTGGCGATGGTGCTGGGCGAAGATGCTGACGGCAATCCTCAGTTTTCGTTTTCGTTTGACCCTGACTGTGTGGAGCGGGTTTGGCAAACGTTGCGCCTGCGAGTGGTGTTGATGAATGCGTATCAGGTCGGACGATTGGATCGGTTGTTTCAGCAGTTTCCGCCGATCGCGCCTGACTATCGACTGGTGACTCAGTTTAGCCATCAACTGCTTGCCCACCTTCCCGATATCGAAGACTCTAAAGAGTCTCAACTCAGAGAAGAACAGATTGGAATCGCCCTACAGAGAACACGCCGACGCGCTAGATCGGCCTCCACTACGTCCGCGATTTTGTCGTCTCCCCAAAGCCTTGATGTCGAACTGCTGCAAGCGATCGCTCACGAAGTCAGAACGCCCTTGACGACGATTCGCACGCTGACCCGATCGCTGCTCAAACGGCGAGACTTGCTGCCCGATGTGATCAAGCGGTTAGAAATGATCGATCGCGAGTGTAGTGAACAAATCGATCGGTTTGGGCTGATCTTTCGAGCCGTTGAGTTAGAAACGTCGGCGACAAAACTCGAATCAACTTCCCTAACTCCGACTTCTCTAACCGAAGTGTTGCAGCAGAGCATTCCTCGATGGCAAAAGCAAGCCAGTCAGCGCAATCTGACGCTAGAAGTGATTTTGCCGCAACAGATGCCGCCTGTGGTGAGTGATCCGACGATGTTGGATCAGGCTTTGACGAGTTTGATCGATCGATCAGCGCGCAGTTTGCCCTCCGGAAGTTGCATTCAAGTCGAGGTGACGCTGGCGGGGGATCAGCTTAAATTACAGCTTCAGTCTCAAATGAGTCCAACTGAGCATCACGAGGCCAAAACGCGAGGACACTACAAACCCTTGCTCAAGTCGCTGGGTCAGGTGTTGATGTTTCAGCCAGAAACGGGCAGTTTGAGTCTCAATTTAACGGTAACCAAGAATCTGTTTCAAGCATTGGGCGGCAAGCTGATTGTCAGACAGCGCCCCGAACAAGGTGAAGTGTTTACGCTGTTTTTGCCATTAGAACCCGGCAGTATCCATTCAGGAACGCTGCACCACATCTAAAAGAATTTCATAAGAATTTCATGAAGCTGGCCGCGATCTGGCAAAACTACTGGGGAACAATTACGGTATCAGGGTTGCCAAGTATTACCGATCGCAGTCATCGTAGGAAATTTCTACTAGATTTTACGCAGATAGCCTTTGAAGGTTTCACTTAAAGGTTTCACTTAGACGCGATCGCACCCCCAATCTTTTTACGGCACCCCTGCATCGACTACCCATTTTTGCAGGCGTTCTGGCATGGCTACGCGCACCCGACAAAACTTTCTTCTGATCTTGAGCCTTTTGTGTCTGTCGATCGGACTTCATCCGACCCAAGGACTCGATCGCCTCGACGCGACTGAGATTTCATCGTCCCAACTTAGCAAACTGGCCGATCGCCAGTCTCCAGATGGAGTGGCCTCGCTCAAACGGCTGGGAGTTTCAGCAATTCCAGCCCTGGTGAAGGTGGCTCAAAATCCTCAAGAAAAGCCAAAAGTGCGATTGTTTGCGATTCAGATTCTGGGTGAAATGGGGGCCGAAGCAAAATCCGCGGTCTCGATGCTGGCAGAATTGGTGCGCGACCGTAATCTGTCTATTCGGGTCAAGGCGATCAAGGCGCTGGCGGAAATTGGCAGCGTGGCCAGTTCTGCGGTACCCGATTTGACAGTGGCTTTGTCGGACTCAGATCCCCAGATTCGAGGCGAGGCGGCGACTGCTCTCGGAAAAATTGGCGAAGCCTCTAAGTCAGCGGTTCCAGCCCTGGTGGCGACGCTCAACGATTCTAAACTGGCGGTGCGGCTCAAAGTGATCTACGCGCTCTCTAACCTGGGAGCAGACGCAAAATTGGCCGTTCCTGATCTGACGCAAGCCCTCTCTGACCCTCAAAAAGAAGTCCAAGTGGGGGCGATCGTCACGCTAGGCAAGCTGGGGTCGGAATCTAAGGGATCGGTCAAAATCCTCGCTCAGTTGCTCACCGATGGCGATAAAGATATTCGACTCAAAGCGATTACCGCCCTGGGAAGTATTGGCCTAGACGCGGGGGCAGCCGTACCAGAATTGACGAGAGCATTGCGACACAGCGATCGAGACACGCGATCATTTGCAGCTTTGACCCTGGGTAAAATTGGATCTGAAGCAAAGTCAGCAACTCCCGAATTGACCACCGCGCTGTCGGATTTAGATAAAGATGTGCGTCAGTATGCGGCGGCCGCTTTGGGCAAAATTGGACTAGAGGCAAAGTCTGCCCTACCTGAATTGGTGAAAGCGCTCAAAGATGAGAATCCGGCAGTGCGCTTGAGTACGGCGGCCGCTCTGACTCGCATTGCAGGCGTTTTGCAAGATAAAGCCCGATCGCTCAACACGACAGAGCTATCCGACGCTTACACCAATCTCGAAAAAGCGTTGCCCGTTCTTGAAGATGTCCAGGCAGGATTTAGCGAAGAAGTGCTGGCGGCGGTGCGGCGTTCTCTTAGCGTGCTCAAAAATGAGAAAGAGTCGCGGCTATTTGAACGGGTGTTTGAATGGGGACAGTCTAATCCCGCGATCGCGAGCATTCTACTCTATCTCATGACCATGCCGTCTTTGTGGGCGATCGTCCTTTTAGCACGTCCCTTATGGCTGCTCAAACTCAACAACGCCCTCAAGCCCTACACCGATTTTGAGATTCCCAGTCCGCTGGGTGGCAGCGTCAAAGTTCCCCTGCGGTTTGTGTTATTTGTCGGCTGGTTTCACTATCACCCACGGGTTTTGGATGCCTGGGTTCGTCAGCAGATTGACGTAGCGCGAGAAGCGTTTGCCCACAAAAATACGGTGAGCGATCGTAAGGTTTACATTCCGATTCCCGTCGTGTTGGATGGCAATACCGTTGCTGAACTGGCCAGTCACGATTTGCACACGACCTTTTGGGATGGGCGGCAGTGCCTCTTGATTTGGGGAGAAGGCGGCATTGGCAAGACTAGTCTGGCCTGTCATTTGGCCAAGTGGGCGATGGCGGATGATAAAACGTCGCGGCTCTGTCGTCATCGCATGTTGCCCGTGTTGATCGAACAAGAATTAGATTTTAAGCTGCCGGACGATAAGAATCCTTTTCGGGAGGCGATTCGCGGCCAACTGCAAGCCTTGATCGATGCCTCTGATCCTCTATCTGACGAGTTTCTCGAACGGCTGCTCCGGCAACGCAGAATTGTGGTGATTGTCGATCGCCTCTCCGAACTCAGCGAAGCCACCCGCGAACAGATTCGCCCCGGTCATCCTGACTTTCCGGCAAATGCGCTGATTGTTACGTCACGAGTCGAAGAAACCCTGGACGAAGTGCCCAAGACCACAATCAAACCACTTCGCATCGAGGGCAACCGCCTATCTTCCTTTTTAGAAGCCTATCTAACTCAACGCAGCAAACGAGAACTATTCACCGATTCTGAATATTTTGATGCCTGTAGCCAACTGTCCAAGATGGTCGGTCAGCGCAACATCACCGTTCTGTTGGCCAAGCTCTACGCTGAGCAGATGATCGCCAAAAAAGAAGACGTTGCCGAAGAAAATCTGCCGGATAACATCCCCGATCTGATGCTCAGTTATTTAAATGAGTTAAATCGGGATGCCACGCCAGACGAACCCGACAATCTCACCGTTCATGAAGATGCCAAAATCATTGCCTGGGAATGCCTGAAACAGTACTACCATCCTGCGCCTGCCAAGCGAGATACCATTCTGGCAGAACTGGAAGCCGCGACAGGTGCCGATAGTGAAACGGTCAAAGCGCGACTCAAACACTTAGAAAAACGACTGCGGGTGATTCAGGCGATCGGGCCCGCTCAGGATCAGATCTGTTTTGCCCTCGACCCGTTGGCCGAATGTCTCGCAGCCTTACATTTAGTCGAGCTTTACACCAACCAAAAACCCCTCTGGGACGACTGGCTGCTGCTGGCGGACTCGATGCCCGGTGCCCCCGAAAGCATTCAGGGCTTCCTTTTAGCGATGCGAGATTGTTGTTTGACGCGCGCCGAAGAAACTGACGTGCCCGACTATGTGTTAGAAGAATTGGGCAAACGAGTCGGGCTGAGTGCCGAAACCCTGCGAAAAGCTCAAGTTGACCAGCGAATGCGCCGTCTTGCTCCTCAACTCTCAACCGGGGACACGCTGCTGAGACTGGATGCCATTCGTGAATTGGGAGAACTGGGGCCAGCGACCAAAGCGGTTTTGCCTGCTCTGATTCGAGAATTTCAAGACCGAGACTGGCGAATTCGGCGAGAAGTGGCGAGAGCGATCGGACAAATCGGCCCCGAAGCGAGAACTGCCATTCCAGCCCTAATCGAACGGTTGCGAGATGACGATCGCCGGGTGAGTGGAGAAGCGATCGCAAGTTTGGGCAAGTTGGGCACGATGGCCATTCCTGCGTTGATTGGTGCTTTAGAATCAAAGCCTGCTTATGTCCGCAGTACGGCGGCCTGGGTGTTGTCCAGTTTTAATGCGACCGCGAGAGGGGCCATTCCCGCTTTGACGGCGGCACTCAAAGATGAAGATTGGCAGGTTCGCTGGGTGGCGGCCTATGCGCTGGGGTGTATTGGCCCAGAGGCTAAGTCAGCGATTCCCAGTCTGATCGAGGCCTTTAAAGGAGAGTACGAACTCGTCAGCAAAGAAGCCAGCCGCACCCTGTGGCGCATTAGTGGAGAAGCTGAAGCGATCGTCGCGGCTCTAGGCGAGATGGGAAATGGGCGAGAGGATAATTAGGGATGAGGGATGAGGGATGAGGGATGAGGGATGAGGGATGAGGGATGAAAGCTCACAAATTCGTTACTTATGAATCTTCTTGATTGGCTTGACGGACACAATTCCATAGTTGAGCTTTAACTTTTGGATGGCGGCATTGGCGGCTTGCATCACGCTGCCCGACGAACTCACTAGCGCCTTTTGCAGATAGGGCAACCCTTTTTCTGACTGAATCGAGCCTAACGCTTTGATAGCAAACAGTCTCACCTGCATACTAGAATCCTGAGTCAGCTTGCCTAAAATTGGGATCACTTTTTCTACCTCGGTTGTGACCCTGTGGGGAGAGACAATTTCGCCGATCGCCATTGCTGCATATCCGCGAATCACAGGACTCGAATGTCGAGTGTATTGAATCAATTTGGGCAAATGTTTGAGTTGTTTTGAGCGACCCCAGGCCAAAACCTCCTGGCTGATAGTCTCTAAGCTGGCACTTTGAGGACGGCGCGGATCGTGAATCGCTGGAGGCAAACTGATGTCTTCAACGGACGATCGACGGATTTCTTCTGCTTCGATCATCGGTTCGGGAGTTGGGTCTGAGACCGCTTCTTCGACTTCCCACGGGTCGGCGATCGGGGGCGACTGATAGGATGATTTTGGCTTCTCAACCGTCGCAACTGGCGGCAGAGATTGGGGCAAAGATTGGGGTAAAGAAGGCTGAACTCGCTCGACGACTTGCGCTTGCTTATTCTTTTTCTCAAAGCGCGAATAGCCAAAAATCGCCCCACCGACCAGGGCAACAAAGGCTGCCAACGCAATAATCTGTGCCATAACCTTCTCCAGGATTTGTCAATCTCACCATTTTGAACTATCCCACTAAAGGTAGAGACTCGCTTTAAATTTTTGAGTCAAAAACGTCCCCCAAAAGGCATTCGTTCTCATTGATGCATTGCCGAAGGCACTTAACAGCATTCGCCTGGTTGACTGACAAAACTTTTTGCTTGGCGGTTAAAACCGCAGCTACGAGAACAAAATCCGCCGTCGCGGATTAACAACCCCCTAGATAGGTCTAGTCTGCGAAGGCAGACTTTGTTCTTTTAGGCGCGTTGCCGAAGGCACTTGCGAAGCTAACAGTATTCGCCAGTCTCAACCACCTAAAGTCGTCAAAAGAATAGGAACAGCCTGCTTTCTGCAAACCATTCCCACTTTTTGACTATTTGACTAAATGTTAATCGACGTTTGCCAACGGACTACTTAACCATGTTCAATACGTCACGCACAACGCTAAAGCCAGCCAGATCCCAGACCAGGTAAGCCAAAAAGCCAATCATCGCTAGGCGACCGTTCCAAAGCTCGGCTTGAGGACTCCAACCAAACAGAAAAGCGTTACGGTCTTTGCCATTGTATGCAGTCGAAACGGGAGGTAAATCGGTGCTAGTGGTAGATTTCATGGGAATGCTCCTAGGTGCTTCACATTTCTTAGCTTTACACTTCTTAGCATAAGAGGCTTCTCCAAAGGTAAAGTCTATCTAAAGGCACAACCTAAATGATTCCTGATGATTCCTTTTGCTTTTGAGGCTGGAGAATGGGCGATCGCTCTCAAACTTAACTTCTCTGACCATGCTATTTTGCAGAGCGCCTCTCTAGATACATTGATCAATTGACAGTTATGTTTATGATCATTCGTATTTACGGATTACATTAAATTCCGATGCTTAATCTCGGCATCTCTCACGACCAGTTCCCTACTCATACCGCTCCTCACCCGATCCCGATGAGAACGATTCGCCCGATCGCTGTTTACGCCCTCAATGGATTGGCCGTCTGGCGCGATCGACTGTTGGCAATCGACTCCATTCGCGGGTTTTTGACGCAGATTGATCCCGCCACCGACAATACGACGATCGTCAACGCTTGTCATACTGAGCAATTTGTTGATGCGACTGGGTTGGCGGTTGCAGAGGACACCATCTGGTTTGCGCTAGAAAATAGCGTCTACTTTTGTAGCTTTGATGATCTCACCCCTCGATTGTTTGTCACGTTGCCTTATGCCGTCGATGGGGTGGGCGTTTGGCAGTCTACTGTTTATGTGACTTCTCAAAAGCTGGGCTACATCTCGATCTACCAGCGAGACACCAAACTCAAGATCACCCAGTTTCCGCTACCTGGAGTGGGCGCGACCAATCTGACTGTGCGCGATGAAGAACTTTGGCTGTGCGATCGCACCGAGCAGACAGTGTATTGTCTCGATCGCGCCACCGGAGAACTCAACTTCAGCGTATTGACTCCGTTTGAAAGTCCGACTGGATTGGCGTTTGTCACCGATCCCACGACTGGAAAGCCGACTTTATTTGTCTCCTACGCCAGCGAAGAGGTTTACATTCGAGACAATCCCAACGAAGACCCCAGCCACGAATTGGCCTATCGCGATCGCACGTTCATTCATCCGCTTCAATTTCGCTACGACAAACAAGGTCGATACGCGCTGTCAAATGGCTATCTGGTCGAGATGTCTTATGTCGAAGAATTGCTGCCGCTTGACGAAGTGAGCCTGGAAGATCTGGAATGGCGAATTGCGCTCCCCGCAGAAACTCATCGGCAAACGGTGCGATCGGTCGAAGCGATCGGCATTCCCTTTACCGAAGAAGTTCAGGCAGGTCAGCGGGTCGCCGTCTTTAAGTTTGACTCGCTCAAGTCTGACGAACGCCACATTTTTGGCTGGAAAGCGCTGCTAGAAGTGCGCGGGATCAAGTACCAACTCTCGCCAGAAGATGTGTACAAAGCGCCCGATCTCCCGCCTGAATATCAAGCCCAGTATCTGATCGACGATGACGAACTAGCAATGGACACGCCCATTATTCAAGCGGCGGCCAAAGAAGCGATCGGCACCGAAACCAACCTGCTGCGGAAGATTCTCAAAATTCGCAACTATGTCTACGATCGCCTCTCTTATGGGATCAAGCCTCACATTGATTCTCCAGATGTTGTAATCGAGCGGGGCGTTGGTTCCTGTGGCGAATATGTGGGCGTTTTGCTGGCACTGGCTCGACTCAATGGCATCGCCTGCCGGACGGTGGGCCGCTACAAATGTCCGCCCTACCCCGAACGTCAGCGCATTCCTCTAGAACCAGACTATAACCATGTGTGGATTGAGTTTTACGTGCCTGGATTTGGCTGGCTGCCAATGGAGTCAAACCCGGACGATATTATCGATCGCGGCCCTTATCCCACTCGCTTTTTTATGGGGCTGCCCTGGTTTCATGCAGAAATCGGCAAAGGGATCACATTTGAGTCGCTGAGAAGTGGCGGTGTTCCGGTCGGTGATTTGTTTGATTTGTCGATCGGTGATCTGGCGCTCAATCACGTCCGATTCATGATCCTGGAAGAACTACCCGCTTTGGAGGGATGAGGGATGAGGGATGAGGGATGAGGGATGAGGGATGAAAGAAGCCAAAATCTGGGCGAAGATCCTTCAAAATTGGCAGCTTGCGGGCAGAAGTGCTGAACACCGCAGCGAAAAAACTTCGTCGAACTTCTCAGAAGTCGCCCTTCTCACTGGTACGTTTTCATTGAATTCGCCTTAAAGCTTTGGCAGTAAATGCCGAATGATTTTTGCTTGCTGAGGGTCGCCCTTAGATTGGAAGGTGCTTTCGGCGGATCTTAAAAGTTCTCTGGCTTCGTTGCGTTTGCCTTGTCGGGCCAGGGCTTGTCCTTTTCCTAGATAGGCAGCGACGAGGTTAGGGTTCAAGTTGAGGGCCTGGTCGTAGGCGGCGATCGCTTCGATCGAGCGGCCCTGTTTAAACAAAAGACCAGCTTTGGCTACATAAGCTTCGGCATAATTTGGAGACAGCCGGATTGCTTGCTCAAAGGCGGCGTAAGCATTGACCGCATCTCCCTGCGATCGCGAAACAAATCCCTGTTCTAGCGCAGCGCTGGCTTGTGGTTTTGGAGGTGCACCCTGGGATTGGGAAGAAGAAACCTGTGTCAAAATCAAGCTGAGAAAAGTCAAACTCGCGATCGCAAGGGGGCTGTGGGTAAAGCGCACCGTTTTGTCGAACCTGATTCTCAACGCTGGCGGTTTCATTGAGGCGACACAATGTTTGGATTGCAAAAATCTATCACAAAAAAACAGCCTCAAAAAGCCCTTTCATCAGAGCTTAATCTTCAAAGCGCAGGAGCTTGCGGTAAAACGATCGCGAAAAGTCTGTAATCTGCCCATTGCTTTGTCTGTATTGCATCAGCACCTCGATCAAAAAATCAACAAATTTGAAGTTTTCCATTGTGATCTCGTAGCTCAATTCGGCTTTGCCATCAAACTGAATCCGACAGAGACACAGATCCGCAGGCAAGGGTGAGACATTCCAGGTAGCGATAAAGGGAATGTCTGAGGCTCCTTCGATGTTGCGTTTGCCTTCGATCGCTCCCGTCTGGTGTAGCGAAACGGCATCGGGCAAGACTTTCTTTTTGTTAGCTGGGTAGTAAGGCAAATAAAGCCCTACTTGCTGAATAGAAGCAGGCTGTAACTGCTCGATCGTCATGCTGAGTTGTAAAAAGGACGCGGCGATGATCCCTGAAGAATGAGCGACCCCTTGTGGGTAACTCACAGAGATCGCTTCCTGCTTATTTTAAATTTATAAGAGGGAATTTTACGTATAAAGATTGCTGCAAAAGAAAAAAAATCACACTCCTACAGCGCAAATCATAAATTGATGAAGTTAGTCTTCTAGCTTAAGCAGCTTGCGATAAAAGGATTGAGAAAAATCGGCCAGACGAGTGCGGCGAAAATTCATCACAACTTCGATCAAGAAATCGACAAACTCAAAATTGGCCATCATGATTTCGTAGCTCAATTCAGCGTTGCCATCAAATTGCAGACGACAGCGACAGAGGTCAGCCGGAAGCGTAGACACATTCCAGGTTGCAATAAATGGGATGCTTTCAGCCCCCTCAATTTTTCGCTGACCTTCTAATGCGCCTTTTTGGTAGAGGCTAATCGCATAGGGTAGAAGTTGCTTCTTACTCGCCTGGGGATAGTAAGGAACGTAAACTCCGACTTGCTGCATCGGGGCGGGCTGAAGTTGCTCGATCGTCATGCTAAATACTACCTATTTCGTCAATCTAAGAGTTTGTTTAAGGTGACTATCCGACGGCTAAAACTTAGTTTGCCCAAATCAGCCGCTCTGTCACGCAACCTTTTATAGCATTTTGGTGCAGCCCAGGAGTCGAGCGATCGTCCATTAAAGGTAAAGAAAAGCAATCTCTCTTCTCATTAATGTGGATTCGAGACTGTGAATTTGATGCCGTTTTTTCGCTTCGCTATTGGTGCTTGTGCTCGCAACCTGCCAATTCTGGGGGACTTTCAGTCTCTAGGTGGTCTGTGCCACTTGCAAATAGTACTCAAATCGAGCCTGAAGCTGGTCTGGAGTGAGTGGCTGCGTCCAATATTCCGTTAGAGCGTGACCAAAAGCCCAGGCGTTTTTGTCGGGCGATGCAGAGTTTTCTAACAACAACCCCCAAAAGGACATCAGATCAAAGGTCGGCGGATTGAGTTCTTGAGCGGTCAGCAGATTAAACAACTCGTAAGCAAGTTGAAGTTTGCCAATCACAACAGGCAACTGCTCGATCGGAATCTTCTCAGCCAGCATCAGCGCCAGACTGGGTGAACCTGTCGTGAGCGTGGAAATAAAGCTGAGAATAGGACTTTTGAGGAAAGCGGCCAACCCCTGCGTGGTGGTCATCTGGAAGGTATAGCGAGCGATCAATCGGGCGGCGGCGATCGTCCGGGCATCCAAATTTCTCAAAAATCGGGCCAGCCGCAACTGTTTGGCGGGATCGATCAGATCCAACAGCGCGACCGACAACGCTTCGACTCCCCAAGCCTGACGACGATCGCCCCCCGTCACCAATGGCAACACCAGCGAACAGGTTTCTTGAAACACCCCCGATCGATACTCCGTCGCCTCTCGAATGGAGATTTCTTTGGGACGATCGCCCGATCGCCAGTCATAAGGAGGCTGCCACTCCCGAATCGGCCGCAATCGATCGACCTGGGTGACGATCGCCAGAGTCGGTAAATCTTTGACTTCAGCTTTGAGATCTTTGAGAAAGTCGAGATCCATTTGCAAAGCCGGATCAAGCGCGGGCGTAAGCAGCAACACTACATCTGCATGGGCGGCATGGTCGATCACCTGATCTCGCAATTCGCCCCGGTTGATCTGCTCGTAGCCAGGCGTGTCCCATAAGGTTAGCGCCTCTCCGGTGGAGGTTTGCCAGCGATAATCTTGCAGGCGATCGGTGCTGGGTAGAGCATCCACTTGAGCTTGAGCTTCGACAAACAGGGTGTTGATCAGGCTACTTTTTCCGGCTCCGGTGCGACCGACGAGCAGCAAATTGACAGGCTGTTGGGCGATTGCTTCGGGTGACTTGGTTTGAGACAGAATCTCGCGCAGCGTTTGGGTTTGGGCTTTTGGCAGGGCAGGTTGAGCCGGGGTGACGGTTTCTAGACCGGGGCTGGCACTGCCGCTATAGAGTGCGATCGCTTGTCTGCTTAAGTTTCTCAAGGCTGCTTCTCGTAGCAGTTGGTTGAGGTTGCCTAATAGCTCCTGGGTGGCGCGATCGCTGGTGCGTTGGGTGGCTGTGCGGGCGACGGCGGCGGCGGGGTTGAGCAACCATTGGGCCCAGTTCCAGGCTCGCCAGACTTTGCGGGCAGAGGGTTCTAGCTTCTGGTAGATTTCGTAGGCTTGATAGGCTTGTCCGATCGTCACTTGGTTGAGAACCGGCCCCAATCGCTGCATCCACTGATCCAAATCATCCACTGTGCCGCGTAGCAGTCGATAGGCCTGGGGAATGTAGATATTGAGTAAGGGCTGTTTGGTCTGGGGGTAGTAGATTTGGGCGATCGCGCTAATAAGCTGTAAACAGCGCTGCCAGAAGATGTTCCAGTCTTCCCACAGGGGGGGATCGCTGCGGGTTTCTTGCAGGATTTTTTGCAGCGCAGCATCGGCTTGCTGGCTCGAGACGGTGGCAGAGGCGCTGGTGGGAATGTCTGCTTGCTCGGCGGCCAGTTCGGTGACGATCGCTTCGACTTGAGCCAGGGCGGGACGTGTCCATTTCACCAAAAGCCAGCGCCAGCCTACAAAGACGACCCCAAAGACGGCCCAGATCCAGCTAAGACCCCACTCGTGAATCTGAAATCCGGCACTTAGGAGCAAAAAGCCAAAGACCAGGGCGATCGGAAGCCCCAACACTGCCCATTGCCAAATTTTGAGTCGCACCATTGTTCCGCCCCATATTGTCCATTCTCATGCTAGACAGCGAGGGGACGATCGACCGAAATTCTTTTAACGTCAATTTGGTCAAGCTTGGCGGTTCAAACCGCAGTGACGAGAACAAAATCATTTCGCGGATTAATGCCGATTAATAAAGCCTGAATCGGTCTAGTCTACGAAGGCAGACTTTGTTCTTTTAGGCGCGTTGCCGAAGGCACTTGCGAAGCTACTAGCATTCGTTAGCCTTTGTTTTATGAGCAATCCTTTTAGAGTCCTCGATCGGCGACTTGCAAAATCGGTTTGCTGCCCACCTGGGTGAGGAGAGACTTGAGTTCCGATCGCAGGTAGGCGTTTTTGGGATCTTTTTGGTAAGCCTCTAGCAGCGCATCCAGGGCATCGTACCAGATTCCATCGGCGGCAAAGGCGACCGCTTTTTCGAGATTGGATTTGCCTCGAATTTGGCGCTGTAGCAAGGGATTATTTACCCGTTGAATAAAGCTTCTGGCGTAGATTTCACTCGTGCCGCCTGCTTTACAGGTGACTAAGACCGTCCAACGATATTGCGTGCCAATCTTGAGCGGCTTTTTGGTCGGAAGATCAACCTGGACAATGCCCGACTTGGTAGACTGCAACTCTTTGACAAACACAGGTTGGGCAACAGCCGGATCAGACAGCACAAACTTCATTGACACCGTTTTGGGAGTCTCAATGTGCCAAAAAAAGCTGGGATTGCTGGCGGTGGTGACCAGTCCTTCGGCCGTGTCGGGAACGAGCAGCGTCAGAGCTGTGGGCTTAGAGGAGTTGTTATTACAAGTGACAATTTCCTGTCCTCGTCTGCCGCCAGAAAGGGTACTGCGAACGCTGCCAAGCTTGCGATTGGGTGTCCAGCGGACTCGACGAGTTTGAGCCGATGCGGGAGAGCCAATTTCTAAAGGACGAACCGTGAGATCGGACGGAAGGACAACGATCGAGCAGAAACTGATCGCAGCCAACGTCACGGCATGGAGCAATCTGAGGTTTGACATGGTTCTGAGTATCTGTGCGATGGGAATACACGGGATTCACGGGTCTAAAACAGGTCGCGCTCTAATGCTCCCTTTAACAACAAACCCCGTCTGTCACGCTCCGATCGGAGAATGGCACAACGGGGGCAGTTGGCAGAAAGCTCATTAGAATTGACCGAGAGGCTCAAATGATCGGAAATCACTTTAGGCGGGGGACACTTTTAGCCGGGCATCGATCGTCGATTTGAGGTGAATCCGACAGAGTTTTTGCCAGGGTTGCACCTTTGAGAAGTCTCCTGAGAAGTCTCCTGGATTCCCGATTTGCTCAGGGACTGGAGAAAGCGCAAAACACCAAGGCTTAACGGCATCAAATTCACATAATTGTGTTCTACAAAGTTTCTTGGCAAGAATCCGGAGGGTTGGGGATCAGCGATGGGGGCATGACCAGATGAGTTTCCTCAACTGATTTGTTAGATCTAAGGGCTTACCACGGGTTGCCAACGAGTGTGAAGGCTGACCAGTAGAAAGGATGGATGAAGGCGATCGTCTTAGCAGGAGTCAGATTAGCTGGGAGCGAAAATCTACCCTGGGATGTAATCAGGCTACCATTCTCGATTCGGACTTTGCCCGTGAGGAGTGACAGTTGTGCGCGGCGGAGGGCTTCGACACGGGTGGGGGCAGTTCTCAGTTCGGTATAAAATTCGCTCATCAGGGCGAGGGTGCCGATATCAGAGACATCCCACAAGCTGCCGAGGATCGATCGCACCCCCGAAGCGGCGGCCAATCCCGCAAATCCTAATTCAGCATCCGGGCTACCGACAGCAGTGGCACAAGCGCTCAAGACCAGCAGATCGATCGGAGGCTTATCGAGTTGTAGCGATCGCAGTTGACTAAATCGAATCTGGGTGTCCCAAAGCTGAATGTAGGAGCGATCGGGGGCACCCGCGTTGAATTGGGCATGGGTGGCAAGGTGCAAAATTCCAGGATTAAACTGCTGTTTTTGGGCGATCAGGGTTGCCAAAGTAAAGTCTTGATTGAGAAACCGTTTGCCTCTCCAAAGCTGTTGGCTGATGAGGTTGAGTTCGGTGGGGACAGCAGGAAGCGGGTCGAGAGCCTGAAAGCGATCGGCTCCCATAGCCAAAAGGGTTTGCCCGGTTAGCTGGGTCAGTCTGCGATCGATTAAAGACATGCTGGGGGTTACTGAGACGGCGTAGCGGCTAATGACAAAGCCAGTTTCGTCAGAGAGGGCGGCGATCGGGACGGTTCGCAATCCTTCATCTAGGCAGTAGATCAGGCTGACAATGCGGGCTTTTTTTAACTCAGGTTCGAGAGGTTGTAAAAGCCAGCCATAAAGCTGTTTGGACAGGGCAACATATCCATTGGGATCTTCTGCGTCAGAAGCCGCCAGTCGAAAGAGTTTTGCCTGCTGAGTGACCTGCGCGCGATCGGCCGTAGTGGAATAGCGGATGGCTTGACCTGTGGCGGTGATCAAAATCAAATCTAGACGATCGTCGTCCCGTTTTTGAGGGCGCAGCAGGGGGAAGATTGACTCCCCCTCTTTAGGTTCTCCTGTGGGCGGCGCGGGGGGAGTCGATCGCGGCACAAACATGGCGTAAATAATGCCCGTCCGAATGCCCTTTTGCTGCTGTACTTGAGTCAGCGTATTTTGAATGTCTGCGGTGCTCACTGGAGAGGAATTCGTCAAGCCAAAGTATTGCTCAAAGTCTCGATTTAAAGATTGCTCTAAACGGATAATGCCCTGATTGGGTTGAGAAAGCTGGGCAAGGGATGACAGCGCTGGAGACACGATCGTCAGATCAGTCGGATTAATTTTTGGGGCACTGATCGGATCGGGACTGACGGGATCGGCGGCAAAATTTGACTCAACTGCGCCGATGTCGATCGTGCCGCTGACAATTCGGATTGAACCTTGCTGATCGGTTGTAGGGGCATCGAGATTACTGCCTGCATCGATCGCGGGACTGCCCACTTGTAACGCCCGAATTTGTACCGTTCCGCTCTGGGTCAAGGGGGCAAGTTTGGGATCGATCGGGTTGGTGGCGGTGCCGACTAGCGGGCTGCGAGTAAAGCCTGTACGGCCGTTTGTGATGCCGATTAAATTATTGCCCTGATCGTTAAAGTTGCCTCGGACATCCGGCGAATTGGGGTTGGCGTTGGTGGCGACGATCGTGTTGCGAAGGACGGTCGCGGTCGCATTCGGTTCTGCATAAATTCCCCCGCCTTCCAGTCCTGCTTGATTGCTGGCGATGGTGCTGTTGAGAAGGGTGGTCGTGTTGGATGGATTTGATCGAGCAATGCCGCCTCCGTTACGGGCAGCCGTGTTGTTGGATAGGGTGCTGTTGACGATCGTAAAATTGCCTCGCCCAAACAGTCCGCCTCCATCGCGATCGGCACGATTATTGGAGAGACTGCTGTTGGTGAGAATCAGGGTGCTTTGGTCGTCGTTTTGAATGCCTCCACCATTGACCGTTGCGGTGTTGCGGTCGATCGTGGTGCCTGTGATGGTGGTCAAGCTGTTTAGGGAGGCTTCGATCGCGCCCCCAAATCCGGCTGTGTTGTTCAAAAATTGGCTATTGGTAACGGTTAGCGTGACTTCTGATCCTGAGATTCTGATGCCGCCGCCGTCAATGGTAGCGATGTTGTTGGTAAAGGTGCTGTCGTTCACCGTAGTGTTGCCTTCAGAAGTATCGAGACCGCCGCCATGAATCGCTGCCGTGTTGTTAGAAATGTTGGCGTTACGAATCGTCAAATCTCCTACGTTGTAAACGCCGCCGCCGCTTTCTCCGGTGGTATTGTTGGTAATCGTGCTGTTATTGATAACCAAATTACCTGCGTTCAAAATCCCGCCACCTGATCCAGCTATCGCATTCCCTCCAGTGATTGTCAGATCACTTAAGCCTACGACTGCTTCCGGTGCAATTTGTAGAATGCGAGCCGTTCCTCCTCCGCTAATCGAAGTGTTTAAGCGACTGGTTCCGCGAATGAGTACAGATTTATTCACGTTGATCGTTGTATTTCCGGTATAGCTGCCTGCTGAGAGGTTAATCGTTCGACTGCCGGAGACGTTGCCAATGGCGGCGATCGCAGATTGAATCGAGCTTGTGGGCGGCGTTGCTTCTGGATTAACTTGATTGAGATTAAACGACAAACTTCCTGTGCTATTGAGATTAATTGTAGCGTTGTCATTTTGCAAAAAACGTCGTCCAATCAGCGAGAGTGAAGCTGTTCCGCCTCCCGTTTGATTGATCGAGTCCGTCAAAGTAATGTCACCGTTGCCGCCCGTTCCGCTAGTGGTTGTAATCGTGACATTGGTTCCGTTGTCGATCGCTGCTGCAATAGTAGTCGGATCGATCGTGGTATTCGTGACTGGATCAAAGACTCCGCCTGCGAAAGCTCCGGTTCCACCTGCCACAATGTTGATGTCAGCAGGATCGAGTAGCCAGGTGTTTGCCTGGACGCGGGCACCCGTTATATCGAGGCGCTCTTTCCCAGACGTTTCGACCTGCCCTCCCGGTGCGGTGAGTGTGCCATAAAAGCGCATTGTCTGGTCAGCCCAGAGGACGATCGTACCGCCCCCATTGAGACCCTCGGCGCTGATCTGCGTCTTGTCATTGCCAAAAACAAACTGCGATCGCGGCAGTATTCCTTGTCCCTGATAGTCTCCTCCGATGCGAATTGTTCCCCCCGTTATTCCAGAAGCGTTGAGGGTGGCATCGACCAGTGCAATTTTGTCACCCAGCAGGGTGATCTGGGAGGGCCCGGCCGTCGCGGAATGAGTCAAAACCTGTCCGCTGATAATCGCTGTTCCGGGCTGGAGAATGATTCCTTGCGGGTGACTCAAAGCGGGAGAACTGGTCAGCTTGATCAGTCCATTCTCAATGACCACTCCGGTAGCATCGTTGAGCGCTCCTCCGGCGAGGAGTTGAGGCAGCGATTTTGGCAGTGTTGTGGGCGGTGATTCTCCCTGATTGGCTAACGGCAATTCTACACTCAGCAAACTCCCCACTTGACTAATGCGGACGCGCGCTTCTCCAGGAATGGCTGCGATCGTAATGTCACCCCCTGGAGCGCTCAGAGTTCCTGTATTTAAAACACTGCCTCCTAGTAACGTGAGCGACTGTCCCGGTTTGACAATGAGTTGACCTGCGTTAAAAATGCTGCCCGACTGCGGTGTGAGAAAGGCAAACTCGATCGGAGTGCCCCCCAGCTTGGCATAGTCATTGACTCCCGTTGCCCAAAACCACCGCCCATTGCCAAACCCAATCCCATTCGCAGTCGTCACCCCAAACGCAGCAGGCACATCTAATCGAGCACTCGCCCCAAACAACACCCCCGCTGGATTCATCAAATACAGGTTAGCGTTGCCGCCTGTTATCTGAATCAGCCCATTAATGATTGAGGCATCGCCCCCGGTCACCCGACTGAGAATGTTACGGATGCTCGGATCGGATCGAAAAATGGCAGCCTGATCAGCGGTGAGATTGAAGCGATCGAAGCTATGAAACAAGGTATTCCCCGTCTGAGTACCCCCCTTGATATTGAATTGGTCGCCTTGGGGCGTGACGATCGTGCGTGTACCGTCGGCCGCAGGTTGGATCTGCGCCAGCGTTTTTAGGGGTAGCGAACCAAAAATGCACAAACCAAGCAAAAAAACTGCCCAACTTTGAGTGATCATGCGTTGCGATTTTTTAAGAAATGTGTGGTTGGTTCAGCAGCGAGTGGCAAGTGCTACCAAAAGATTTCGTTAGCGGTAGAGAATATTTTGATGGGTTAACTGATGGGTTAACTCGGAGTAGAGCAGCAGTTTCTGAGTGATTGAGGGCACGATCGGATAGAAAGCGATCTCAATTTTTAAGTCTTTATACTGATTGCAAAAGCTACAAACCAGTATCCGTATAGCTGAGTCTGTCTCTTCACGTTGTGCTTGAGATGCTTTATTCTGACAACATTGGGGCAAAAGGTGGATTCTTGAAGTCGTTTGCGAGGTATGGATGATTATAAAGGATTGAGTTGCTGGTTTGGTCTGGCGACTTTTAAATTCTTCGCTAAACTGTTAATCTAGAAGTCTCAGTAATCCCCCTTATATTAAATCTTCAAAAAGCACACAGCTTCTGACCTGGCTGAGAATTTCCTTCAAACCATAATTAAGCTGACTCTTACTAGGCTTTTGGGTCTACCCAAACAAACGCTGTGACTCGCTCTGATCAAGTTTTTTCTCTAATCGTCTGTATCTTTAAAAACCGTCACGTCAATGCTCTTACACTCAGTTAGTCTCACCGTTGTCCATCTGTTAGCGATCGAGGGTCAAAAAGTTTCATGACGCGAGCGTTTTGGCTCTCAGGCATCACCACGGCAAGCTGTATTGTTTTGCTGCGGGCGCTGGGCATCTTCCAACTCTGGGAACTCGCCGCCTACGATCGCCTCCTGCAACTGAGACCTCCTGAACCGGACGACGATCGCATTGTGATTGTGGGCTTTGGCGAAACGGATTTGCGTGCGTTAGGCAGTTCTCAAATTTCTGATCAGGTGATGGCTAAATTGCTGAAGCGAATTCGAGCGCAACAGCCCCGCGTCATCGGTCTAGACTTTTTTCGCAGCCTGCCCACGCCACCCGGACACCCCGAACTGCTCCAAGTCTTCAAAACGACTCCTAACTTGATTGGCATTGCCAAAATTATCGGTGACCAGCAAGGTGCGGCGGTGGCAGGCAATCGGGTGTTGATTGACGACGATCGCATTTCTGCAAGTGATGTGGTTGTCGATTTTGACGGACGGGTGCGGCGGGGGTTGCTTTATCCTAGTGCCGAGGGGCCGACGGCGATCGAGTCGTTTGGGCTGCGGCTGGCCTTAAATTATCTAGAAGCTAAAGGCATCAACCCAGATCTCCCATCTCCCGTACTCAAGCTACAGACTGTCACCTTTCCGAGCTTGACGCAGCACGATGGAGGCTATGTCAACGCAGATGCGGGAGGCTATCAAATTTTGCTCAACCCACGGGGGAGAACGGGCAAATTTCGCATGATTTCGGCGATCGACATTCTAGAAGACCGCATTCCTGATCTATTGCTCAAAGATCGGATTGTGATGATTGGCAATACCTCAGTTGGCGATTCGGATGTGTTTTTTACGTCCTATAGCAGTGCGTCTGGCTCCAGCCCTGAGCCAATGTCGGGTGTTGAGCTTCATGCCAATGTCACCAGTCAGATTATTAGCGCTGTTTTAGACGATCGACCGCTGATGCAAGTGTTGCCCAAGTGGGCGGAATGGTTGCTGATTGTGCTGGTTGCTTATGTCGGGTTTTGGATCAACGCTCGTCAGGTTGCTCGTCCCCACAAAATTGCCTTCACGCTATTGCTGATGTCGGGAGTGGTTGCGTTGAGCTATGGGTTGCTGATTGTGGGCTGGTGGGTGCCTGTGGTGCCTGTGTCGATCGCGATTCTTACATCCGCAACGGTGATGACGGCGGCTGAGGCCCAGCGTTTGAGTATTTTGTCGAGTCAGGATGAGTTGACCCGATTGGCTAACCGACGCACGTTTAATGAGTGGCTAGAGCGAGAATGGTCACGATCGCTGCGATCTCAAGGGTCTCTGGCGCTGATCATCTGCGATGTCGATTACTTTAAGCGGTACAACGATACCTATGGGCATCCCAAGGGCGATGACTGTTTGCGGCGGGTTGCAGATGCGATTCAGCAAGCGGTAAAACGACCAACGGATCTGGCGGCTCGCTATGGAGGAGAGGAGTTTGTGGTGCTGTTGCCCAATACTGATGCTCAAGGAGCGTTGCAGGTGGCAAGGGCGATTCAGCTTGAGGTACAGGCGCTGCAATTAGATCATGTGGGGTCGCGGGTTTCTCCGTTTGTGACCCTGAGTATGGGGGTGGCGAGTCTGGTGCCGGAGGCGAGTTTGTCGCCTGAGATGTTGGTAAACGCGGCTGATGCGGGGTTGTATGAGGCAAAGCACAAAGGACGCAATCAGGCTGTGTTTCGGGTGGCACAGCTTCCGGTCAAAAAAGATAGTTGACGAAAGAATTTTCGGTGTTACTGAATCAGGGGACGAATTGCCCCAAAGCGGCGGGAACCCCAAGGTTCAAAGTCACCCAATTTTGGGGATTTAGGGGGCGAAAAGATTAACACTTCCCACAGATTCATCCCTCCAATAAGCAACGCCGAATTTCCCTACTTGGGTAGATGTGACGGGCGGCGACGATCGCTAAACTCGCGATTCATGCAGGTTGATGCAAGATTGAACGATAGTGTTTGCATTGGGGCTGAATGTTTGCCACAGATAACGATTTTGTTTAATTTGCGATTCTAAGCTGCGAGCCTGGAATAAATGTGTTTTCATGGCGTTGTTTCCTGTTGTCCAATGTCCCAACTTTGAGGTCTAGCCTTCATGAGAAAGTTTTTTCAGCAGATCAGCTTGATTGCGATCGGAGTCATGCTGTCATTTCTGCTTGTCAGCTATCAGGCAAACGCTCAAGCCCCTTCGATGCCCAAACCTACAGCGGCTCCAGCGGCTTCTGCGGGACTGAGCGCTAATCCTGCGGTGTTGCCCCCTCTGCCTTATGCCTACGATGCGTTAGAACCTTATATCGACGCGCAGACGATGCAGTTGCACCATGACAAACATCATGCAACCTATGTCAAAAATATGAATGATGCCCTCAAAGAGTATCCCGATCTGAGCAAGCAAACGGTTGAATCGTTGCTGCAAAAACTCGATCAGGTGCCCGAAGCGGTTCGCACTAAGTTTCGCAACAATGGCGGCGGACATGTCAATCACTCGATGTATTGGCAAATCATGAGTCCCAAAGGCGGTGGCGCACCCACAGGCGAGCTTGCCCAAGAAATCACCAAAACCTTTGGCAGCTTTGAGAAATTTAAGGAACAGTTCAATAAAGCAGGAGCCGATCGCTTTGGCAGTGGATGGGTCTGGCTGGTGCACGATCGCAGTGGCAAACTTCAAATCATGTCAACGCCCAATCAAGATACGCCTGTGATGGAAGGTCTATACCCAATCATGGGCAATGATGTCTGGGAGCACGCCTATTACTTAAAGTATCAAAACCGTCGCCCTGAATATTTGAGCAACTGGTGGAACGTAGTCAACTGGACAGAAGTCGGACGGCGCTATTTGCAAGCAAAGGCAGGATAACTGAATAGCTCTGCCCCGAATTCAATTAACGTCATTTGGACAATTATTAACTCATTAGGGACTGTGGGTCTAATAAAACCGACAATTGCTTAGAGTGGATTGAGAGACGCGAAACGCACTAATTTCAATCATTAGTGGTGCGTTTCGCGATTACTCAACCTACTCTACAAAATTCGATATTATTTAATTCTCATTCTTAAGAGTGTTGACTTGCAATCCATTTAAGCTTTCTATGCCAACGTCCCTCACTCGCAGATTTAGGTTCTTTCTTGTTGAAACATTGCACTGAAGGATTGCATTGAATTCACGTTAAAATCTGCATGTTCTATTCAATCTGTTTTATTTAATGTGATGCCGATGTTTGCAGGAAAACGACCCACAACGCTAGGGGTAAAAGATGGTCAATTGTCACCCTGTCCCGATACGCCCAACTGTGTGTGTAGTCAGGCTGGAGACGCAGAACATCAGATTGCCCCTTTGAGCTACTCATCTGCACCAGAGCAGGCGATCGCCCAACTCAAACAAATCATTGAGTCGCTGCCCAAAACTCAAATTGTCATCGAGCGCGAAGACTATCTGTATGCCGAGTTTACCAGCGCCCTAATGGGATTTGTAGATGACGTAGAGTTTTACCTCGATCGCTCTACCAATGTGATTCAGGTGCGGTCTGCGTCTCGATTGGGCAAAAGCGATCTGGGTGTCAATCGTAAACGGGTTGAGCAGATTAGAACCCTACTGGCTAATTTGTAGAATCTTTGTACAAGATCTGTTCTAAAGGATCTTGTAGAGGTGCGTCAAACCGTTTTCCCAAACTTCTGCATTCTTTAAGGGAACCCCAATTCGTGATGCGCTTTTATCTAACCAGTCCGGCTCTCAACGCACGCACGGCTACCTGAGTACGATCGTCTGCACAGAGCTTGTTTAGAATATTTCGCACATGGGTTTTGACCGTGCCAACCGTAATGTACAGTTTCTCTGCAATTTGAGCGTTACTGCATCCATCGACAATCAGTTTGAGAACTTCTAACTCTCGCTCTGTCAGGGGATACGTTAGCATCATTTCGCTGTCTTCATTGGAGAGGCGATTGATGTTAATCGTGCTGTTGACAGAATTTTTGCTGGAAGTTGGTGGCTCTTGTTGAACCTGATGTAAGACAATTCTGGCGATCGCCGGATCGACCCAGGCGTTTCCTTCGGCAGTTGTTCTCACGGCATCTGATAAGCGCGTCAGACTGGCATCTTTCATGCAGTAAGAATCTGCTCCAGCCGCAAAGGCCGCCAAAACGACCTCCTCGTTGTCTTGCATCGTCATGATCAAGATTTGAGTTTTGGGAGTTCCATCTGCGGTTGGCTGTGACTGCTTAAACTGCTGAGTCAGGTCGATTCCAGTCATATCCGGCAGGCCCACATCAACGATCGCCACATCAGGACGGGTCGCTTCTAGCATTTTTAGTCCCGATCGGCCATCTCGCGCCTCACCCACAATTTCAATTTCTGGCTGCTGTTGTAAAACGGCACGAATACCAAATCGAGTAAGGTCATGATCCTCGATTAAAGCCACACGAATGGTGTCCATCGCTAACTCTCCAAGCTCTGCCATAGCGCAGATACAAACTATCAACAAGGTGTCTGAGAAGAAGACTCTTAAACTACAAGAATCCCTCTAGTTTCAAATCCTAAAAGGTTTCTTCAAAGTTTTCTGTCTATCTTGAGATAGAGCTTGTTTAGCCAAGAAAAAGTTTAGAAAATGCTTTGCTCTCGGTGAAGTTAGCTTTTCGGGATTTTAAGTGAGATTTTTAGTTGAGATCAGGGTGAAGAATTGTTTGAACTCTCGTTAACAACTCATCAAATACAACAGGTTTGTGAATCAACCCATTGACACTAACTTCATCCACTTGAGGTAGAGAATTTGAGTCGTACCCTGTTACTAACAAAATGGGAATAAAAGGAAGCTGCTGGTTTTTACGAATATGTTTTGCAACTTCATAACCATTCATGCCTGGCATCATCACATCTAGCAAAACTAGATCAGGCGGTTCTAACTCAATTTTTTCGAGCGCAGAATAGCCACTGTCTGCGACTTCGACCTGGTAGCCTTCAAGTTCTAGAAGAGTTTGCAGTAAGAATGAGTTGTCGGCAACATCATCAACGACAAGAATACGGTCAACCACAGAATTGTTAAATAGAGAGCAGTTCATCGCTCGTATGGGTAGAAATACTAATTAGCTTAAATTATGCCCCCTTAAGCGATCGTAACGCCTCTTACGGAAGACGCATTGTGCTCGATAAATTCTGAAACGATCGCGGTGAACTTCTCTGGATACAATAGATTCCACTCATGGTATCCCTCTTCGACGATCGTTAGTTTGGAGTGTTTGATACGGCGATGAAATTCTTGACCAGACGAAAGGGGAGTTGTCAGATCTTTTCGTGACCAGAGTAACAAACAAGGAGCCTGAATTTGAGAAAGCAGCGGGGTGAGGTCTTTTTCTAATGAAAGAAATAGCGCTTGAATAAAGTTGCCAGTGTTAAAGACTAAATTAGGCAGAAAGACTTGAGGAATCTCAACGAGTTGTAACTGTAGTTTGGGAATTGATATCTGTAAAGGCATCTCGATCGCTCGGCGCAATAGCACTTCTGGAATAGATCCGGAGGGGATTCCTGTAGAGCCAACCAGCACCAAACTTTGAATTTTCTTGGGTGCAAAAGAAGCGATCGTGACCCCAATTCCGCCTCCAAAGGAGTGACCGACTAAATGAACTTTTGGAATGGCGATCGTGTCTAAAAAAGAAACCAAAATATCTGAGTAATGGGCGTAGCTTTCGACTAGTTCGGAGCGTGTTGATCCGGCAAAGCTAGGTAAGTCTGGGGCAATAACGTGATGGTTTTGAGACAGAAGTGTGAGAATTTCGTGATAAGGCTGCGCTGAGATCCCCCAACCGTGTAGAAATAGAATCGGCGGAGTTTCTCTAGACGGATCGCTTTCTAAATAGCGAATTTTGCACTCTTTTAGATCGACCTGCTTGGAAACTAAATTTGGTTTCAAGGTGAATCTTCCTCTTCAAATTTAGCTTGATCGTAGCGATCGTTACCTCATTTTTCTTCACCCTTTATGATGAGCAGAGATTAATACATCTGATTGGCAATCTCTAACTTTTGGAAGACAGTGGTTTGGGTCGGGCGCGATCAAAAAGCAACCAGCCTCCCATCATAAATAGAATCCCCAGAGCCAAAAATCCCAGATCCCAGGCGGTTTGATGCGGCCCATACTTGACGTGGTGAATGCCCAAGATTTGGTGATTAATTAAGCCTTCGATCAAGTTAAACGAGCCGAATCCGAAAAGAACTAAACCACTGAGAAATTTGGGCGACTCAGGTAGCTGTGGTCTGGCCCGCCATAAGAGAATGAGTCCAGCGATCGTCAATCCATAGGCTCCCAGGTGAAAGATTCCATCCCAAAAGGTGTTGGCTTCGAGATCAGCAAGGCTATCAGTCGGACGAATACTTGTCAGCAAATGATGCCACTGCAAAACTTGATGTAAAACGATTCCATCAAAAAATCCTGCGAATCCCATGCCCAACAAAATTCCTCCAGCGGCGGCTAGTCTAAAATCTGGATGCGTTGCTACATTAGGTTCGATTGTTTTCATAACTCGTTACTGATTTTTATTTAAAGAGTTGATTGCGAATAAGCCGCAACTTCAAACGCAAACGTATCACCATGACTCACATAATGTACACGGTCTGATAATCCAGCTTGCTCAACGGCCTGCACAAATTCTTCTAAGGGTGACTTGAATACAGTGTAGTCATTAAAGTGAATGGGAATAGCCCGACGAGGAGAAATAATTTTAATCATCTCGACTCCTTGCTGAGCATCCATTGTGACTAAAATTCCAAAGGCTCTGGTGCCTCCTAGATGCAATAGGGCCAGATCCACATTCGTGAATCGTTTTGGGATCTCTCTAATCTGGTCATAGACTAGCGTATCGCCTGTGATGTATAAGCGAAATTTGGTGTCTCCAGGGGTTGGCTGAAACTCCAACATACTGCCCATGACATTGGGAAGCAGTGCGGACATGATTCCGGGGCCATGTCTCCCAGGCATCGCCGTGATCTTTAGCGAAGCAGTTCCCTTGTTAACGGTTAGCGTGTCCCAGGTGTCGAGTGGATAAATTTCACGAAAGCCGATTTTTTTCAGCGATTTCTCAGCGTGATGAGTCGTGACGATCGCCACTCCTTTATCTAGTTTTTCTTCGGCAATCCGATCAAAGTGGTCATCATGTTTGTGAGACAACAAAACGAAATCGATCGGGGGCAAGTTTTCGATGTCGATCGCGGGGTTAGTCTGCCGAGTCGAGGTTAACCCGTATCCCAGGTGAATGTGATCGCCCTGATGCAAAAAATTGGGGTCGGTCAAAATCGTGAATCCGGCATAGCGCAGAATTACGGTGGCGGTGCCGATGAAGAAGATAGAACCCCGTTCAAAATCGGGTGGCTCGGTGCCAGCAGGCAAGGTAAGGCTGTTTCCTTGAGTCATGGCTTTTGCAGATTCTTGACTTAAAGCGTAGGTGCGATCGCGTTCCTTAACTCCTATCCAAAGCAGGAGATGTCGCGTCAATTCCTCCGTCCTTTTGCCGTAGAATCTGGGTGAATTCGATGAAGCGCTTCCCTCTATTCACCATCTGAGCAATGCCCCACAAGCCAGATTTGAACTAAAAGTTTAACCCGCGAAGGCGGGTTTTGTTCTCATAGCTGCGAATTAATTCGCCAGGTTTAAATCTACAATCGTTACCCAGCCGATCGCCGTGCAGGAATTTTCAGCAATTTCTTGACCATCGTGGGAATGTCAGAGGGGCGATCAACAATGGGAATTTTGGCACGTTTGAAGGCGCTGACTTTACTCTCGGCAGTGCCAATGTCTGAACCAAAATCTCCCACCTGCAAATCAATGATTGCGCCAGCATGCCCCATTCTTCTGCCTCTGGGGGCGCTTCTGCCAGCAATATAAGCAATCACAGGCTTATCGATCGCTTCTGCAATGTAGTGGGCGGCAGCTTCTTCGCTGTCTCCTCCAATCTCGCCGACCAAAACAATCACATCCGTCTGCTCATCTTCGTCGAGAATCTGGAGCCATTGTGGAAATGACGAACCGACGATCGCATCTCCTCCGATACTGACGGCGATCGATTGTCCCAGTCCAGCTTGTGTCAGCGACCAGGCGACTTCATAGGTCAAGGTGCCGCTCCGACTGATCAATCCAATCGAGCCAGGGCTGTACAGTTCGGGAGGATGAATACCCAGTAGCACTTGACCCGGCACAATCACACCGGGACTGTTTGGGCCGACAATTAGCGTTTCGGTCGCTTCTGCCTTGCGAATCAGCCGCACCATATCCAACGGAGGCATTCCCTGACCAATCAACACAATTTGGCGGACTCCGACCGCGATCGCTTCTAAAGCAGCATCCAGCGCTGAATAAGGAGGATTGCAAATGATTGCCGTGTCGATCGCACCAACCAGGGGAAGCGCCTGCTCCAGCATGTCAAACACTGGGATCTCATGCAGCATCTGCCCTCCAAATCCTGGACTGATCCCTGCAACAATATTGGTGCCGTAGGCCTGCATTAAAGGAGCATAGGTGATGCCCAGAGGTTCCATGATGCCCTGCACGACAACTTTACTGTGTGGGGTGAAATTCATAAAATTCTAAGAAGGTGGATAGAGGAGTGAGTCAATCGAAAGTCTTTTGCTTGTAAGAGCGTTTGAGTAAATAGCTTTTGAGTAAGTAACTATAGAATGACCAGAATGGGGATGCAACTCTCCCTAAAACAGGTTTTGGGGCAGGCGTGTCGGAAGTTCCTACGCACAAAGATGGAGAGGTTTTCGGCAATTTGGCATAGTCGATAGAGAGGCTATGACTGGTACTATGACGCAGCCAGGTTTAAATTTCTGCTGAGTCGATCACAATTTTTGAAGTTTCTAAGCTGAAAGACTAATGACTCAAACTTTCAGCGAAAGATCCGTAGAAGTACTTATTCAACTGTAAGTTAAGAAGCGCTTAATTTTTGATTAAGTCCCCTTTTTATTTGATTTGCAGAGCGCGATCGCTTGCGAAACGGCGGTATCCAAATCTTCGCTAACAAAGGCCTGAGTGGCAGACAGGCGCTCATTTGCCTCAGATAGATGAGACCCGACTAAACGGGCAACCAGAATTGGAGGGCGATTGGCTCGATTGAGTGTCAAGTCATCTCTTGCTTCGCTGATATTGCGAATGTTGTGGGTGTGGCGTTGTAGAAACCGCGCGATCGCCGCTGCCAATTCGTCACAAGAAACCGTCCCACTAATCAAGTTGATCAAAATAACGCGCACTTGTTTGTTTTGAGCAATCAGATCCAACCCTTGCTCTAGTCGATCTGAGAGAGAATGTTTGAGCCAGATGTTGTGAGTTTCGCCGCCAATATTCATAAAGCTGGCTGGTTTTCCTCCTGACTGACACACGAGATCCATCGTGGCCATCGTTAGCCCTGCGCCGTTACAGAGAATGCCAATTTGCCCTTCGGGATCAAGGGTAGAACTGACTTCGGGAAGCCGATCGGGGACGGGAACGATCGGCTTAGAATGCATGGCCGCCAATGCCGGATGTCGAGCCAGTGCATCATCGTTGACGGTGACTTTGCCATCAAGGGCCATCACTTCACCCGTCGGACTCACGCCCAGAGGATTGATTTCGACCAGATCCAGGTCTTTGTCTACAAAGAGACGATACATCTTTTCGACGATCGCGCTGACGGAGTTGATCAAGGCTCCCTGCAAGCCCATTTTGAGAGCGAGACGACGCGCATAAAAAGGTGAAAATTCTTGATCGACGACGACATGCTGCATTTCATCGATTGCCGACTGCACATCAATACCGCCTTTTTGCGACCCCAACAGAACCGGACGACGAATGGATCGGTTTAGCACAACCGCTAGATAAAGTTCTTGGTCAGAATTGTATTTGGCCTCGGCTAACAGCACCTTGGGATATTCTCCCAAAATGGGCAAGTTAAAAATCGTTTGCGCGGCGGCCACGGCATCGATCGTATTCTCGACAAATCGCACTCCCCCCGCCCGGCCGCGTCCCCCTGTATAAACCTGAGATTTGATCACGACAGGATAGGGAATTTTTAGCGCTTTCAGATCCCTGGGACGATCGATTTTTTGGGACGGCAAAACGGGGATGCCCATCTCCCGAAAGAGTTCTTTAGCTTGATATTCGAGAAGATCCATTGCAGAGGGGGGTGAGGGTTGAGGGTGAAAGATTGAACGGCGATGGGGTCTGCGGATGGGTTTCTTTGAACTCATTGTTTTGGACTCCTTTGTTGGGCTTGCCAGTCTTTTGCCACGAGGTCGATTCCATAAAATCTCTGCCAAAACTTGTCTACCAAACTGGTCGGCAAAACTTTGGTCATCATGAACAATAAGAAGTTTCCGCTGGTGGCAGCAACATAGCGCGGTTTGGGATGTTGGGCCGCGATCGCACGAATGATCACGCTGGCGACTCGTTCTGAAGTCCAGGCTCGACTACTGGTTTGCTTTTCGAGATCTTCTAGCTTTTTGAAGGCTGCGCGATAGGGTGATTTTTCGGGGTTCTGAATCGTGCGATCGACTTCTCGATCCACCACCTCAAAAAATTCTGTACTGACGGGCCCTGGCTCAATGACGCTGACCCGAATATTAAATGGCTCTAATTCTTGCCGCAGGGCATCACTGAGGGCTTCGATCGCAAACTTAGACGCACTATAAAGTCCCCCAAACGGAAAGGCGATCTTACCACCCAGAGAACTGAGGTTAATAATTTTGCCGCCTCCCTGGTTTCGCATAATCGGGATCAGGGCTTGAGTCAGGGCGATCGTGCCCAACAGATTAACCTGAAATTGTCTCTGAACGGCGGCTGTAGGAATTAGCTCGATCGGCCCCATCTGCCCATAGCCTGCATTATTGACCAGCACATCGACCCGCTGAAATCGAGCGATCGCTGCGTCCACCAACGCCTGAATCTGTTCGACTTGAGCGATGTCAGTGGGTACGGTCAGCACGTCTGCCCCCGCCTTGCTGCAATCCTCTGCAACCTGTGAGAGTTTTTCTACGCTGCGAGCCGCCAATACCAGGCAAATCCCAGGATAGTGGGTGGCCAAAACTCGCGCCAGGGCTGCACCGATGCCCGCAGATGCACCTGTAATTAAAATAACTTGCTCAGAAAGAGGAGACATGGGATCAAGTTCAGTATCAATTTGGGGGATCTTATTATGGATCAATCTACGGAGCGATCGACTTTTAACGTGAATTCGAGGAGGGTTTTTCGCTTCGATGTTCTACGCTTGTGCTCCAAGCTGCCAATTTTAGAGAACTTTCAGACAAGATTTCCGATTCAAAGTCCCTCAAGGGTGCCTCAAGGGTGCCTCAAGGGTGGAGGATTTAGAAGACGTTGCCAGATTTGCGATCGGAGACGTTCATTGAACTAACGTTAAGTTTGGATTTGACGGGTTAGTGTTGAACCCTTTCCTTTTTGTTCCCGTCTAAAGGGTATAACGAATCAATCCGGTGGAGGCAGATCCACAGGTGTCAGCTGCGTCGATTGAAGTGATAGCCAATCATCCGTCTCACAGTCATTCTGAGGGGTCTGATCAAGATCTGGTGCAGCGATGTATCCAGGGCGATCGACAAAGTTTTCGGCAACTCTATCAGCGACATCAGCATCGCGTTCGAGGAATTTTGTTTCAGATGTGTGAGCCTGCCATGTTAGACGATTTGGTACAGGAGGTGTTTTTGAGAGCCTGGAAGGGGCTGCCCAAGTTTCGTCAGACGGCTCAGTTTTCGACCTGGCTTTATCGCATCGCCTGGAACGTCGCCTCGGATCAAAGACAGCTTGCTGCTAAAGGCCGATCGCGGTTTGAAGCGTTGACCCGTGAAGCGCCCACTCAGCAAGACGCGCCCGATCTCATGGAGTTGCACTATCAAGATCTGGTGCAGCGAGGCTTAAAAACCTTGAGCTTTGACCACCGCACGATTTTGGTGCTGCATGATCTAGAAAGTCTGCCTCAAAAAGAAGTGGCTGAGATTTTAGAGATTCCGATCGGAACGGTAAAGTCTCGCTTATTTCATGCCCGTGCAGCGATGAGACAATTTCTGCAAACAGAAGGAGTGCAGATATGAGCCAGTTTCCTGACGATCACGATCTTGTGAAGTTTTTACGTCAACATCGCCCCGTTTCGCCTCCTGCGTCTGAGGATTTAGAGGATGCTTTGATGTCTGCGCTTCCAGAGATGGCCCCTGCTCAAAGGCCGCGTTATTTATGGGTTGTGCCTTCGGCGATCGCCGCCACCCTGGTCGCCTCTTTCCTCAGCTACCGCGCCTTTCTCCCTCCCCAACCCAGCCCCACCGAACTCGCCTCTCTGGAAGACTTTATGGAAACTAACTGGCACAACACCGTCAACGATTCAGATACCCCGTTTCTCCCTGTCAGTGACGAGCAGTAAGTTAACGTCAATTTGAGGAGATTTTTCGCTTCGTTGTTCGTGTCTTCTGCCTCCTAACCCCCCAATTCTGGGGGACTTTCAGACAAAACTTCTGGTTAAACGTCTCTATTAATCAGAATTTACTTAGCTCTCCCGACTCTGTAACAAACTTCTTTTTTCATCCCTCATCCCTCATCCCTCATCCCTCCCCAAAATTCCCATGTTCCGCCCCTTGCCCACGATCGCCGCTGCCCTGATTCTTCTTGGAGGTGCTGTAGTGTTTGCTAGACCGACTCTACAAGGCTCTGCGCCTGCGTCTTCACCGGACACGATCGCTGCAAGTGAGCCACAAGAGGTTGCCCAAAGTCCTGATCCCTTAGTGAGACAGCGGGGGATGGGTTGGTTAAGAGACTTGGATCTGTCGCCTGACCAGATGCAGAAGATTCGATCGATTCGTAAGCAGTATCAGGACAAGTTGGTGAGTCAACGCCAAGCGGCCCGTCAGTCACAGCAAGAATTACGTGCGTTGATGGCGGGAGATGCCAGCGTTGAGGCGATTCGGCAGAAATATCGCGAAGCACAAACGCTAAGACAGCAGGTAGCAGACACTCAGTTCAACAGCATGTTAGAAATGCGTCAGGTTTTGACTCCTCAACAGCGACAAAAATTTGCTGAACGCATGGATCAACGCGGGAATCCAGGGATGCGTCGTCCAGGAAAGGGTAAAGATTTGTGACGTTTTATTATCTGCATGGGTTTGCTTCGAGTCCCCGATCGCGCAAGGCTCAAGATCTCTACGAGCACTTTACTCAACAAAATCTCACCCTTCACATTCCCGATCTCAATCAAAACGATTTCACACATCTGACGCTGACTCGCCAGATTCAGCAAGTGCAGTCTAGCTTTTTGCCGGGGGAATCTGTCACCCTCATCGGTTCTAGCTTTGGAGGACTGACCGCTGCCTGGTTGGGAGAATTAAATCCACAGGTCGATCGCTTGATTCTCTTGGCCCCCGCCTTTGACTTTTTGGATCACTGGCTGCCCAAGTTGGGATCGCGACAATTGCAGCAGTGGCGATCGGGCACCCCCTTGTTGGTCTATCACTACGGAGCAGATCGTCTGTTGCCGCTGGATTATCAATTTGTCGTAGATTGCAGTCAGTATGAGACAAGTCGGTTGCAGCGCTCACTTCCCACACTTGTTTTGCATGGCGTTGAGGACGACGTGATCCCCATTCAGGCGAGTCGAAACTATGCCAGCGATCGTCCCTGGGTAACGTTCATTGAATTGGAGAGTGATCACGCCTTGGCTAACGTCAGCGACGAAATCTGGCAGGCGATCCAAACGGTTTGTTTCAATTAGGGTTTAGCCAGACTATTTGTACTATTATTCGTACTATACTGACGAACCAGATGCGCCTAGAATCAATCCTCTTTAGGAAAAAGCAACGTGTCTGTCTTGGGAAAGTATCGTTTGTTTGATCGGTGTCGAGGAAAAATAAGTGCTTTCACTCAGTTTTCTGGCTTTTAAATCAATACAATATTGGTTTCTGATTAAGTGGGCGGATGGAGCAAAATCTGGAGACTCCACCTCTGATAGAATTCATCTTCTCAAACATCTACTACTATCTTCAGTAAAGATGTAGTTTACAGAATCCGAATATTCGGGTAATTATTTATCTTGCAAGTGGCGTGTTCAAATTTTGGTTCGTCTATGTTTGAAAGATAGCGAAACCTGTTCTTGAATTCTGTTACTGTCCGATCGCTGGCCCTTGTCCAGTCGATGCCCCAATTGTCGTTCTCAAGGAATTTACTATGGTAGAACCTGAATTGAAACAAGCAGAATACACCGCTACTCCCAGTGGCGTAATTGAGCCAATCAACACAGACGAAGCGGGCACTCTCGCACCGATGAACTCGGCTGATAATGAACAATGGCGCGAAATTGGTGAAAAAGCCTACTCCTTTGTCTCTGCGCTGCCCGAATACATTGGCAAGTTTTTTGCAGAATACCAAAAGCCGATCGTAAATCTGGGTCTGATTTTTGGCTCGATCGTCTCTGTGAAACTGACCCTCGCCGTCCTGAGCGCGCTTAACGAAATTCCCTTGCTGGAGCCAACCTTTGAGCTAATTGGTTTTGGATACGCCATCTGGTTTGTCTATCGCTATCTGCTGAAAGCCTCTGATCGTCAAGAACTGTCGCAAGAGATTGATAAGCTAAAAAATCAGGTAGTTGGCAAATAATCTGGATGATCGGCATCCTGTTTTAAGATAGACTGCCCAAGAGGTTCAATTGGCCTTTTGGGCAGTTGTTTTAAGGGAGCGATCGAGTTGACAGGTAAGGGTTGCGAGGTTCTGTGAATGTAGTTTTGTTTGACTTTGATGGAACGATCGCAGACAGCATTGAGACGGCGATTCGAGTGATCAATCAACTGGCAAAAGAGTTTGGCTATCAGCCGATCGAGGGTGAAGATCTCCAACGATTGCAAAATCTAAGTTCTAAAGAAATTATCAAACAAACCGATATTTCTATTTTCAAATTGCCCTTTCTGCTGCGCCGATTTATTGGTGAGATGCGACGAGAAGTTCAGCAAATTGAGGTGATTCCTGGCATGAAAGAATCGCTGCAAGCCCTGAAAGTGAGAGGCGATCGTCTGGGTATCGTTTCTACCAATTCTGAAGAAAACATCCAATCCTTTCTCAAGATTCAGCAGTTAGACGCGCTTTTTGACTGTGTGGTTTGTAGTCGCCACCCGTTTGGCAAAAGTCGCTTGATCAAACGCATTCTTTGGCAAAATCAGCTTGATCCCGGATCAACTTTCTATGTCGGCGACGAAACGAGAGACATTGAGGCAGCCAAAAAGAGTGGTGTGAGGGCGATCGCGGTGACCTGGGGTTTCAATTCTCCTGACGTGTTAGCGGCGCACCAGCCCGATTTTTTGATTCAAACTCCTGCTCAACTCCTGGAAATTTTGGCTTGACCTGTCCGATTTTGAATCTGTCTCGCCTCAGAGTCTTAATCTAATCTTCCAGGCTATCTTGTGAGGATCAGGCTACCGTAAGGGTGAAGAATTGCAGCCCCAGCTTTTACAGAGTTAGCAGAGAGTCTTATGGCACAGAGTTTTGGAGTAATTGGTCTTGCAGTCATGGGCGAGAACCTGGCGCTCAATGTCGAGCGTAATGGCTTTCCCGTTGCGGTTTACAACCGTTCTCGTGAGAAAACCGATGCCTTTATGGAAAAACGGGCAGGCGGTAAAAATGTTAAGGCGGCTTATACGATCGAGGAGTTTGTTGCGTCGCTCGATCGTCCCCGTAAAATTTTGATTATGGTCAAGGCGGGCGCACCTGTCGATGCCATGATCGATCAACTCAAACCCCTGCTCGATGAGGGTGACATTCTGATCGATGGAGGAAACTCCCTGTTTAGCGATACTGCCCGTCGCGCCCGCGCCTTAGAAGAAGCCAAGTTTACCTTCATCGGCATGGGAGTCAGTGGAGGCGAAGAAGGTGCCCTAAATGGCCCCAGTTTGATGCCGGGTGGTACAAAGTCCGCCTACGAATATCTAGAACCGATTCTCACCAAGATTGCGGCTCAGGTAGACGATGGGGCTTGCGTGACTTACATTGGGGCGGGTGGCGCAGGTCACTACGTCAAAATGGTTCACAACGGTATTGAGTACGGTGATATGCAACTGATTGCAGAAGCCTACGACCTGCTCAAAAATGTGGCTGGTTTGAATAATGATCAGATTCAAGCCGTTTTTGCTGAATGGAATACGACCCCAGAACTCAATTCTTATCTGATTGAAATCACCGCCGACATCTTCAAAAAACTCGATCCCGATACGGGCGGGCACATTGTTGATGTGATTCTAGATGCCGCTGGACAAAAGGGGACAGGGCGCTGGACGGTGACAGATGCTCTCGAACAAGGGGTCGCGATTCCCACGATCATTGCGGCGGTGAATGCTCGGATCATGTCTTCCTTCAAGACAGAGCGGGTAGAAGCGTCGCAGGTGTTGACTGGCCCAGGAACGCAGTTTTCAGGGGATGCCAAAGCCTTTACCGACATGGTGCGGGATGCGCTCTACTGCTCAAAAATGTGTTCTTACGCGCAAGGCATGGCCCTACTTAGTTCCGCTTCCAAAACCTATGGCTATGCGCTAAATCTGGCTGAATGTGCCCGCATCTGGAAAGGTGGCTGTATTATTCGGGCTGGCTTTTTGGATAAGATCAAGCACGCTTTCAATGAAAATCCTGATCTACCCAACTTGCTCCTGGCTCCTGAGTTCAAACAAACCATTTTGGATAAGCAGACTGCCTGGCGTGAAGTGGTGGCTCAAGCGGCTAAGAGTGGAATTGCGGTTCCGGCGTTTAGTGCATCGCTGGACTATTTTGATAGCTACCGCCGCGATCGCCTGCCTCAAAATCTCACTCAGGCACAGCGCGACTACTTTGGCGCTCACACGTACTTGCGTACCGATAAGGAAGGTGTTTTCCATACAGACTGGACTCCGATCGAGTCTGCCAACACTTCAACGCCGCCCGTTTTCTTAAAGGATCAGTCAGAAACTCATTCAACGGCTGATGTCGAGAAAGTAGAAGTGCAAACCAAGAGCTAAGGGGTTGAGTTGAGGGATGAAAAAAGCATTAGAACTGGCTTCATCCCTTGACTTTAGCAGCTTTTAACTGATTCACGATTGAAATTCACAAAACAAGGCGCATTCAGTTGTGCCTTTTTTTTGCTTCCGGTTATTTGGGATCAACGATCGACCCCATGAATAAAATCGAACCCGTCTTGTTGTCCCGAATCGCACAGAAAAAGGGACGATCGACTTTCATCTCAAAGGGCTGACTGTCCACCTGAACGGAGGTAGTACGAATGCCTATCGAGGTGACAGCCGCCGCCTCGGTGCCTTCTTCATTGACTTCGACAAAGGTTTTGTGTTTGACTTCATCGATCTTGACGGGCACGTCGGCTAAGTTGGAGAAATTGGCTTGGCGATCGAAGGTTTCTCCCATGCCCAAGGCAGACAATGCTTTCTTGAGTTCGATCTCATATTCCATCTTGAAGCGGGGCAGTTCGATCAGTCCTTCCCGCTTGCCAAATTTTTTCATCCAGGTCTGCCAATTTTCGGCCGTCAAGGTCTTGGAGAACGCAGTCAAATTAGATCCTTTTTTGGGCAAAAACACATACAAACTGGTGCGCCCCTTTCCATAAGGCAAGCTCACCGCTTGAAACTGCTCCGTCTCAAAGTAGCGATATTCGCCTTTTTGCTGCATGGTGGGATGCTGTTTTTGGCTGCCGTTGGGCAAAGAGAACGGACGATCGCTCGTCTGCTGTTTGTCAAATTCAGTTGTCCACTTGCCTTTAAAGTAGATGGCGTTGACCAAAAACATCACTTGGTCGGGGTCGATCGAGTCTACGATTTCGCTAATTTTGCCGCGAGTATTGCGATCAACCCAACTGTTGATAGTTTTGGGGGCGGTCGGACTGGAGAAATCTAGCGTCGTCACCTCGGCATTGTAAAAAGTTTTGTTACTTTCCAAAAACGCAGCCTTGAAGGTTACGCCCTGTCTAGCCCAAAGAGAATTGGCGATCGTTAGCTCAACTTTTGGATCTCCCTGTTGCAGAAGTTGCTTCAAGTCCGAGTTTGCCTGATTCACTGCTTGCAGGCTCAATCCATTGACTTCTAACGCTTTGGCCATCGCTTGCTGAGTTGTGCCCCCTGCGCCGTTGTAAGCCATTGAGAGCGCGATCGCCACACTCGACGGCGACACAAACACATTCTTTTTGCCATCCTGCTTCAGCACTTCAGAAAATAGCTTGAAGCCAAAGCGGGTGTTGGCGGTGACGAGTTGCGGGTTGACCACAAGCTTGGTTTTTGGAGGCTGCTTGGTTTCGGTGCGGGGTGGATTTTTGGCCGTCAGATTCGGACTTGCCACGCTAGAGCAACTGATCGAACTGAGCGTGACGATCGTCGTCAGCATTGCAATTCCAAGTTTGGTCAAAATAAATTTATTCATCGATCGCGTCCCCAATGAGTAGCGTTTGGCAGTCAGCAACCACTAACTACGCTTTATGTTCTTTCTGCTACGGTACTTTACTCAAACCTCAGATTCGCGATTGGTTACCGTTTTTGTGACGGCACTGCCCACCACGCCAGCGCATAAGGCTGAGTCGGCTCATTCAACCGTTGGCGAAACTGCACCCGAATCTTGTAGCGTCCTGAACTAGGAACCTGATGAAAGATGTGTTCTACATTGTCCTTGTCGCTAACCGATGACCAGACACTTTTACGAATGTCATTGTCCTCGACCCGCATTAAGTAGAGATCTAGATTGTTGAGTCCGCGATCGCGAAAGGTGTCTCCCACCTCATAGGAACCGTTGCGATTTTTATCCAACAGTTCCACCAGCCGATCCCAGATCAGCGTGATCGAGACAAAACTCCCCTGCTGCAAAGGCTTTTCTAATACATAATCCTGAGAAGATTTTTGACCAGAAGCTTCTACACGCCTCACCCCTCTCTCCTCACTCCTCACTTCCCCATAATCCCAGCCGATCGCAGGCACCATTCCCGCCTTCCACTCGCCCGAACTAAACTGCTGATACGCTCGAAACACATTCAAGTGACCCGCCCCCATCTGAATATTCAGCGGAATTTTGGCATCTCGGTAAGCATCAGAATCGAGCCAGGTTTGATTGTTTTTCTCAACCACGGTGCGCGTCATTCCTAACAGCAGTCCATCGCCTTTGTCTTTGAGCTTTTCGGCAGAGTTAATCATGACGGCTTTCATCACTTCGTGGCGACGGGCATTCAATCCCCAGGGGAGTTTGCAGCCCAGACCGCGTTGACAACTGGCGCGAAGTTGACGATCGCCATATTCCTGCAAAAGTGCCACAGCCCCGGTGACGTGGGGGGCCGCAAAACTGCTCCCGACTGCACTCGTCTGTCTACCATCCAAAGTTGCCACCGGAATTTTGCTACCAGGAGCCAGTAGTGAAATGCCTCGACGGCCGCCCAAAATCGTTTCTACGCCATCGTTTTGCTTGAGAATGCGGGGAGCCGTATCGCCAATATTTGAGAAATCAACCTTTGCAAACACCCCATTCACTCGTCGGCTAAAGGCAATATTCATACCGTTGAAATTGTCTGTAGGAATGGGAATGCCGCCTTTGCCCTGGTTGCCAGCAATCACATAGACGACATCATGCACTCGTGCAGACCAGTCAATACACTGAGTCAACAAAGCATTACCGTCGAGTTTGGCGTTGGGGCGCGGGTCTTGCTGAAGGGCTTCCCCAAAGCTAAAGTTGACCGCTCTCAGGTCGCCGCCGTTTTGCATCGCCAGATGTTGGGTTGCTGCACATTCTTCGGGTTGTCCGCTGCGCTGAGGAATGGCGGCCGCAGATGAATAGAGTCGAGCATTGGGCGCAACGCCTTTAATTGCTTTGCTGTTGGCGATCATGACGCTGGCTACCTGAGCCGCATGGGTGTCTAAATTTGTATTACTTTTAGCTGGCTGGTTTCTTAAGAACGTTCTCGTCAAGAACACCACGCGATTTTTGTTAGCCGCTTTATCTACACCTAACTGAGGCGGCCGGCCGATTTCGACCTGTCCGATCGCGATCTTCTTGCCTGTCAAGTTATAAGGCGGCTGTTGCAATCTCAGCGCATCAATGCCATCCTCATCGATCGACGTTCGTACCGTGGCCCCCTGCAACCCTAAGCATCCAACTCCCAAAACAACCCAACTCAGATTTAAAGCTCGCGATCGCTTCACCGTCTTCACGCTCCATCACACCGTTTCACCTATTCTCCCTCATCCCTCCTCGCGCAGCGGATTACCCCCAAAGGGGGAACAGATCATCGCAGTTCTCCCTCATAGGTATTTGTTCCTAAATCTTCACAAACTTCTGCTGAATAAATGAGAGAAAATATTCACAATTTGTTAAACTGATCACAATCCTTGAACCCCAAACCGCAATACCACCATGAGCCAATCCCAAAAGCCGATCGTCATTGCTCCTTCTATTCTCTCTGCTGACTTTAGCCGTTTAGGAGACGAAATCCGCGCTGTCGATGCAGCAGGAGCAGACTGGATTCATGTGGATGTAATGGATGGTCGGTTTGTCCCCAATATTACGATCGGGCCCCTGATTGTCGAAGCGATTCGTCCGGTCACCCAAAAGCCGCTCGACGTTCACTTGATGATTGTTGAACCTGAGAAATATGTCGGCGATTTTGCCAAAGCTGGTGCAGATCACATCTATGTTCACGCTGAACACAATGCGTCTCCTCACCTGCATCGTACGCTGGGTCAAATCAAAGAATACGGCAAAAAGGCTGGTGTTGTCCTCAATCCAGGTAGCCCGTTAGAACTGATTGATTATGTTCTGGAACTGTGCGATCTGGTGCTGATTATGAGCGTCAACCCCGGTTTTGGTGGACAGAGTTTTATTCCTGGGGTGTTGCCCAAAATTCGCAAGCTGCGTCAAATGTGTGATGAGCGTGGTTTAGACCCCTGGATCGAAGTCGATGGCGGTCTGAAAATTAACAATACCTGGCAAGTGATCGAAGCGGGAGCAAACGCGATCGTCGCTGGCTCCGCTGTTTTCAACGCGCCCGATTATGCTACTGCCATTGAAGGCATTCGTAACAGCAAACGTCCTGCGCCTGAGTTGGCCGCTGTTTAGTTCTCGGATTTCAAAAAATAATCACAAAAAAGGGGGCGATCGAACTGTCGATCGCCTTTTTGATGTTTATGTAACCAATTTTTTCAAAATATTTATATAGTTGGCGAATCGTATCTGATGTTCTCAACCTGCTGTTTGATAGAAATAATTCGTAGTTTCTAGTTAATCGAAGTTTCCAAACTTGATGTAAACCCGACTGAGTTGCAATGGAAGTTTCTTCCTGGCTCGAATAACCCTCTACGAAACAACGCGCACTGTTCATCGCTTCGACGCAAAGACTTCTTCACTCCATCTAAGTTCACTCCATCTAAGCTTGCCGCCTTACATTCTGAGGCGCAGCAGATTGCTCATTTTGCTGAGGACAGTTTGATGAAAGTACTCTTGCTCTATCCCCGCTTCCCCAAAACCTTTTGGTCTTACGATCGCTTCATGGAAATGGCCAGCCTGAAGGCAACCATTCCGCCGTTGGGAATCATCACCGTTGCCGCACTTTTGCCGTCAGATTGGGAAATTCGCTTCTACGATCGCAACGTTGGTTACGAAACCGAGGCAGATTGGGACTGGTGTGATGTCGTGATTTTGTCAGCAATGCAAGCACAGCAAACCGATTTCCACGCGCTGATTGGCGAGAGTGTGCGGCGAGGCAAAAAGGTTGCAGTTGGCGGCCCCTATCCGACTTCGGTGCCTGAAGATGCTTTAGCGTCCGGTGCAACTTATCTGATTTTGGATGAAGGCGAACTCACCATTCCCTTGTTTGTCGAGGCGATCGCTCAGGGTCAACAAAGCGGCACTTTTCGAGCCACCGAAAAACCTGATGTGACACAAAGCCCTATGCCTCGGTTTGACTTGCTCAAATTGGATGCCTATTTCATGATGGCAATTCAATTTTCACGTGGATGCCCGTTTAATTGTGAATTCTGCGATATCATCACCCTCTACGGTCGCAAACCCCGCACTAAAGAGCCTGCCCAAACTTTAGCCGAACTGCAAACGCTCTATGACATGGGATGGCGTAGCTCGATTTTCATTGTGGACGATAACTTTATCGGCAATCAGCGCAACGTCAAGCGATTTTTGCGAGAACTGATTCCCTGGATGCAACAGCGCCAGTATCCGTTCACCTTTTTTACAGAAGCGTCGGTCAACCTGGCTGAAGATGAGGAATTGTTGGATCTGATGAGGCAAGCAGGCTTTTACAGCGTCTTTTTGGGCATCGAAACGCCGGATCAAGACAGCCTGCAAGTCACGCGCAAACCGCAAAACACCCGTAGTCCCTTGATTGAGGCTTGTCACAAAATTACCCAGGCAGGAATGCTAATCTATGCAGGTTTTATCTTGGGGTTTGATGGAGAACGCCGAGGTGCAGGGTCACGAATTCAAGCATTTGTTGAGGCCACTAATATTCCCCAACCCATGCTGGGAATTTTGCAAGCTCCCCCCAACACGGCACTGTGGGATCGGCTGCAAAAAGAGCAACGCTTGATCCGCCGTAGCCACGATGCTCTCGAAGTTGGCGATCAGAACACGCTGATGAATTTTGAGCCAACCCGCCCGATCGAAGAAATTGCCCAAGAATATCTGCAAGCGCTGTGGACGATGTATGAGCCAACCCACTACCTGCGGCGTTGTTTTCAGCATTGTCTGGCGATTACTGCCAATCCTCGACTTCAGCAAAATGTCCACTTTCCGCCAGGAAAAGGTCTGCGGCTCATCGCTCAACTGCTGTGGATTCAGGGAATTTGGCGATCGGGCACACGATCCCAGTTTTGGTGGCAGCTTTGGCAAATTGCGCGTCAGAAGCCGCAGTTTCTCAACATGTACCTGGGATTGTGTGCCGCGGGGGAGCATTTTCTAGAGTACCGATCGCTGGCCCGTCAGCGCATTAGCCAACAACTGGGCTACGACCCGCTCTCGGTTGCAGTAGAAGAAAGTCCACTAGAGGAAAGTCCACTGCTCGCCCACCCTCTGAAGGTGCCCTAGGCAAGGTGCTTTAGAAATTCATTCTTCGATGACTTCGCGAATCCGCCGCTCTAAGCGATCGAGATCCAGCCCACCTTCATCTCGCGAAAACCGACGAACTGACTTATTCACCTGCTGCAAATCGTTGAAGACATCGCGCAAAATCTCTTGCTGCTGACGAGCCTGGGTGACTTCGCGGGGTTCTTGCACGAGATCACGGACAATCGAATCTTCGGCACGAGAGGCAATCAGAGGGTCAGACTGTCCCTGCACATGCACAAAAGTCCGACGACCGGGGCCGCGCTCTTCTTCGATCGGAATCACAGCCGTCACCTGGTCAGAGCGCACATACTTACCAAACCCTAAGTGAACTAGCACGGATGATTGAATTCTCATTCGGATTAATCTTCTCTTTGATATTTCTATTATCGCGAGTATTCGACTTGGCTGAGTGCTAGTCTCTGAGCGGATTTCACGCTATTTTAAGTTGGGTTTTCCGCAGGATTTTAAGGGGCATTCTTTCTCAGATTCAGCCGATCGAAGAATGCCTTCAGACAGATTTTTATTCTCAAAACCTTATTTGAATGGTGAGTATGGCACTCAATTTTTCAACCACTGAGGTAATCAAATGCAGAATAGTCTTCCTTCTACCTTTAAGAAGTTAATTGACAGCGAACGTGCAGTCGCTCTGATTCTAGGAATTGTCTTTTTAGTGGTCGGGATTGCTGGGTTTATTCCTGGCTTTATTCAGTTTCCGGGAGATGCTCCTGTGACTGGAGTTTATGTTCCTAGACTGTCTTTTTCGGATGGCTATGGACATGTTTTTGGATTGTTTCCAACTAACTTTTTGCACAATGCGATTCACATCGTCGTTGGCGTTTTAGGAATTGCGGCTGCCACAAGTTTTAGCGGCTCGTTGGTTTACAATCGCGGCTTTGCGATCGTCTATACGCTGATTGTTCTCATGGGTTTGCTGCCCGCCACAAATACGACATTTGGGCTAATGCCGATCTACGGAAACAATGTCTGGTTTAATGCATTGACGGCTCTTGTTGCAGGATACGTCGGTTTCTTTAAGCCTGCTGAAGTCGAAAAAATGACTTCCTCGAATGCCTAATTAGGTAACCAAAACAACTTCAAATTAAAAGTTAGTTAGATGGGTTTGATGGGACGGTTTTGTAGCGATCGTGCTTCATCAGACCCATTTAATATTTAAGTAAAACAACACGACGTAAATTGACTGGAAAGAACTTCGTCGGATTGACATTAGTAGAACAAACATTACAACAACAAAAAAGGGAGATAGCATAAACTACTCCCCGATGCATATGAAAGATTCTCTGTTAAGAACCTCAAAACAACTGCTAATTAAACCTTGGCGAATCGCAAACTAATAACGGTAGCCACTGCTGTTGCCACTCGTACCAGGTTTGTGAACAATAAAGCTCATCACCTGACACTGTTTGATGTTGTCAAAGGCCACAACACGAATGTAGCAGTTGGAATACTCAGAGCGGCACTGTTGCACTTCGTTCAAGACTTCTTGAGGGCCAGTTGCATTAAACAAAGGCAACTTCCACATCGTCCAGTAGTATTCTGCGGGGTCAGACTTCTCGTTAAACTCGATGCAAGGAAAATAACCCTGGTCGATCGTGTATTGAATCTGACGGGCAATTTGGGCATCAGTCAGCGGGGGCAGGTAGGAGAAAGTCTCAAAACGCTGCTCTTTGGGTAGAGTTTTCATGAATGTCCTCAAAGATGGATGGGTTAAGGTGGACGCGACTCCTTTAGGAGTCTTCAGAATCAGAAGATTCAGACGGTTCAGAAGCAGTGGGAGTCGTCAAATCTAGCTGCGTAATACGTTCTAACTGCTGGCGGCGCTGCTCCATGTTGGACTCTTGAACCGACGATCGCAGCATTTCCGGCAAAAACTCTGAGATCTCATTTGCAAGATGTTCTCGCACAGTCAAAATTCTGAATGCCAAATCCTGCCGTTCGCGAAACAGCGCTTGCAAATAAGCCTCGCCGTCCTGAATTCGTTCTCGTGATGAGAATTGATGCAGCCAGTAAGCCCGCTTCGGCTCAGTTTCATCCAACTGGGCAATCACCACTCGCACTGCTTGATAAGTCAAGTAGCTGACCAGCGTTTTTGTCGTATCTTTCGCAATTCGCTTGAGATCCATAAAGGGAGGGATGAAGGATGAGGGATGAGGAATGAGTAGACTGTATTGAAGAGTAAGGTCTAGAGATTGTTGAGAATGAGTGTACTACTACATTTCTCCTCTCTCACCACCGACTCTTCTTTTCATCCTTCATCCCTTCCGCGAAGCGTATTACCCCCAAAGGGGGAACAGATCATCGAAGACAACCCCTCATCCCTGTTCATCAAACGGTATCGACAGCCTCAAACTCAAACTTGATTTCTTTCCAGAGTTCGCAAGCGGTCGCCAGATCAGGAGACCAACGGCAAGCTTCACGAATGATGTCTCCGCCTTCACGCATCAGGTCACGACCTTCGTTGCGGGCTTGGACGCAGGCTTCGAGAGCCACGCGGTTAGCCGTTGCACCAGGTGCGTTACCCCAGGGGTGTCCGAGCGTCCCACCACCAAATTGCAGCACGGAATCGTCACCGAAGATTTCCACAAGAGCAGGCATGTGCCATACGTGAATCCCACCGGACGCAACCGCCATCACACCGGGCATTGAGGCCCAATCTTGGGTGAAGTAGATCCCACGAGACGGATCGCGCTCGATGTAGTTTTCGCGGAGCAGGTCGATGAAACCAAGGGTAATTGCCTTGTCACCTTCGAGCTTACCAACGACAGTTCCCGTGTGAATGTGGTCACCACCGGACATTCTCAAGCACTTAGCCAAGACGCGGAAGTGCATCCCGTGGTTTTTCTGACGATCGATGACAGCGTGCATCGCGCGGTGAATGTGCAGCAAAACGCCATTGTCGCGGCACCAGTGAGCCAGCGTGGTGTTTGCGGTGAAGCCTGCTGTCAAGAAGTCGTGCATGATGATGGGCATTTCGAGTTCTTTGGCGTACTCAGCCCGCTTCAGCATTTCTTCGCAAGTCGCGGCAGTACAGTTCAGGTAGTGACCTTTGATTTCTCCGGTTTCTGCCTGAGATTTGTGGATGGCATCTGCGACAAAGAGGAAGCGATCGCGCCACCGTTGGAAAGGCTGCGAGTTGATGTTTTCGTCGTCTTTGGTGAAGTCCAGACCGCCACGCAAGCATTCGTAAACGGCGCGTCCGTAGTTCTTAGCCGATAGACCGAGTTTGGGCTTGATCGTGCAACCCAGCATTGGGCGACCGTATTTGTTGATTTTGTCGCGTTCAACTTGAATGCCGTGAGGGGGCCCCTGGAAGGTCTTCAAGTAAGCGATGGGAATCCGCAAATCTTCTAAACGCAGTGCTTTGAGCGCTTTGAACCCAAACACGTTACCAACCAACGAGGTCAAGAGATTGGTGACGGAGCCTTCTTCAAACAAATCCAGCGGATAGGCGATGTAGGCGATGAACTGGCTGTCTTCACCGGGGACGGGTTCGATATCGTAGCAGCGTCCTTTGTAGCGATCGAGATCGGTCAGCAGGTCTGTCCACACGGTTGTCCAGGTGCCTGTAGAAGACTCGGCTGCGACGGCGGCGGCTGCTTCTTCGGGGGGGACTCCAGGCTGAGGCGTGACCCGGAACGCTGCCAGAATATCGGTATCTTTGGGGGTGTAATCTGGGGTGTAATACGTTAAACGGTAATCTTGAACCCCAGCCTTGTACCCAGTTTTGCTCTGGGTCTTGGTTTGAGCGTACGACATATCTCCCTTCCTGTTTAAATCGTCAAAATTTCAGCAAGCAGCACCAAGCGCATTCAGACAGACCGCCTGACCGATTTTGGTTGTCCATTTTGTACCGTACACCAATAGGGGATCAGCTTGATATAAATGATCCCAATTTCTTGAATCAGTTTTTTGGCTTACATCCGCTCTGGTGTTTTTGCACGGCTTCTTAATAACAATATCAGGATTGTGATAAGCCACACTTTAGAGATTCTGGTTTGTTAAATAACTTATCGTTATGCTTTGCGTCGGTAATTATCTTTTTGCAATACGTTTTGTAATGAGATATTGAGTAAAAGTTGGGAGACGGAAATTGGAGGAGCGATCGACGGTTTGAAATTCTCTTGGCCGACCTGAGACAGCTAAAGATTGATAGCGATCGCCGTTTTGATGAGATGCAGCGCCGTCTTGATCGAAAGCGCGATCAACAAGACGAAGGCTAGTTAGAGACGACCACTAAGAGTCAGTTTGTCTATGTTGTGATTGAGAGATCTGGAAATGCAGGGGCTTTTCAAGAGTTCAAATCTCCAACTGTGATATCGATATCTTTTGAGATTGCTCCTCCAGTTATGTTGCTACCTTTCATCTCAAGATGAATCCAATCTACTAAGGATTGCTCCTCATGTAGAAACTGAAGGGCGGGTGTGACTGGAAAACAAAACAAGCCATCGGGTTTCACAACACAAGGCTCCCAAAACGGATAAACATTTCTCCTAATCTATAAACATCTTTAAGCTTCCTCCAGTTGTTTCAGCTATCAAGTGTGTAATGAAAGCAACTGTTGGTGCAAATAGCTCTTGAATAGTGCTTCCGTTGGATAGTCGTTCTCTCAAACTTGACTCCACAACAAAAAGATTATTCTCAACGTCTTCTGAGCAAGCATCAAAGCCCAGTAAAGTATTAAATTGCTCCTTCAGGAACGGCATTTCAGAAATGAAGTTTTGTTCTTGAGGCAAAAGATCATGCATTGTATTCATACTTCGACATACGAACTATTCGCTTGGTAAGGCAGCTTAAAGTGAATTGTGAACGGTCAAACTCAGAAATGTTCCGGTTGAGCGACTGCCCATAGGCTCTGCCATTAACTTTGCAAGTTCTCTCCAACCGAGTTGTTGAGCTGCTGGATGCTCACTATTCTGCCCGCTTTCTTCGTGGTCTTCGATAGTATGCATTAACCCAAGTACCATTTTGCTTAAAATGACCGTTTACATATTCATAATCACTTTGATTAGAAATTTGTCCCCACTTTTGTACTGATATTTTCCGTTGAGTTGCAGTTGGTCTAATGGAAGCTTGTGATGTCTTCTGCGTAGGAGGCTGCGGCTTAGATTGATTAGTTTCGGTCAAATCTTCTAGTTTTTTCTTCAAATCAGCTATTTCATGTTGATTCTGCCGATAGTTTTGATATAGCAACTGGTACTGTTGTTGCAACTCTAATCTTTGAAGATCTGACTGGGATTTTTCGCTTTCTAAATTTGCAACCTCAGATTCTTTTCTCCGAGCATGGTCGGTTGTAGTTTGAATCCTACTCTGGAGATCTTTTTTCTCTTGGTTTAATTGAGATAGCTGACTCTGTAGACGATTGATTTGAGCTTGTTTTCTCTGGGCAACTTCTGCTGAACCCTGAATATCTCTTTGCAGTTCAGATATTAAATTCTGTAGATTGTTTATCTGAGCCTCTTTCCGACGGGATAATTCTGTTAGCTCATGGTTATTGTTCCGTAAAGTAGTTATATCAGCATCACGGTTAGATATAGCTCTATGTAAATCAGAAATATTACGAGTAAGGCTAGAAATCTCCTGTACTCGTCTGTTGACTTCGATCTCACTCTCCTGTTTAGCCTTGAGTAACATATTGAATTGATTAGATAAAAGGTTGATTCGAGAGCGCAACTCAGTGACGAGTGATTGATAATTACTATCAGTTTCAGAACCAGTAGAGCCTAGAATTAAACGTGATGATATAGCTCTCATTAATTCATCGAGCTTATAAGCAAGACGAAGACGATATGGACTTATTTGGTTAGAATTCCGTGCTATTTCAACAGCCAATTCATTAATTACTTCTGAAAGAATGACTTGAGAGGGGCGTCTGCTACTCGCGAAGAGAACTAAATTAACTACAATCTTTTCAAGTTGTTCATAGTCTTTCTCAGCTTGACTCGCCAAGAGTTCGCGAGCAGAATCCTGGATTTCTGCTAAAACACGATAACTTCTAGGTCTTCGCGGCTCAAGTTCTTGCAAGATTTCGCTTCTTTTATGCTCCAACGCCTCAAGAGTTTTAGCGATCTTTTCATGATTTGCAGAAGGATTTTCACTAAGACGTTCCAGAATACCTTTATACAACCATGCTTGGGATTCTAGATTATTCAGCTTTTGAACTTGCTGTGTATTATTGGGCTGAGGAACTATATCTGTTCTTTGTAGTTGTTGTTGTAAGCTGTTTATTTTTGCTGAGACGGTGCCTGTGAAACACGCAAGAAATAGCTCCAACGCTTGACCAAAAGGAAATGAATAGTCAGCTAACCAACCAAATAAAGCCCAGAAGAACACCGCACACAGCAGAAATCCAACCACCTTAATGTAATTAAGGAGCTTCTTAAATGGACTTCTATTAGGCTCTAAATCAGAATTTTTGAGGTCAAAAAATTGGCTAACGAAAAAATTGCTGCCCTATCTGCTGCCCCACAACTGTTCCTGAGTTCTCATCAACCTTGATGTTGACACCTGAATCAGTGTTTTGAGAAACATGGGAAGAATTTTGAATTTGTTGATAATGAGTTACTAGTTTTTTGAGATCTTCTTGAAACTTACTATCCCATTCAGCTTCGCTTAAAATTGCAGCTTCTAAGAGTTTTGATTCAGACTTTTCGATTTGGAGTTTGCCTTGAAATCTATTTGTCAAGAAACCTAAAACATCCGCCCCAGCCTTTTCCAAAGCGCCACCTGAAACTTTATCGATCGCATGAAGCGCAATATTCACTGCTTGTAAAGCTAGTACAGATAATTCCATGTCGGTAGTGATCCCGTTGATTCTGAATCTTTGCCAATTTATAGCACATCCACCCACAGATAACCTTCACAGGCTCCTCCACTCCTCGACAATCTACAACAACAGCCTCCACCACGATTATGAAGCAGATCAACAAGTAGACGAGCAACCTGGGAGCCGTTTTATAAAGTGAAAGAATTGCTGTAATAAAAAATCCCCCACCGATCGGCAGGGGACTCTTTTATTTACCTACAGGGTTATTGGCGTTAACCAAACTTACCTGCTGTAGACGCAATCACAAAGGCAGCGTAGGTCAACACATATCCCACTGTGAAGTGAGCTAGACCGACTAAGCGACCTTGGACGATCGACATTGCTACAGGCTTGTCCTTCCAGCGAATCAGGTTCGCAAGCGGAGTCCGCTCGTGTGCCCAAACCAGGGTTTCGATCAGTTCTTGCCAGTAGCCTCTCCACGAGATCAAGAACATGAAGCCCGTCGCCCAGACAAGGTGCCCAAAGAGGAACATCCACGCCCAAACCGCCAGGTTATTCATGCCGTAGGGGTTGTACCCGTTGATCAACGGCGCAGAGTATTGCCACAGGTAGTCACGGAGCCAGCCCATCAGATAAGTCGAGCTTTCGTTAAACTGAGCCACATTCCCCGACCAAATCGAGAGATGCTTCCAGTGCCAGTAGAACGTCACCCAGCCGATGGTATTCAGCATCCAGAACATGGCGAGGTAGAACGCATCCCAGGCTGAGATGTCGCAAGTACCGCCACGACCCGGCCCATCACAAGGGAAGCTGTAGCCAAAGTCTTTCTTGTCAGGCATCAGCTTAGAACCTCGCGCATCCAACGCACCTTTGACCAAAATCAGGGTGGTGGTGTGCAAGCCAAGCGCGATCGCATGGTGAACCAGGAAATCGCCAGGGCCAATGGTCAAGAACAGAGAGTTGGTGCCGCTATTAATCGCATCCAACCAGCCAGGGAGCCACACGTTTCCGTAGTTGGGCCAGGCGGTCGAAGCAATACTGTTGGGGTCAGACAGCAAGGTCTGCATTCCGTACAGTGCTTTACCAGAGGACGCTTGAACGAACTGTGCAAACACAGGCTCAATCAAGATTTGCTTTTCAGGCGTTCCAAAGGCAACCACCACGTCGTTGTGAACGTACAAGCCGAGGGTATGGAAGCCGAGGAACAGAGACACCCAGCTCAGGTGAGAGATGATAGCCTCTTTGTGCTGGAGAACGCGATCGAGCACATTGCCTTTATTCAGGTCAGGATCGTAGTCCCGAACCCAGAAGATAGCGCCGTGAGCAAACGCCCCCACCATCAAGAATCCAGCAATGTACTGGTGATGGGTATACAACGCAGCCTGTGTTGTGAAGTCCTTCGCCATGAAAGCGTAGGGAGGCAGCGCATACATGTGTTGAGCAACGAGCGAGGTGATGACTCCGAGAGCCGCCAGCGCCAGTGCCAGTTGAAAGTGGAGGGAGTTGTTAACAACGTCATACAACCCCTGGTGAGGCAGGTTAAACTGACCCTCCGATCGTCCACCGACCAGACCCTTCTTACTGTCCAGCATGTCTTTGATGCTGTGACCGATGCCGAAGTTTGTCCGATACATGTGACCCGCAATGATGAACAGGACGGCGATCGCCAGGTGGTGATGCGCCATATCCGTCAACCAAAGCGACTCGGTTTGAGGATGGAAGCCACCCAAAAAGGTGAGAATTGCAGTTCCTGAGCCTTCGCCCGTCCCAAAGATGTGGTTCGCCGTATCAGGATTTTCTGCATACACGCCCCAGTTGCCCGTAAAGAAGGGCCCTAGCCCTGCGGGGTGCGGCATCGTCGAAAGGAAGTTTTCCCAGCCGACGTGCTGACCGCGAGATTCGGGGATGGCAACGTGGATCAAGTGACCCGCCCAGGCGAGAGAACTCACACCAAACAACCCAGACAAGTGGTGGTTGAGGCGAGACTCTGCATTTTTGAACCAGGCCAGACTCGGACGGAATTTGGGCTGAAGGTGGAGCCAGCCAGCGAATAGCATGACGGCCGCCAAAACCAGCAGGAAGATCGACCCTTGATAAAGGTCTGCATTCGTCCGCATCCCGATCGTGTAAAACCAGTGGTACAGACCAGAGTAAGAGATGTCAACCGGGTAGTTTGCGCCGCCCTGAGAGAACGCATCTACCGCAGGTTTACCGAACTGAGGGTCCCAAATCGCATGAGCGATCGGGCGGACATTTAGAGGATCTTTGATCCATTGTTCAAAGTTGCCTTGCCAAGCGATGTGGAATTCGCTGCCTGATGCCCAAAGAAAGATGATTGCCAGGTGACCAAAGTGGGTCGCAAAAAGCTTTTGGTAAAGCTTCTCTTCCGTCATTCCGTCGTGGCTTTCAAAGTCGTGAGCCGTAGCGATTCCGTACCAAATCCGACGGGTTGTGGGATCTTGGGCAAGGTCTTGGCTAAATTTTGGAAATTTAGTTGCCATAAGTGCGTTTTATTCCTCCTGGCTTATCCAAGTGACAGTGCCCGCGCTAGGAAGAATGCCCATGTGGTGACAATTCCGCCTAGGAGGTAGTGAGCAACACCTACAGCCCGACCTTGAATGATGCTCAAGGCGCGAGGTTGAATCGCAGGTGCAACTTTTAGCTTATTGTGTGCCCAAACAATCGACTCGATCAGTTCTTGCCAGTAGCCGCGACCGCTAAACAAGAACATCAAGCTAAATGCCCAGACAAAGTGAGCGCCCAAGAACAGCAAGCCGTAAGCTGACAAAGCTGAACCGTAAGAGCTAATCACCTGAGAGGCCTGTGCCCAGAGGAAGTCACGCAACCAGCCGTTAATCGTGATTGCACTTTGAGCAAAGTTGCCGCCTGTGATGTGGTCAACGGTGCCGTCAGGATTGACTGTGCCCCAAACATCCGACTGCATTTTCCAACTGAAGTGGAAGATGGCAACGGAGATGGAGTTGTACATCCAAAACAGACCGAGGAAGACGTGATCCCAACCAGAAACCTGGCAGGTGCCGCCACGACCGGGGCCGTCGCAAGGGAAGCGGAAGCCCAAGTTTGCTTTGTCAGGAATCAGACGTGAGCTACGGGCAAACAGAACGCCTTTCAAAAGAATCAGCACCGTGACGTGAATCGTAAAGGCGTGGATGTGGTGAACCATAAAGTCTGCCGTCCCCAGGACGATCGGCATCATGGCAACCTTGCCGCCGACTGCGATCGTACCGCCGCCAAACGCATAACTCGCAGGAGCCAAAGCATTGGGAGCCGTTGCGCCTGGTGCCAGCGTGTGGAGATTTTGAATCCACTGCGCGAACACAGGCTGAAGTTGAATTGCCGTATCCGAGAACATATCTTGAGGACGACCCAAAGCGCGCATCGTGTCGTTATGAACGTACAGACCGAAGCTGTGGAAGCCCAAGAAGATACAAACCCAGTTGAGGTGAGAAATGATAGCGTCGCGGTGACGGATGACCCGATCGAGCAGATTGTTTTGATTCACAACCGGATCGTAGTCGCGCACCATGAAGATGGCACCGTGAGCCGCTCCACCGACGATAAAGAAGCCACCCAACCACATGTGGTGAGTAAACAGCGACAACTGTGTACCGTAGTCAGTCGCCAGATACGGATAGGGAGGCATCGCGTACATGTGTTGCGCCACGATGATGCTCAGGGAGCCAACCATTGCCAGGTTAATGGCGAGTTGAGCGTGCCAGGAAGTAGTCAGCACTTCATAGAGACCCTTGTGACCTTCGCCGGTGAAGGGGCCTTTGTGTGCTTCCAAAATTTCCTTGATGCTGTGACCGATGCCCCAGTTGGTGCGGTACATGTGACCCGCGATGATAAACAGGACGGCGATCGCCAAGTGGTGATGTGCCGTGTCTGTCAACCAAAGCCCGCCTGTGACAGGGTTTAAGCCACCTTTAAAGGTGAGGAAGTCAGCGTATTCGCCCCAATTTAATGTCCAAAAAGGAGTCAGCCCTTTGGCAAAGCTGGGGTAGATGTCTGCCATCAGTTGCGAATTCAAAATGAACTCGTGAGGCAGAGGAATCTTGTCTGCGGGAACGCCGCGATCCAAAAGCTCGTTGATGGGAAGAGCGACGTGGATTTGGTGTCCAGCCCAACCGAGGGAACCCAGTCCAAACAAGCCAGACAGGTGATGGTTGAGCATCGACTCCACGTTCTGGAACCATTCCAGTTTGGGAGCGCGTTTGTGGTAGTGAAACCACCCGGCAAACAACATCAGACCAGCCATGACCAGACCGCCGATCGCGGTGACATAAAGCTGGAATTCGTTGGTGATGCCTGCTGCTCGCCACAGTTGGAAGAACCCAGAGGTAATCTGAATCCCGTGGAAGCCGCCGCCGACATCAGCATTGAGGATTTCTTGACCGAAGATCGGCCACACCACTTGAGCACTGGGCTTTACGTGGAGGGGATCAGCAAGCCAAGCAGAATAGTTTGAAAAGCGAGCGCCATGAAAGTACATGCCACTCAGCCAGATGAACACAACTGCCAAATGGCCAAAGTGGGCGCTAAAGATTTTACGAGAAACGTCTTCTAAGTCGCTGGTATGGCTATCGAAATCATGGGCGTTGGCGTGAAGGTTCCAAATCCAGGTGGTGGTTTTTGGGCCTTTAGATAGGGTGCGATCGAAGTGACCCGGTTGTGCCCACTTCTCAAAGGAAGTAGGAGTCGGATCTTTATCGACAACAACCCTGACCTTTGCCTCGCGCTCCGGTGGGCTAATTGTCATTGAGACTCTCCTCTCTCTAGACAAGGAACGAGCAAGTTCCGAACTTCAGGCTGGTCTTTGATCCCAGACGGTTCGGTTTTGCTGCACTGAATGGCTATCTTCATTCGTATAAAAGCGTGTGCTTTGTAACTTGCGTGCAGTCTTAACGGTTGATCTGAGAACAAAGTGTCTTTTCACAACTAGGTCAGAATCCTGCAATCGTCATGAAAGTAGCCTTTGTGGGTTCTCATTGCGTCATTATAGGTGGATGATGAAGACGTTTTCAGAGACAGTTAACAATAATTCAAACTCTGTGAAAGAGGGATAGTGATTGGGTTCCAACTTTTAGCAAGTCATCAAAAGTCAAGGGTTTGTCGATTAACTTTACATCTCTCAAACATCGAAAAAGTAAATCAAAACCATTGAGCGTAAACGATATTTTATTCATCTAGTTATTAACAATTTGTTGTAGAAGCAAGACGCAGCAAGTGATCTGTGCTTTGTAAGACTAAATTTGTCGTCGCGAATTCAATTTCCTCCATTACCGTTCTCTAAAGACAGCTTGTTTTGGCAGGTTTTTAGAGCGCAGTTCGCCCTTCATACATATATCTACACAGTTTTACAAATCGTCAGGTTGAGAAATATTCAATCGATCGCCCCACAAACCCCTAAGCTGGTAGCTGAAGACTGGTTCGTATGTAGGAGTATGCTCGGTGTTTGGGATCAACCGCTGGTGGACTGTTGCTAAGACGTTACTGATATCTGGACTGCTGCTGTTAAATCTGTGGGGATGCAGCGAAAAGGTTGTATCCGTTGAGCCGCCTGCTCCGGGTGCTGCCCCTGTCAAGTTGGCTGGCAAGATTTCAGAAGTTTCGCCGCCAGAGGTGATTCAAGAATTGCGGCAGGTTTTAGAGAAGTATCAGCCGCAGGTGACGATCGTCTCTCCTCGTGCGGGCGAAGTGTTGCAGGACGATGCCGTAGAGGTGCGGCTTCAAGTCAAGGATCTGCCCCTATATAAGGATGAGAGTTTGGGACTGGGATCTCATCTGCATGTCTTTCTAGATAATCAGCCTTATCGGGCAGTTTACGACACGAGTCAGCCCATTACATTCACAGATGTGGCCCCTGGGACTCATACGATTCGAGTATTGGCGGGTCGTCCCTGGCATGAGAGCTTTAAGAATGATGGCGCGTATGCCCAGACGATGTTTCACGTTTTCACCAAAACTTCTGACAATAATCCTGATCCCAATTTGCCGCTGTTGACTTATAGCCGTCCACAGGGGACATATGGCGCAGAACCAATTTTGCTAGATTTCTATTTGACCAATGCTCCTCTGCACCTTGTCGCCGAAGAAGATGAGCAAGATGATGTGGTGGACTGGCGCATTAAGGTGACGGTGAATGGGGAGAGTTTTGTGGTCGATCGCTGGCAGCCGCTCTATCTCAAAGGCTTTAAGCCAGGTAAAAATTGGGTGCAGTTGCAGTACATCGACGAGAAGGGCAATTCGATTCAGAATGTCTACAACAGCACGGCACGAGTCTTCACCTATGAACCGAACGGCAAAGATACGTTGTCTAAGTTAGTTCGTGGTGAAATTTCTGCGGCAGATGCTCGTGGCATCGTTGACCAAAACGACAAGCCTGGAGTACCTTCACCAGCACCGACTCCTTCTCCAGAGCCGATCCCCGTTGTTCCGTCCCCTGTTCCGTCAGTGGAAGTCACCCCGGAGCCGACCCCGACAGAAAAGCTGATCGAGGATGAAACCAAAGAAGACGAGACGAAGCCTGCGATCTCTCCGAGTGACCCGCAAGGGGGCGAGCCTGAGTCACCAGCGCCGAAAGGCTTCTTCAATCGCTTCCGCCGTCCTGAGAATCTGGAACCTTCTCCCGAACCAACGCCAAGTGTGACTCCTGAACCCATTCCTACTGTGGAGCCAACGCCCAAAGCAGCACCACCGACTGAAAGCCCCATTCCCGAACTCCCGGTTCCATCGGCTAAAGAGGCTCCTCAAGGCGGATTCTTCGATCGCTTTCGCCGCCCTCGATCGCCCAAGCCCTTTCCCATTCCTACGCCAGACCCGACTCCGAGTGTGTCTCCCATTCCTGAGATAGAGGAAGCTCCACCAGAGTCAGTAGAGAAGCCCATTCCCGAACTTCCGATTCCCCCGGTCAAAGAAGCCCCTCAAAGCGGATTCTTCGATCGCTTCCGTCGCCCCGAACGGGTAAAACCACTCCCACAGGTGACACCCACTCCCACAGTGGAGCCAACGCCTGAAGAGACGGTCTCTCCGAGTTATCCGCAAGGGGTCGAGCCAGCCCAAGAACCAACTTCAGACCCTTCGAGTCCAACGGTCAAAGAAGCCCCCAGAGAAAGTTTTCTCGATCGCTTCCGCCGTCCTGAAACAGTAAAACCGTCTCCAACTATCACACCAGATCCGACTCCCTCTGTAGAACCTGTTCCTGAAGAAGCAGTCGAGCCAACGGATTCAGAGGAGCCAATTCCCGAACTTCCGATTTCACCCGTCAAAGAGACCCCTCAGAAAGGATTCTTCGATCGCCTCCGTCGCCCCGAAATGCCCCAACCTTCTCCCAGCACTGCGCCTGAGCCGCTTGTAGAAGACCCGATCGAAGCAGTCGAAAAAGCTGAACCAGAAGAAGCTCCCTCGCTTCCTGAAACTCAGTCACCTGAAACTCCCGAAGTGCCTGCAACCAAGCCGAGAAGCGAATTAGAGAAGCGATTGGGAATGCCGCTTAATCCGCCAATTGCCTCACCTCCTCTTAAAGTCAAACCCACTGAACCAGGACAGCCAGCCGCTAAAGTCGCCGAACCGTCAAATCAAACGAATCGTCCTGTTGAACCCGCCCCGCCCGAAACTCCGATCGAACTCCCCAAAACACTAGAAGCCCCCTCTGACGAACCCATCCCCATCCCAGCCATTCAGTAAAAGTCAGCAACAAACAAGTTAGTAGAATCAGAGGCGCGATCGAATCGGGCCTCTTTTTTTCGCTAGGGTGAGGGCATCAAGCTTTGCAAATTTTTTATGCCTCGCGTCCGTGCCCCCCAACTGCCTCAAGACTCCGTTTGGCTAAATACCGATCGTCCCCTCTCGCTCAAAAATCTCAAAGGGCGGGTTGTTTTGCTCGACTTCTGGACTTATGGCTGCATCAACTGTCTACATGTTCTGCCCGATCTGAAATATTTGGAAGAGAAATATCAGAATTGCTTGACGACGATCGCCATTCACTCTGCCAAGTTTGATCACGAGCAAGAAACTGAGAACATTCGTCAGGCAATTTTGCGCTATGACATTGAGCATCCAGTGTTGATCGATCGCAATTTTCGAGTCTGGCAAGACTATACAGTTCGAGCCTATCCAACCTTTGTGGTGATCGATCCCCAGGGGTATGTTGTCGCTACGGTGTCGGGAGAAGGCAAGCGAGAATTTTTAGACGAACTGATCGGCAAGCTGATTGAGAAAGCACAAGGAACGATCTCTTCGAGTTACCCGCAAGGGGTCGCTTCGAGTTACCCGCAAGGGGTCGCCCCTCAAGAAATCACCTTCACCCTCGAAAAACAGCAGAATTCTCTGATTACACCCTTAGCCTTTCCAGGAAAAGTCTTGGCAGACGAGGCAAGCAATCGCCTTTTTGTCGCCGATACCGGATATCACCGGATTGTGGTGAGTACCTTGAAGGGTGAAGTTCTCCAGATTATTGGAACAGGCAAACCAGGGTTTACAGACGGGCAGTTTACGGACGCGCAATTTTCTGCGCCGCAGGGCATGACGATCGATGCCATCCATCAGATTCTCTATGTCGCTGATACTGGAAATCACACCATCCGACGAGTGGATTTAGAGCGGGGAAAGGTGGAGACGATCGCAGGCACCGGACAACAAAGCCGAAATCTACGTCCCCACAGCGGTAAAGCGTTAGAAATTGCCCTCAATTCTCCCTGGGATCTGGAACTGAGCGAAAATCAACTTTTCATCGCAATGGCAGGTTCGCATCAAATCTGGCGGCTACTAGAAACCGGAATTCTCACAACCTACGCAGGCAGCGGAGCAGAAGGCTGGGCAGACGGACACACCACCCACGCCGCATTTGCCCAACCCAGCGGACTCACTACCAATGGAGAAACCCTTTTTGTTGCAGATAGTGAAATCAGTTCAATTCGGGCGATCGATCTGCGATCGTCCCAAGTGACAACCCTTTGCGGCAGTGGCGATCTGTATGGCTTTGGCGATGTAGACGGCACAGATGACGCGGCTCGACTCCAACACCCTTTAGGCATCACCTTTGCAAACGGTTCTGTGTGGATTGCAGACACTTACAATCACAAAATTAAATCTGTGAATCCTGAAAGTCGCCTCTGCCATACCGTTTTGGGAGACGGCACCCCTGGACATCAAGACGGTAAATATCCCCAATTTTTTGAACCTTCGGGACTCAGCGCTACTCAAACTCATCTCTATATTGCTGACACTAACAATCATGCAATTCGACAAGTTGATTTGCAAACATTGGAAGTGAGAGCGATCGCTTTCCCAAGTCTCTGTGCGCCCGATGTCTGCTTCCCCAAATCAAGAAGATTCTAGCTAGACTGAATTGGAAATTTCAGCGATCGCCCGCTCAACATCAGCAGGAGCAGATTTATGATAGGTCAAGTCATCGGAGACGATCGCTACGAAATTCGGCAGCAGCTTGGCAAAAAAATAGGGCGACAAACGCTATTAGCCTGGGATCGACACCTTCAAGAACAAGTCGTCCTCAAACTGCTCACCTTTGGTCAAGAATTTGATTGGAGTGACCTGAAACTGTTTGAGCGCGAGGCAGAAACGCTACGATCGCTCAGTCATCCTTGCATTCCTCAATACCGAGATTTTTTCGAGTTCACTCAACCCAACGGTCAGGGGTTTGCGCTGGTGCAAAGTTACGTCGAAGGGCGATCGCTCGAATCGCACCTCAAAGCTGGACGCACTTTTGCCGAGTCAGACGTAAAAGAGCTTGCCCAGGCACTTCTCAACATACTGATCTATTTGCACGATCGCCATCCTCCCCTGATTCACCGCGACATCAAGCCGAGCAATATTCTATTGGGCAATCGTTCTGGTAACTCGATCGGTCAGGTGTACCTCGTCGATTTTGGCTCAGTGCAAACCTTGCTGGCCAAAGAAAGCGGCACGATCACCGTCGTCGGCACTTATGGCTACATGCCGCCAGAGCAGTTTGGGGGACGAGCCTGTCCTGCTTCAGACTTGTACAGCTTAGGCGCAACGCTGATCTATCTACTGACGGGGCAACACCCTGCCAACCTTCCACAAAAACAGCTACGCCTTCAGTTTGCATCGCTGGTCAATCTCAGCCCAGAGTTAACAAACTGGCTCACCCAACTCGTAGAACCCGACTTAGACGTGCGGCTATTCTCCGCCCAAAAAGCGCTGCACTGGTTGAATGAACCACCAAAAATTCAGTCTTGCGCGATCGCGCCTTCTCTGAAAGGGCGAGTTGAATTGTCTGCCACTCGCGATCTTTTGATCATCCAATTTCCCAAGGCGAGAACCGAGAAAGTTAATTTCAAAGCTCCCGATCGAGAAAACTTTCTCACCCAAGGAACCACCGGGTTTGTGGGTTGCTTGATGATGGGACTGTTCTTTGGGTGGGGCGCCTCTTTGTACTACCTTCTCGTATTTGCTTGTTTCATCGCAGTAATGCGAGTGATTCCAAAACCTTTGCCAAAATCTTCTTCCTTTGTTGATCGCTACACCCTCGGCATTGATGCCCAATGCATCGCACTTTCTGTTGTCTTAGAACACAAACTTCTAACGCTGCTTTCTAACACGAGAGAATCGATTACCGAGCTAGAGTATCAGGCAGCAACCTACGACACAGATTGCGTCGTGAGAATCTGGGCAGGCAAGCAGGTTTATGAATTGGGCGGCGATCGATCGCTCTCTGCAACAGAGCTGAGATGGTTGGCAAACGAACTCAGTGATTGGCTAAGACTGCCGATTCGCCAAACCAGACTGTATGACGCGCCTCCCTCCGAGCGATTGACTGACGAGGCAATTTCCGTAACTCATTCGCAGACTCAAAAACCCGACCAAAGCAATGTGATTTTGCTCAAACGCCCCGATTGGATTGATATTTTGATCCCATTTGAAGATGACAGTCAAGACACCTACACTCGCCTGTTTATCGACAATCAGCAGATTCGTATGGCAGTCTCGACTCAAGCAGATCCTCCACCCAGTCTCAGACTTGCCATCACAGAGCTGGAACTCTACCAGGGAGATCCCAGCGCGATTAGAGTTTGGGCTGGCAAACGAAAATATCAGCTAGGCGGCGATGGATCGCTCTCTGCGGCAGAGTTGACCTGGTTAGCGCGGGAGTTGAGTGACTGGCTCAAACTACCGATCGCTGAGACATTCCCCTAATGATTGCAGGCTGACCATTAAAAAAGACACCCAAAAAAAGACACCCAAAGCTGAGTGTCCCTAAAAGTCGATGAATTTTGAGCGATCGACTACTGCGCGTTTTGACGATACCAGGCGATTGTATTTCTCAAGCCTTCCTCAAATCCGACCTGAGCGGTGAAACCAAAAGCGGCTTTTGCCCGTTCGGTATCTAGACAGCGACGCGGTTGACCATTGGGCTTATCCGTTTGCCAAACAATCTCACCCTTAAACTCCATCAACTGACAAATCAAGGTAATCAGATCGCGAATCGAAATCTCATACCCCGTTCCCAAGTTGACAGGTTCAGGATCGCTGTATGCCTGAGTGGCCATCACAATTCCTCTCGCCGCATCCACCGAGTAGAGAAACTCACGAGTCGGACTACCATCGCCCCACACAGGTAACTGTTCGTCACCTCGAATCTGCGCCTCATGCACCTTGCGAATCAACGCCGGAATCACATGCGAACTGCGCGGATCAAAGTTGTCTTCGGGGCCGTACAGATTCACAGGCAGAAGGTAAATGCCATCAAATCCATATTGCTGACGATAGGCTTGAAGCTGCACCAGCAGAGCTTTTTTAGCAACCCCATAAGGGGCGTTGGTCTCTTCGGGGTAGCCGTTCCAGATGTCGTCTTCCTTAAACGGAACAGGTGTGAACTTGGGATAGGCGCAGATCGTACCCACGCAGACAAACTTCTCAACCCCTGCCTGATACGCCGAGTGAATCAACTGAGTGCCCATCATCAAGTTGTCATAAAACAACTCCGCAGGCTTTTCCTGGTTGAGACCGATACCGCCGACGTGAGCCGCTAAGTGAACAACCACATCTTGCTGATCGACTGCCCGTTGACAGTTTTCGAGCTGCTTGAGGTCACAGTCTTGCGATCGCGGCACCGTAATTTTCTCTAAGTCAGCCCCCGCGTCACAGAGTTGGCTGATCACTTGACGACCCAAAAAGCCAGCGCCGCCCGTTACCAAAATCCGCTTATTTTTGAGATCTAACGTTGTTGAAGTCATGCTCTTCTCCAGGGCAAGTGCGATCCTAAAACGATGTGCTACCGACAAGATTTTGGCGAATGGTGGCGTGATCTTGAGCAAATTTGCTGTCGGGGGAGCCTAAGCCCAATGCGCCTAAGTCAGCCTCAACCATCAGGTGAACCAACTCTTCAAAGGTGACAGAGGGTTCCCAATCGAGCTTTTGCTTTGCTTTTGCCGGGTCGCCAATCAACAGATCCACCTCAGTCGGACGGAGATAGCGATCGTCAAACTCAACGTAGTCTTGCCAATCCAGATTCACATAGCCAAAAGCCAGATCCAGAAATTCTTTGACCGAGTGCGTCTCACCCGTAGCGACCACATAGTCGTCGGGCTGTTCTTGTTGCAGCATCAGCCACATCGCCCGCACATAATCTTTGGCATAGCCCCAGTCGCGTTTGGCATCCAGGTTGCCCATAAAGAGCTTTTTCTGTTTGCCAGCGACAATCCGAGCAACAGCGCGGGTGATTTTGCGAGTCACGAAGGTTTCGCCGCGACGGGGAGATTCATGGTTAAACAAGATCCCATTACAGGCAAACAGGCTATAGGATTCGCGGTAGTTGACCGTCTGCCAGTGACCGTACATCTTGGCACAGGCGTAAGGGCTGCGAGGATAAAACGGCGTGTCTTCATTTTGAGGGACGGCCTGAACTTTGCCATACATCTCAGAAGAGCCTGCTTGATAAAAGCGAACTTCGATTCCGGTGCGCTGTTGATAGTCACGAATGGCTTCTAGAATTCTCAGAACGCCCATTCCGACGACATCGGCGGTGTATTCTGGCGAGTCAAAACTAACGCGGACGTGAGATTGAGCGCCCAGGTTGTAGATTTCGACAGGCTGAACTTCTTCTAAAATGCGGCGCAGCGTGGTGCCATCTGCCAGATCGCCATAGTGCAAAAACAGTCTTGCATCTTCGACGTGGGGATCTTCGTAAATGTGATCGATGCGATCGGTGTTAAAGGTCGAAGTCCGACGAATAATGCCATGAACTTCGTAGCCCTTTTCGAGAAGCAATTCGCTCAAATAGGAGCCGTCTTGACCTGTGATACCCGTTAAAAGTGCCCGCTTACGCTGCGTCATTCTTGATTTTCCTCGCCTGCAACTACTGGTTAGAAAGGAGCCGCCATGCACGATCGCTGACTCGCTTCCGATTACTGTAACGTCAATCTATCTTGAATTTTCTACGTCTAGTTATCCCTCGGACAGTCGCACAAATAACATCCAGGCTACCGTAAAGCGGTTGTTTGGGTGATGAAGGTTCGATAGAATCTAGAACAAGATTTGTTGAAGGATTCATCACTCGCCGTACTGTGCTGGACTGCTCAAGGTCGCGTTTCGATCTTTGATGAAGACTAGAAACCAAGCGGTAGAAACGCAAATTTGATAGAGCCGTGCTGCTAGTAAATACACGCAAGGGGGGTTTAGTCCGGATCGGCAGTCAGGCTTGATGGTTTCCACATAAAAAATCGACTCCCTGAAGCTTTTGTAAAGCTTTGAGCAGAAAGTCGATCGATTTGATTGATTTTGAAAATTCAGTTAAGAAGTTTTCTACAGACCCCGATATTTCATAAGGCCAAAGCTGACGTAGGGTGCGCTTTGCAATCTAATACGCGCCGTTGTTTTTTGGGAAGAGGACAACCCCGATCGTTCTCACAATCAGCCGTAGATCTAGCCAAAAATTTCTAGCGTTGACGTAGTAGAGATCCATTCTGACCCGTTGAGGATAGGGGATGTCGTTACGCCCGGAGACTTGCCACAATCCTGTGATGCCAGGGCGAGTGGTGAGAATGCGATCGATATGTTGTCCATATTTGGGCAATTCTTCTACCACAAGGGGACGCGGCCCGACCACACTCATATCGCCCTTCAGCACGTTCCAAAATTGAGGAAACTCGTCGAGGCTCGTAACTCTGAGAATCTGACCAATCCAGGTGATGCGCGGGTCGTACTTGAGTTTGAAATTGTCTTCAAATTCCTGGCGCATCTGGGGAGAGGTTTCCATGATCTCCACCAGTGCTTCGTCGGCGTTGGCAACCATCGTTCTAAATTTGATGCAGCCAAATCGTTTGTAGCTTTTCCCGACGCGCTCTTGCACGTAGAAAATGGGCCCCTCCGAACTGAGCGCAATCAGCATCGAGAGAAGCAGATAAACCGGAGAAAACAAAATTAAAACTGCAAGCGAGAATGCAATATCAAACATTCTTTTAGCGCGTTTCCCATGCAGGGTTTTGAGAATAAGCGGTCTTATCTCACGCTTGAGAAATGTCCGAATAGATTTACCGGAGATGAGTCGGCTTTCGGCAGTCATCTTACTCCTTAACAATTCCACACCACACAGTCAAATCATAAAGCCATAGACCCCATCTGAGGAAATTTGCTCCCAGGTAAATGAGTAATTTCGACTAATTTGACTAATTTGTTCAGAAATGTCAGGAGTTTTTGGCTTGAAAGTCTTGATAAGCGGTTTCTAAAAATGACAAATACTGTTGTTGGAAGCGATCGGCTCGAAAATAAAGAGCGTGCGACCGGGCGACGGCTGGCTCCAAAATAGAATAGTGTGTTTCAAAAATTTGCACCGCTTCGATCACCGCTTGTTCAGTTTGCTCAGGAAATAAAACGCCCGTTCCCTGGCTGCCGTGTTGCCGCACATCTCGCACCGTTTCCAAAGTGCCGCCTGCCCCAAACGCGATCACAGGAGTTCCGCAGGCTTGAGCTTCGACGGGAGCGATACCAAAATCTTCGTAAGCCGCGTAGACAAAGGCTTTGGCTTGAGAAAGATACTCGCTCACGACATCATCGGGTTGCCATCCTAAAATCTGAACATTGGGCTGGGCGATGCGTTGCAGGTGTTTGAGTTCTGCACCGCTGCCAATCACAACTAAAGGCAATCCCAATTGATTAAACGCCTGAACGATCAGTGAGATTTTTTTGTAGCTAACGAGTCGAGAAACGGTGACATAAAAATCTTGTTTGGCAGAGTTAAACGGAAAGCGATCGATATTCACAGGGGGATAAATCACTTTGGACGATCGTCGATAGTAGCGCCAGATGCGTCGAGCCGTGGTTTTAGAGTTGGCAATGAAATGATCAACTCGATTGGCAGAAATCACATCCCATTGGCGCAGTCGATGTAACAAATATCGAGTTGGAATGCCTGCCAAACCCCGCCCTAATCTACTGCCGTCTAGATAGTCAAATGTCAGATCCCAGGCATAGCGCATTGGGGCGTGACAATAGCAAATGTGCATCTGATGCGGAGCCGTGAGAACGCCTTTGGCCACTGCATGAGACGACGAGAGAATCACATCATAGTGACGCAGATCAAGCTGCTCGATCGCCAACGGCAAAAACGGCAAATATTTCTGAACACCCCTTTGAGCAAACGGAAAATGCTGTAAAAAAGTCGTGCCAATCTTGCGCTGATAAAGATAGCTTTTGGGATTCACCGATTCAAAATCAATCAGTGCGTACAAATCAGCATCCACATGTTTGAGAATTTCCTGCACAACAAGTTCTGAGCCACCTGTTGCTTTGGGCGTTAACCATTCGTGAACGAGTGCGTAGTTAGGATTCACCGAAAGGATTTACCGAGACTTGGGGGCATTAATGGCTTTGCATCATATCGCGAAACGCTTTCGATCGCTCACCTTGGATGTTAGAGAAAGCAGACTGTTTTTTGTGATACGGCAGTGTTCAAAATTTACTGGTAAAAACTAGTAATTGCCAACCCTTTGTGAAGGTTCGTCTTAGTGACGTTTGGCGAAAAAAATAGCCAGCTTTGTCAAGAAGCCGGCCCAAATCAACCTGTTGTCGTTTTCGTATCTTTTTACATTGGAGAAGACCCATCCACGTGTTCCCATACTTGCGGCGGGTTCTTTCTAGGTCATTAAGCCCTATTCGCTCAACATTGTAACAACATACACAAACTTTTTGTCACGAATATTCACAGTTTGGTGACATAGCTCTTTCTAATGGTAGAGGACGCGATCGAAAAGCCTGACTGATTGCCGGGTCTAATCGCTACTTTTCGCTGACTCGTTGAGGCTGTCCCCAGAGGATGCGCTCTTGCTTGTAGATAACCGTTCCAGGTTTTGCGCCTTTAGGTTTATAGACGTGCTTGGGTTCGGTGTAGACGACGGGGACTTGCTCACTTTGTCGAGCGCGGCTGTAGTAGGCCGTCAAGTCAGCCGCAAATTGCAGATCAGATTCGTCAGGCGCGGCTCCAGGTTCCAGTCGTAAAAGGACATGACTGCCAGGAATTTCTTGAGTGTGAAACCAGAGATCGTATTCATTTGCCGATCGCGTCAATCGATCGTTTTGTCGATTGTTCCTTCCCACCAATAATTCAAAGCCGCTGGGCGTTTTGTACTGATAAGGACGACTTGCCGCATCTTCTTTAGCTGGTTCTTTTTGGTAGTCAGACGCTTCTATATAGTTTTGCTGAATCAGTTCTTCGCGCACCTCTTCCAGCGCTTCTAAATCTTCGGGCGCTTGATAGTCTGTAAATTGAGTCAGCGTGGCTTCGACCTGTTCGAGGTAGTCGATTTCTTCTTGAACGGCTTGAAGTAACGGCTCGATCGCCCCACGAGTTCGTTTTAATTTTTGGTGACGTTTGTAGAGTGCCTGAGCATTTTGCACCGCGTTTTTTTCGGGATCAAGGGGAATCTTGATCGGCTGCTCGGTTTCAAAGTCTAGAAGCTCGATCGCTTTTAGTCCCGGTTCCCACAAATGCAGGTGCGCCATCAACAAATCGGCCTGCTGCTTTGATTGATCAGCCTGATCAGCGCTCGCCAACCGACCTTTAAAAGAATCTGCTTTGACTCGTAGCTTGCCCAACAGCGTATTGAGCTTCTGCTGAATTTGATGACGAAGTTGCCCAAAAACCTGCTGGTTGAGTTGGTTGGTGTAGTAGCGATCGAGCAGCGTTTGTACCGAACTCACTGGCTCAGTCATCGCCCAACCCATTACGGTGTAGCCTGTCGCCGTCCAACCCGGTTGAAACTCGCCATTCTCTAGCGTCTTTAGCCAGGTCTGCCAGCGGTCAAACAAGCGCTCCCAATCTGCATTGGTCAAATTTTCGGTCGATTCGTCTGGGTCAAGCTTTGCCGCTTGCAGCATTGAGAGCAACAGGGCAGAACTGAGACCCCGATAGTTTTTGAGCAGATTACGACGAATGGCACCGGGCACCAGCGCAACGCGCGATCGCCAGCTTTCCAAACTTTCGCTCAAAGTGGGACTCGGATCTCTGAGCGCAGGCGGCAACTCATAAGGCTGACCCGTCTGGATCGGGCGAACGCTAGATTGATTAGAACTCACCTGATGAGCCGCTGTCACAATCTGATTGTCCTGATTTGCCAAAATCACATTGCTGTATTTGCCCATAATCTCGACATACAAATGCCACAAAACCGGATCACCCGGACGTTTGGCAAATTGCAGATCGATCGCACGCTCCCACGCAGCCACAGGGACGATCGCCACCAGGGCCAGATTTCCCACCTGATGACGCAACTGTTGACTAAAGGTAAAGGTATCTGGAGTCCGAGGCGGCGGACTGCCCACCCCAATTCGAGCCGCTTGCGGATGCCAGGAAATCGTTAGCCAACCTCGCCGATCTAATGTGCGGAGCGCCAGAGATACCGTAAAGCGATCGTGCTGATAGACTTGCTCCAATCGAGCAGGCAGCCAATCAGTCCGAATTTCGCAGCAGGTCGCGGTCAATGTCGTTAGGTCAACAGGTTGCAAAATAGTTCTTTAGAAACGATGAACAATCAAGGATGAACAGTCTTCAGGTTTGACAGTTCAATTCTGCAACCATTGTTTTTAATTCATCTGTTACGAATTCATCCCTCTCTTGAGTCTATCGTGTGGCGTAAAAATAAGGAATTCAGGACTGGCTAGACTGTGAATAGAAGTGAATAGAAAAGGTTTTGAGTTTAATGTCTTGAATTTGCTGTCTTAAGTCCGGTATCCAAAAGCTATGTATTAAGTTTGCGTGTTTACCTTGTAGTGAGATTTTTTTGCAGATACGATGAGGGGTGAGTTCCCTAGCTTGGCTCGATCGGACAAACCGCCCATGACCGATATCAAGTTGATCAACATTGGGTTTGGCAATATTGTGTCCGCCAATCGAGTTGTGGCGATCGTCAGTCCTGAATCTGCGCCTATTAAACGACTCATCACTGACGCAAGAGACGAAAAAAGGCTCGTAGATGCCACCTATGGACGACGCACTAGAGCCGTGATTATTACAGACTCAGGACATATTATTCTCTCAGCCATTCAGCCCGAAACGGTGGCCAATCGATTTGTTTTTACCAGAGAGACAGAAGAGTAGCGTTTTGACTTCTTCCAAGTTTTGGATTAAGAACTCAGAACTCCAAACTCATAAAGGTTACACGCTATACTCACATAATCACAAAACCGGGAACTTTAGCGCTAACGCATTCGAGGCAGACTATGGGCAAGGGTAGACTCATTGTTTTGACGGGGCCAAGCGGTGTAGGAAAAGGCACCTTACTGCGATCGCTGCTTCGTCGTCATCCAGAAATTTATGTATCTGTCTCAGTCACAACTCGCGCTCCCCGTCCTGGAGAAATTGACGGACGGGACTATTACTTTGTGACGCGGCTCCAATTTGAGCGGATGGTCGCGCAGGGCGAACTACTGGAATGGGCAGAATTTGCAGGCAACTGCTATGGCACTCCTCGTCAGGCAGTCCAAGAAAAGATTCAATCAGGACAGTGGGTAATTTTAGAGATTGAACTGGACGGAGCGAGGCAGATTCGCAAAACCTTCCCCAGTGCGCTGCGAATGTTTATTTTGCCCCCTTCGATGAGTGAGCTAGAAACTCGCATTCGTGGACGGGGACAAGATTCTGACAGTGCGATCGAGCGGCGTTTGGCAAGAGCCAGAGAAGAAGTGAATGCGGCTCATGAGTTTAACATTCAAATCGTCAATGATGACCTCGAAGAAGCCTTGAGCAAGATTGAAACAGCCCTCTTTGAGCCTGCTCCCGCAGTCTGTTAACTGACTTCACTGATCAATTGTTGTCCAAACTGCTCAAACAATCGGTCAACTAGATTACGCTTCAAACTAAATCAGGCAGATCCAGTCTTATCGATTGCATCCGCCTGATTTTTTAATGTGAATTCAATCTTGTTTAGTCTAAGAAAGTAGCAATGACGATCGCCTACAGCCCTGCCGCAAAGTTCTTAAACAAAGCAATATTATTCAGCAAAAAGTAAGCAAGGGCTGCTCCTCCAATTCCCCCAATCAAAAAACCACTGGCGTACTCATTCCAACCGTGTTCTGATTGGAATGTATCGGGTGGATTGGGCGTTGTAATGGTAACCGTCGGCCCAGGAGGATTGCTGCTGGCATAGAGAGAAAGGGTGAGTGTGGAGATGATTAGCAGCCCGATCGTAGACAGCAACCCAGCCAGATTAGCAATATCAGTGTCGCGCAACGGCCCCAACTTGGCAAATGGGCCAAAAATCCAGTAGCCGTGAGCCATTCCCACTTCTAGCCCTCGACGCAGCGGTGACAATCCAGCCCGATAAGCTGGGAGTGCATTGATATAAGCCCGGACGATCGGAGACGAATTGATCGGAGTCGCCAAGTTACCGTCCTGAATGTCGTAGCCCGGAAAAACCACTTCACGATTTCGAGGATCACCAGGATTATTGTTGGCTTCTGGATGTTTAAGGACTTGCATAGAAATTCCTCAGTGTCAAATTAACGGAATGGAGTGATTTTACGAAGTTGCGATCGTTCCTTCATCACTCTGAAGACACAAGCCATTTAACTAAGTTTGAAACGCAAATTCTGCCCGTAAGTAGATCTGCCTAAATCTCTCCAATAGGTCAGCAACTGGTAAAGCGGATTACAAAAAAAATCTTTGGGTGAATGTCATACTGCTGTGAGAAAGTTCACCAAGTTTCTTTATAAAGATTTAAGATTTCTGAACAATTGGTCGGAACTACCCTGATCACTTCTATCTTGGAAGAAGTTTGGAGGAAGACTCGGAAAGCGTTTTTCCAGTTTACCTGTCCTGTATGACTGCTCAGAGTGTGCCATGTATATGAGCCTTGCATCCAGCTATTTGCGTTCTCTCGCGTTGACAAGCGTCTTCAGCTTTATTGCCCCTTTGGTGTTGGTTGGAAGCGCGATCGCCGGGCTAGGGCTATTGGGGCTGTTTCCCTGGCTGGATGGCTTTTCTCGAATGGGGCTTGAGCAGGTCAAAATCTTTCTTCAAACCTTTGGTAATGGTAACGCGCTAGAAGGCTCACTGGTGATTGGGTGCGCCTGTGCTCTGGTCGGTGCCCTGTTTGACACCTATATTTTCTACCGTCAGCGCAGCTTTCGTCAGTAAGAAACTCGTTAAAAATTCCCCAAAAATTGCCATTACTCACTATCTTTAAAGAGTTTGATCCCGTTGCTCTTCATCGTGAGTGAGATCCATTGCTGCAAAGTCAAGTTTTCAGATGTTTTGTGATTCGTTTGGTAATTTTTCTGGCGATCGTTCTGACGTGGGAAGGGTTGCCTCAAGCCGCTTATGCTCGTACCGAAGTTCCGCCGACTCAATCCATTCAGCCCTATGTGGATCGAGTGATTGATCAGGTCACTGAGTTTAAGCTCGACAACGGCATGAAGTTTATTGTTCTGGAACGGCACCAGGCTCCCGTTGTTTCGTTTCTCACCTATGCAGATGTGGGCGGCGCAGACGAGCCGGACGGAAAAACAGGAGTGGCTCACTTTTTAGAACACTTGGCCTTTAAGGGAACGACGCGAATTGGAACGACGAATGCTCAAGCAGAAAAGCCCTTGCTCGATCGCTTAGATCAGCTTTCTGAACAAATCCAAACCGCAAAAGGCGCAGAAGCGACTAAATTGCAGCAGGAGTTCGATCGCACCGAAGCCGAAGCCGCCAAGCTGGTTGAGCAAAACGAACTGGGACGCATCGTTGAGCAAGCAGGCGGCGTGGGGTTGAATGCTAATACGTCGAGCGATGCCACTCGCTATTTTTATAGCTTCCCAGCAAACAAATTGGAACTGTGGATGTCGTTGGAGTCAGAGCGCTTTTTGGAGCCAGTGTTTCGCGAGTTTTACAAAGAAAAAGCTGTCATTCTCGAAGAGCGCCGACTGCGGACGGATAACTCCCCGATCGGGCAAATGATCGAAGCTTTTTTAGACAAAGCGTTTCAGGTTCATCCCTACAAGCGTCCGGTGATTGGCTACGACCAGGATATTCGCAATCTGACGCGCAAAGATGTGCAGGAATTTTTTGAGACTCACTATGCGCCCAATAATCTGACGATCGCCCTGGTGGGAGATGTCGATCCCAAAGAAGTGAAGCGCTTGTCCCAGATTTATTTTGGTCGGTTCAAATCAAGACCTGCTCCTCCAGATGTGACGGCTGTGGAGCCACCTCAAACTCAGACTAGAGAAGTCACCCTGCGTCTCAACTCACAACCCTGGTATCTCGAAGGCTATCACCGTCCCGCATTGAACCATCCCGATAGTATTATTTACGAAGCGATCGCCAGTCTTCTCAGCGATGGGCGCACGTCTCGTTTATACAAATCTCTAGTCGAAGAGAAGCGAGTCGCGTTGGCCGCTCAGGGACTCAATGGATTTCCCGGCGACAAACATCCCAACTTAATGTTGTTCTACGCGCTGACGGCTCCCGGAAAATCAGTGGAAGATGCGGCAAAAGCGCTGCGATCGGAAACAGAACGCCTGAAAACGGAGTTGGTTTCTGCTCAAGAATTAGACCGGGTAAAAACTCAAGCGAAAGCGGGATTGCTGCGATCGCTCGACTCAAATAGCGGCATGGCTGAATCGTTGTTGGAGTATGAAGTCAAAACCGGAAGCTGGCGCAATTTATTCAAAGAGTTGGAAGCGATCGCCAAAATTACTCCCAATGATGTCCAACGCGTCGCTAAAGCAACCTTTACGGCTGAGAATCGAACGATCGGACGCATTCTGCCTCTAGAACGTTAAGCTCAAATCAAGACGTAACAGGAGTAACAAAATGACTTCTACCAGTTTGCGAGAAATCTGCTCTCTAGAAGATTGGATGCAAAACCCTGTGAAAGGGACAGAATGGGTCAATGGAGCGCTAATCCATAAGAATCCGGAGGTTTGGGTTGATGGACATCTCATTGCAAATAATGGAATGACGCTGAAGCATGGTCGAGTCCAGGCAAAACTGGCAACTCACTGGGAGAATTACAAAGAGCAAAGTAAGCTGGGTGGAGAAGTTTATACAGAAGCGCCGTGTCGCACAAACAAACAAGGACGCAAGCCAGATGTTGCCTACTTGAATCCATCTCTAGCGGCTCAGTTTGGCAATGCTGAAACGCTGCCCCAAAGTTTTCCGTTGAGTGCTGAAGTGGTCTCACCGACTGACTTTGCAGAAGCTGTGATTGCAAAAGCCTATGAGTATTTGCAGTCTGGTGGTGAAGAAGTTTGGCTAATTTTCCCAAACAATTTTTGGGTCATCGTCCTGACTCAGGAGACGAGAAAAATCTTTGTTTCTGGTGAAGTGGTTTGTACTCAAATCGTGTTACCAGGTTTTAGAATGGGCGTTGACGAACTGTTGGCTTGAGTGTTGAAAGTTTTGTTAGGGATTGTGTGTTGAATGAAAGCAATGAATCGTAAAAATCGGATTGCAAAAACTGTTACACTTGTATTTTCGTTCATTGTCTTGCCTGCGTTGCTGTTATCGTTGGCGCTGATTCTCCCAGCTTCTGCTGACGTACCCAAGCATTACACCGATCTCAAATTTTCATCCCCTCCCGAAATTAAGCTGCCTGACTACACTCGCTTTCAGCTTCAAAACGGCATGATCGTCTACTTGATGGAGGATCACGAATTGCCTTTGGTCAGCGGTACAGCACTGGTACGTACAGGCGATCGCTTTGAACCCCTCGATAAAACAGGTTTAGCGGGATTGACTGGAGCCGTGATGCGATCGGGCGGCACTCAAAAAAACTCCCCTGACCAACTCAATCAACGCCTAGAACAACGGGCGGCCTCCGTCGAAACGAGCATTGGCTCTACGTCAGGAAGTGCCAGTTTTAGCGCTCTCAGCGAAGACTTAACGGAAGTCTTTGACTTGTTTGCAGAAGTGATTCAGCAGCCAGCCTTCGCGCCTGAAAAATTTAATTTAGCAAAACTGCAAACGCAAGGAGGAATCGCTCGACGCAACGATGACCCCAACGAAATTGCAGGTCGAGAATTTGAAAAACTTATTTATGGCAACACTAGTCCCTACGCGAGAACCGTTGAATATGCAACACTAGAAAACGTCACCCGTGAAGACTTAATCAGTTTTTACCAACGCTATTTTTATCCCAAAAATATGCTTTTGGGAATTGTAGGTGATTTTGATAGTCAAAAAATGCGATCGCTCATCGAGTCAAAATTCAACACCTGGAATTCCGCAAAAGCTCGATCCACTCCTTCACTACCAGACGTTTCTCAAGCCAAACAGGGCGGTATCTTCTTTGTCAGTCAGCCACAGCTAACGCAAAGCTATATTCAAATGGGGCATCTGGGCGATACGCTAAAAAATCCCGATTACCCAGCGCTGTCTGTTATGGACAATGTGTTAAGTGGATTTGGAGGGCGACTATTTAACGAAGTGCGATCGCGCCAGGGTCTTGCGTATTCAGTTTACGCCAGTTGGAGTCCGCAGTTCGATTACCCAGGCGTATTTATAGCAGGAGGACAGACGCGATCGGACGCGACAGTTCCCTTTATTCGATCAGTGTTGGGCGAGTTAGAAAAGATTCGCACTCAGCCTGTTTCTGAAAGTGAATTAGCGTTCGCTAAAGATTCTGTATTGAATTCGTTTATCTTTAACTTTCAAGATCCCAGTCAGACGCTTTCGCGATTGCTGAGATATGAGTACTTTGAGTATCCGATGGATTTCATTTTTCGGTATCGCCAGCAAGTTGAGAAAACCTCGATCGCTGATGTTCAAAGTGTTGCAAAAAAATATCTTCAGCCTGAAAAAATTGTGACTTTAGTCGTGGGCAATCAGAAAGATATTCAACCCTCACTCGCCAGTCTGGGGCAACCCGTAACGGCGATCGACATTACCATTCCCCCACCCAAATTGGCTTCTCGTCCTACGCCCTGATTTATCGATAGATCGCATCTTCGATCGTCACTCTAAAAAACTCGCCCTCTGACTCAAAGCGATTGCTGCCAAAATACCAGCCCACTCGCAGTCGAGTCGGAATCGTGTAGCCGCCAAACGTTCGTTCTTCTTCTGCGATCGCTCCAAAGTCCACATCATGAAACTCAGCCCCTTCTGGATTGCCCCAGCGCGACAACATTACGGTTAGAAGTCGCCCCTGGTCAACTGTCAGCGAGAGCTTTGCTAAATTGCCATAGGCGAAAAATTGAGCGTGAAGACGTGAACCATCAGCCGTCCAATCAGCGCGATCGTCACAAAAGATAGACGGCAACCAGACCGATTCTGCCTGAACTCGACCCATCGCCGATCGCGTCACATCACCCCCCGCAGCCATCATCACTGGAATCACGCCCAACAGCTTCCATTGCATTGAGCCTGCTCCATCAACCAGGCGATCGAATCCCTTGATCGGAATGCCATTCATTCGCACTGTAGCCTGCCAGATCATTCCTCGACTTCGACAAATCACTTGCTCCGCTCTAAAGGGAAGCCAACGCTGCAACTTAATTTCGCCATGCATCCGTAAGCGAACCGCCGACGCAAGCACTGTTTTGTAAGCAATGGCGTGGTTGAGATACTGCTGCACCGACTCAGGAAGATGGGTAATTTGCTCAGGTCGAAAAGTCTGCTCACCCAACGGTACCGTCTCCCACAGTTCATCAAGCGATAAGTCTGAAGTCGTCGTTTTGATCATGATTGCCCTTTCACCTCTAGCCTACGAGACAAAAACAGCACCTCTCACTCAAAGAATAAAACAATCATCTGAGGAACTCGTGAGGCGACTCCATGCATTAGCTTTCGATCAACTCACGAACTCTGTTAAGCAAAGAACCCCAAAGCCAGTTCTCCCTCCTCCCTCCTCCCCCCTCTCTCACTTTTACACTTTGTAATCTTCCATATAAGTACTTCCTCCCTCCGAAGGCCTTAGACTCTTAAAATACTGCAAACATTCAGCCAACTTCCTTCAGTTCCTATGTTTCCAACTCATCGTCCCCGTCGTCTCCGCAATCATCCTCAACTGCGTCGGATGGTTCGTGAGCATGTGTTGACTACCAGTGATTTGATTTACCCGTTGTTTGCCGTACCTGGTGACGCGATCGCCAAAGAAGTGCGCTCCATGCCGGGGGTGTTTCAGTTGTCGATCGACAAAATCGTCGAAGAAGCCAAAGAAGTCTACGACCTGGGTATTCCTGCAATCATTTTGTTTGGCATCCCCGCTGACAAAGATGTGGATGCGACGGACGCTTGGCACGAGTGCGGAATTGTCCAGAAAGCAACAACTGCCGTCAAACAAGCAGTGCCCGATCTGATCGTGATCAACGACACTTGTCTTTGTGAATATACGCCGCATGGTCACTGTGGCTATCTCCAAGTTGGCGACCTGACGGGACGAGTTCTCAACGATCCAACGCTGGAATTATTGAAAAAAACCGCCGTCGCTCAGGCAAAGGCAGGAGCCGATATCATTGCGCCCTCTGGCATGATGGATGGCTTTGTTTCAGCGATTCGAGAAGGACTGGATGCCGCAGGCTTTGAAGACATCCCAATTCTCTCTTACGCTGCTAAATATGCCTCTGCCTACTATGGTCCGTTCCGAGACGCAGCAGAATCAGCCCCCCAATTTGGCGATCGTCGTACCTACCAAATGGACCCTGGCAATGTGCGTGAAGCGATCAAAGAAATCGAACTCGACATCGCAGAAGGAGCCGATATGCTCATGGTTAAGCCTGCCTTGTCTTACATGGATATCATTCATCAAGTCAAAGCAGCGACCAATCTTCCGGTAGCCGCCTACAACGTATCGGGTGAGTATTCGATGATCAAAGCGGCAGCGCTCAACGGCTGGGTCGATGAAGAGAAGATTGTTCTAGAAACGCTGACTAGTTTCAAACGGGCCGGGGCGGATTTGATTCTCACTTACCATGCCAAAGATGCAGCCCGCTGGCTAGGAGCCTAATGTTTGGCGCGATCGCTCTTTCTATGCAATGTCTGAATCCAATGTCTGAGGAATCTGCGATCGTGCCTTGCAAAAATTCTGATGCGCCGCTTTTCTCAAACTTTCGAGTTCCACAAAAATTGGCTTAAAGTTTCTTAGACTGGGGAGTCAGGGGTAGAAGCGTTAAATAACGACGTGAAAGAACTCAATTGAACTAACACAAAAAAAGTAGTCCGCAGCACAGACTACGAACTACTCACATGGATTAGGAACAGCAGAAACTTTATTTGACGGTGCTGTTTTGACGGCGACGCAGCATCAGACCCGCAGCCCCCAGACCCAGCAAGGACAGCGCGACAGAAGGCTCAGGCACAGGCTTCATCAGTGCTCTAACATTCTTTTCACCGATGTCTACGATGAAGACTGTATCGTTGAAGTCACGATCGGAGTTTTCGTTTCTGCCGCCCGTCGCATTCTTGTCACCGTACAGATCTTCAAAGCCCAGCAGCAAGTAGCGATTGTTGACCGCATAAGCCACGACGTGTTGAAGACCATCTGCATTCATAGCCGTCTGGGTGCCAAAGACGTTTGCGCCTGTGCCCCGATTTAGACCATCTGCGCGTAGAGAAAAGTCGAGTTGAGAACCGCCCAAAATCTGACCCAATCTAACGCCATCTCCCAGCTTCAGTGCGTTTCCGCCCCAACCGCCGACGCAACCGCTTCCTTCACAAGAGATGTCTCCAAAGAGCAGCCCTTTGGTGTTGGTTGCACCCTCTGACGTAAAGGCGAGTTGGTTGCGGTAGCCTGCCCCTTCGTTGATGAAGAATGCAGAAACGTTGTAGTCGTACTTGAGCTTGAGCTTGGCGGCATCAAGTTTGAACTGTCCGCTATTGGGAAGCTCAACACTTTCTGCTTGGACGTACTGCTGATAGGGTGCGTCGTCAAAGCCTGTTTGAGACTTGTCCAGAATGGTGGGTTGAGCGCTATTCCAAACGGTGTCGCTGGGAGAAAGAGCGGCGGCTGATGCGGCTGAAGACTGAGCAACCACTCCGGTGACAACAGCGGTCGCAGCGAGGAAACCTGAGAAGAATTTGGTGTTCATGGATGTGTAAATGAAGTGCAGCTAAGGTCTTGAAATCAGTCCGTTGGGGTGACAGTTCTCCAACCGTACTGTGTATCTTCTAATACTTCTAACAGTTCTTTTGGGCTGCGTCACTACTTTCGATTGTTCTTGGTTAATTCTTTATTGGAAGCCTCTCTGGACGATAGTTTCACGGATCTATGAGAGTCTGTAAAAAGTTGATCTTCTACTACCTAACGAATAAATTAAGTGTTATTACTGGGATAGAGCCTGAATTGTTTCTCATTAACTACCAATTCAACAAATTTCCAAAAAAGTGACTCCGCATACCTAGCGAAGCCCAGGAAAAGCCATCAGTAGCGCTACGGGCAAAAGGACTGTTTATAGAAAAAGGGACGATCGTACGTGCTCCGATCGCACTCTACTGGTTGGCTAATCAAAACGTAGCGCCTCTATATCGACCAGGACGCTTAACCACATGCCTACGAACAAATTTTGGGATGTCGCCTCGGTGCCCCATGACAATGACCGCATCTCCTTCGGCTAAGGTTAGCGACTGGTTGGGATGATTGATGGTCGTTCCGTCGGCTTGGCGCAGTGCAACGATGATAAACGTGCCTTTGCCGCGAAATTCAATATCGCCGATCGTTGCTCCTATCAGAGTGATGAACACGTTAACGGCATCATCGGGCAAAACCGTCGCGAGAACCTTGGCTCGATCAATTCCTGCGGCGTACAAAATTGCTTCGTCGGTAGCGCTGCCGAGTCGCACCAGGTAGTTGAGGGTTTCGGCTTTGGCAATGCGTTCGGGGTTGTTGTCGATGACGACGAAGGGCAGATTGGCATCGGCTATTTTTCGCGCTAGGATTTGCCCCATGCGCCCAAAGCCACAGATGATGACGTGCTGTTCTAGGGTTTCGATCGCGCGGGTCATTTTTCTGGCTCCCAATGCTTTGTTGATTTCACCTTCGGTAATCATTTGGACAAAACCGCCGACCATGTAGACGGCTGATGATGTTCCGGCGACGATGACCAGGATAGTCAAGATTTTTTTGTCGGGGGTGTCGATCGGGCGCACTTCGCCATAGCCCACTCCAAATGTGGTAATCACCACCATGTAAACGGAGTCCAAAACTGACCAGCCTGCCATGACATAGCCTATTACGGCGAGGGCAAACGTGATTGCAAAAAAGAGTGCCCCAGTGAAAATGCGTCTAAGTGAGCCTTGCATGAGTAACGGTCATCATAATAGAGAAAAGAACTTGCAAATCAGTTGGGTTAAACAAGATTGTTTTCATACTACTGATCTGCTTATCTTGTTCATAAACTTTTCTCTAAAGTCTGTCTGTTCTCTGGATGTCTCTTAGCGTGTGATGGCGATCGCCGAGTTGAATCGTTACAAATTAACTTCTGTGCTTCGGATGGTTTTGTGGAGGGTGTAAAAGGTTTTATAGCTTAAGTCAATTCGACAAATCTTTTTGCTTCGTTGCTTGGCACTTCTGCCCCCCAACCCCCAATTCTGGGGGACTTTTAGACAAGATTCTGGTTTACAAGTCTTCTAGTAGGAGACTAAAGACTGCACTAACGAGAAAGGGTTGCAAGACGATCGGCAATCCAGATTTTGATAATCGCTAAATCCCCGAATTCTGGGGGACTTTTAGATCAGGTTTCTAGTTCAAAGTCCAAATTTAAGTTAATTGAAGTATTCATCATCCAGCGATGTCTTGATCAGAAACATACAGCCACCCTGGGTATGAGGCGCATGACTAGAGCCTTGACTTGAGCGAATGTAATCGCCCCCATAATAGACCTGCCCCGCCACCTCCAAATCGCCCTCCAGCATGTAGATTTCTTCAACCGATGCGTGACGATGAGTGGGATAAGTCACCCCGGCTTCAGCCCGTAAAAGACAAGTCAACTTACGGTCAGTTCGATCGCGATGTAGAATAGCGATCGTCACTCTAGGGACAAAAGGATGGGGTTGCCACACTTGATCCTCAGCGCGAACAAATCGATCACCGGGTAGCGGCCGCGCGGAATCTGCAACTCTAATCTTGTCAAACAACCGTTCTTTGAGATTGGGCGCGATCGCCGGACTGGGAGCGCTATAAGCTAGGGCCGCCACCACCGCCTGAAAATCTGCCAATTCTGCTGCCAATTCTGGAGACTGCGTGATCGCCTGATCTACCAACCGTCGATCGTCCTCGTCCAAACTATCTAACGAGCGCGCTGCGATCATCTCATCAATACAAGGATTTTCAGGTTCCATCACATCTCTGCTTCATCGTAAGTGTATGAACTTGGATCAAAAATAATACGCATTCTAATTTTAGGGGTTGAATTCAAGGTCTCCTGGCAATTATCTAGATTAACGCGGCAGAAGAGGCAGCGACATTAGACCAGAGAAATGGAACTAGAGACACGGGAATCGTTACATCAGACCGGAGACATTCGACTAGAGACTTTAGTAGCAGTCCAGAGTCCGAAGTTCAGAGTCCAGAGTTCCCACCCACTTCTCATTCTTGCCAATTTCCTAAAGCCGTGCGGAGCTTACTCAGCCCCAGACGAACTCGCGTTTTGACCGTGCCCAAAGAAGCCCCCACCTCAGCCGCAATCTCGCTCTGAGACAACCCTTTGTAGTAGGCCAACTCGATGACTTGCCGCTGCTCATCCGGAAGTTTGCTGAGGGCAGTAGACACAATATCCCGACGTTCTAAAATTAGGGCATCTTCGATCGGATCTACGCTAGATTTACCCGATTGGATCTGAGCCGCCTCGATCGAAGCCATTTCGGTCTTGGTGGCCCGCTGCAAACTGCGTAATCGGTCTAAAATTCGACTGCGAGCCAGCATAAAAATCCATGTGTCCACCCTGGCGCGAGTGGGGTCGTAGCGATCGGCCGTGCGCCAGACTTGTGAAAACACATCCAACACAACCTCTTCGCTTTCCTCGGTCGATCTCAGACTTTTGTGAGCGATGGCGTGAATGATTCGAGCGTAGCGATCATAGAGTTGGGACAGTGCAGCCTGATCTTTTTGGGCAACCTTTGCCAGCAACATAGCCTCTTCTGACTTCGCTGGATCATCATTTAAAATGAATGACATTCTATGCCTGTCTTAAACGTTTTCTGAAGGGGTCGCAATGGACTTCAACGACTGAACTATTTTCTACGGAGCTAAAATTTTAGAAATTGGTTTTATTAGCTGATTGTAAGGTACGACATACTTGTTACAGATTAACACTTCACCCAGCTAAAAAGATGAGAATTGCCTGAGAGAAAAGTCTTACACAAGCTGGGAATATTGTCTTTGCAGTCTCTTTGACATCCCCACGTCATCCTCTCTGGTCAAGCCGAATCGCCTGCTCTAACGCAGACTTTTCTCTAGCGCGATATACATAAGGCTGCAATCTCGCCCCATCCAATCCCGTTAGAATGCACAGATCTTCTAGTTTGATGCCGCGCATTAACATCTCAACTCGCCAGGTTTGCTGGGTTTGCTCCAGGGTAGGAGGGTGTCCTTCGGGCGTGACCAGACCATGAGTTAATTGTTGCCAACGCTGTTGAGCTTCGTCTTCTAGCAGCGATCGACCATTCTCCACAAAGATTTCTGGATAAGTATCTTTACGACTTCTCAGCCATTGAGTTAAGGGATTTTTGGCATACGAGCCGTAGCGTTTGCCCATGATCCACTGATTGATCGGGACTTGTCTAATCAACCCTTGACTAACTTGCAAAAGCTGATGGGTGGCATCGTGAACATGGTGCAATCGCTCCAGACTCAACGCCTCATCTAGACTCAATCCTGCTCCAAACAAAACATACACCAGCGCATAATCTTGCAGCCCTGCTTTTTTGCCCCGTTGTAGAATTAAATGCACCAAATTCGCAGGTAGGTCTGCAATCTTTGCGATCGAAGTCGCCGCGACGGGTGGCACAACTGGAACGATCGCCCCTGGAGTCTGAGAAACCGCTCCATGCAAAAACAGCGTCACCAAATTTTCTAAAAAGTCATCGCGATCCTGCCACAGATCATGAAACTCGCTGGTAAACTCAATCACCGCATAGCCCAACAGCATATCATTGAGCAAACTAGCCAACTTTTCGGCGGGTAAATGGCTGTGAAGCTGCCCGCGATCGATGACGGTCTGAAAGTAAGCAGCCACATATCGATTGGCTTGAGTAAACCCCTTCCCCAACGCTTCACGGTTTTCAGAAGGATATTGACCTGACTCACCGACGACCGATCGCACCACTTCTGGAATTCGCTCTAATGCTTGCAAACACGCCGTTGCGTAGTCTTTGAGTGCTTGGTAGATACTACTGGTCTGATCGGCTCGCTGGATCAAGTCCTGCCCCAGGTTGGTAAACACCGCCGCTTCCTCAATCACCGCCAGCAGCAATCCGTGTTTGTTGCCAAAATGCCGAAACAGCGTCACTTCATTCACATCGGCCAACTCTGCAATCTGTTTGGTCGTCGTTTCGGTGACTCCCTGAGCGGCAAATAGCTCCAGTGCTGCATTAATTAAACGCTGTCGGGTGGGGCTTCTGGGGTTAGACATGCGAGAAATGCAAGCAGCACTTGCACAAATACAAAACTGTTGCTATCGTGATGGAATGTAAGTAACACTTGCATCCTTACTCTTACTGTAACTGGCTTTCTTACTAAACGGGTGAAGCGGTCTTGCCGTTGATCAAGGCGCTCTCTGGGAGCGATTCACCCAGAGTCGCTGCAAATAACGAATCGCATCTAAAATTTTGCGATTTGCACACTCTGTTATTTGGTGAGTTTATTGGGTGAGTTACCGCCATCTTAAATCAAGGATTTTTATGACTTCCAATCCGATGCAATCTGTTGTTTCAAATCGTCGCTCTCCTGGAGCTACTCGCGAGGAGTCGCCTGCTTTTAGCTGGGTCAATCTGGGCTTCTTTGGCACCTTTCATTTGCTGGCGCTGCTGGCTCCGTGGTTTTTTTCCTGGTCGGCGCTGGGCGTGATGCTGGTGCTGCACTGGCTATTTGGCAGCATTGGGATTTGTCTGGGCTATCACCGATTGTTGACGCATCGTAGTCTTCAGGTGCCGAGATGGTTGGAATATACGCTGGCAGTCTTAGGCGCACTCGCATTACAAGGCGGCCCGGTCTTTTGGGTGGGCGGACATCGAATGCACCATCTGCATACCGAAGATTCGATTCAAGATCCCTACTCTGCCGATCGTGGGTTTTGGTGGAGTCATATGATCTGGTTGTTTTATCCACAGAAGCAGTTTTTTGACTACGATTCTTACAAAAAGTTTGCGCCTGATCTAGACAAACATCGGTTTTATCGCTGGCTCGATCGCTCGTTTCTATTACTTCAAATTCCCGTAGCGGTCGGGCTGTATCTGGTGGGCGGATGGTCGTTTGTGATTTATGGGGTGTTTTTGAGAGCCGTTTTGTTGTGGCATAGCACCTGGTTGATCAATTCGGCTTCTCACATGCGAGGGTATCGATCGTTTGACTCTGACGACAATTCTCGTAATCTGTGGTGGGCAGCAATTCTCACCTATGGCGAAGGCTGGCACAACAATCATCATGCTTACCCCAATGTGGCCAAAGCGGGCTGGAAATGGTGGGAAGTGGATGTAACCTGGTGGGCGATTCAAGGCTTGAAAAGTGTCGGGTTAGCTAAACGAGTTGTTTTGCCGCCGCCAAGCTGAGAGGTTGATCTGATGTAAGTTCTGGGGTGTGTTCTACAAATTAGATGCGCCCTATTTTTGTATTAAATCGTTAAATTTCTACGATCGTTCTACAACAACCTTTTGTCTACATTGAGACTGGCAAATAGAATTTGCGCCTAAAAGAACAAAGTATGCCTTTGCAGACTAAACTCATCCAGGGGTTTGTTAATCCGCGCAGGCGGATTTTGTTCTTTTAGCTGCGGTTTGAACCGCCAGGCAAAAAGTCTTGTCAAGCAACCAGCTATAAGGCAGTGCGCTACTCAAGTGCGGCGAACTCCGATCGATATCTCACGGTTCCAACACAGCCCTCTAAGGCACCCGCTTTTAATTCCAATACCATAAATGCCTCATCTGGAACTGCATACTCACACTTCAGTCCCTTCTCGCTGGCTTGTCTAAAGCCAAATCGTGAATAGTATTTTGGAGAACCCAGGACAACAACGGCTTGGCAACCAGATTGACTGCACATTTGTAAACCCTGCCGAATCAGTAATAAGCCAATTCCTTGTCGCTGATAGTTGGGGAGCACTGCGACGGGTGCTAATCCAAGAATGAGTAAACCATTCGTTAAATCATTAGTTGAATCATTGGTATATTCTCCTGCGATCGCAACTGGACTAAAGAATACATGTCCCACAATTTGATCAGCCGCCACCGCAACCAGCGATAACGTAGAAGTAGCGCCTCGCAAGCGATCGACTAAATTTGCCTCACCCTCTCGCCCAAACGCTGCAATATTGACTCTGCGAACCGCTTCTATATCTTCTGGCTTCTCAACTCGAACTTTCATAATTTAGAACTTCTCAATGTAATTTTTTTGAAATTCCAAAACAGACCTCAAAGTTACTCTTCGGCTCGACGCATTGTGAGCAATCCTTGACAATAGCTGATCAATGTTTTGAGTCGTTCTTTGATCTGCTGCACTCGTTGATCCTGAGTGGTCGATCGCCGCGCCGTTTGCAAAAACATCACATCCATATTCAAGAGTCTAAGCTGCTTGTCCATCTCAACCTGAACGGCATACGATCGCTGACTAACGTCTACGTCCAAAGCTTCTAGATCCAAACTGCTGATCTGGGTTTGAAAGAATTTTTGAATGTCTAGAACTTCTGACTTTAAAATCGCACCGTCGCACTCAGGCTGATTGACCAACGCCTCAAGCGCCTGCAAAGCGTGGGAAAATTCTTGGTAGCGATCGCGGTGTGACGCTGGCAACATGCTCTCAAGGTTTGACACTTTGCTCAGTTTAGCGTGGGGTTTGGGTCGCTTTTTAGGGGTTCTGTCTGGATTCATCGATCGTATTTCAGCAGATGACATAATTTATTGCTTGCCAAAAATCCCTTTAAAGCCCAAGATTCCTGTAAGGAAACTTATTCCAATTGATAGAATGAGCATAAAACCAGTCTGACCCTAAGACAGTCAAAAAATTCACCCTTTAATTGATATAACTCGGCAAATCTTCTAGCGTCTGACCAAGAATCGCTGTTTTGCAGTCTCTCATTTGCTCAGTTAGTTTCGTGAATGAACCTGGCACGCTTTTAGCTCTGCTAGAACTCTTCACTTTCAAAGCGACTAAATGTATATTCGTATACATTCTTGCAGTAGAATCATTCGTTATTTAGTTAAGTCTCCGATCCCAACTCTCCGAGCCTGACAGCATGAACGTAGCGGCTTCTATCATTCCTATCACTGACTTCACGCCTCCAGATTGGTTGCGCGAGTGTTTCATTCAGCAACCCCCACTCTCTGCGGGCGAGATTCCTAAAGACAACGATCTGATTTGTCGAGCCTTTGACTTTGCCTATCAGCTTCACGAAGGGCAGTATCGAGCCTCTGGCGAGCCTTACATTGCCCATCCCGTAGCGGTTGCGGGGTTGTTGCGCGATTTGGGCGGCAGTAGCGTCATGATTGCGGCTGGCTTTTTGCATGATGTGGTCGAAGATACGGAGGTCACGCCCGAAGAGATCGAGCAGCGATTTGGGGCAGAGGTGCGGCTGCTAGTGGACGGAGTAACCAAGCTTTCTAAGTTCAATTTCTCCAGCAAAACAGAACGTCAAGCCGAAAACTTTCGCCGCATGTTTCTGGCAATGGCGCAGGATATTCGCGTGATCGTCGTCAAACTAGCCGATCGCCTGCACAATATGCGGACACTCGAACATCTACCCGATGAAAAACGCCGCCGGATTGCTTTGGAAACGCGAGAAATCTTTGCGCCCCTCGCCAATCGTCTAGGCATCGGCAATCTCAAATGGGAACTCGAAGATCTGGCGTTCAAATATCTCGAAAATGACGCTTATCGCGAAGTTCAGCAATTGGTGGCGGAGAAGCGCATCGATCGAGAAACCCGCCTCAGCGATGTGGCCAACAAATTCAAAGAGCGGTTAGATCAACTCGGCGTTCACTGTGTCGAAATTAGCGGTCGTCCCAAGCATCTGTATGGCATTTATCAAAAGATGCAGCGCCAGCAAAAAGGCTATGAAGAAATTTATGACGTGGCGGCAATTCGGGTGATTGTCGAAACCAATGATGAATGCTACCGCGCTCTGGCCGTCGTTCATGACAGCTTTCGTCCCATTCCTGGACGCTTTAAAGACTACATCGGACTGCCCAAACCCAACCGCTATCAATCGCTTCACACTGTTGTCATCGGCGACCAGGGACGACCGCTAGAAATTCAGATTCGTACTCTGGAAATGCACCACGTTGCCGAGTATGGGATTGCCGCCCACTGGAAATACAAGGAAGGCGGATCTAACAGTGCCCTGACCACCACCGACGAAAAATTTACCTGGCTACGACAACTTCTCGACTGGCAAAACGACCTCAAAGACGCGCAAGAATACCTCGAAAGCATTAAAGACAATCTGTTTGATGGTGATGTATTTGTCTTTACGCCACGCGGAGAAGTCGTCTCTCTGAGTCCGCGATCGACCCCCGTAGATTTCGCCTATCGCATTCACACCGAAGTTGGCAACCACTGTGCAGGAGCCAAAGTCAATGGTCGCATGGTGCAGCTAGATACCACGTTGAGAAACGGTGACATCGTAGAAATTATTACCCAAAAGAATTCTCACCCCAGCCTCGATTGGCTCAACTTCACCGTCACCACGGGAGCCAGAAATCGCATTCGTCAATGGTATAAGCGATCGCATCACGACGAAAATGTGGCCCGTGGGCGAGAGTTGTTAGAAAAAGAATTGGGCAAAAATGGCTTTGAAGCGCTGCTCAAGTCTGCCCCGATGCTCACTGCTGCCGAGCGATGTAACTACCACAGCGTCGAAGATTTGTTGGCTGCCGTCGGCTATGGCGAAATCACCGTCAATCTGGTTATCAATCGCATTCGAGAAGCCGTCAAAGCTCAACAGCCTTTAGCCAAACTTTCTGATAGTCTCGATTCTAAGATTTTGCTGCCGCTGCCCTCCACTTTACGATCGCTGCCGCCTGCCCCCTCTAGCAAGTCACCGATCGCAGGTGTGGAGGGTTTGTTGTATCACGTCGCGGGCTGCTGCAATCCGGTGCCGGGAGAAGCGATCATTGGCGCAGTCACTCGCAGTAATCGGGGCATTTCCATTCATCGTCAGGGCTGCCCGAATGTGGATCAGGTCGATGGCGATCGTCTGGTGCCCGTCAGTTGGAATCAGACAACTCACAATGGCGGCCGACCGCAGGTTTATCCCGTTTGCATTCAGATTGAAGTCATCGATCGCGTTGGCGTTCTCAAGGATATTCTCTCGCGTCTAACCGACAACAATATCAACGTTCGCAATGCTCAAGTGAGGACGTTTCCCGATCAGACGGCTGTGATCGACTTGGGAATCGACATCTGTGATCATGCTCAACTCGAACATACCTTTGCTCAGATCAAGAAGATGACCGATGTCTTGAGTCTGCGTCGAGTCAATCAGGTCGAAGATTAAGGGACGATCGGAATCACAATCAGGTCTGGTAAAGTAGCGGAAAACGGATTGCTGACGATGAGCGAACCCTTATTCTGCGTTGAAAATCTGCGTGTGGCCTACCGCGAAGGGCAAAAGAATGTCGTGGATGATGTGTCCTTTGTCTTGCAGCCGGGCGATCGTCTGGGACTGGTCGGAGAATCAGGCTGCGGTAAATCCACATTGGGACGGGCCGCGATGCGGTTGCTCTCTTTGGATGCCAGAGTTGAGGGACGAGTCAGCTTTCAAGGAGATTCGGTTTTAGACCTGTCGCCTGCTCAGTTGCGTCGCTTTCGAGGAGAAGCCGTTGCTCTGATTTTTCAAGATCCGATGATGCGCCTTGATCCGTTGATGTCGATCGGCGATCACTGTCTAGAAACCCTCAAAGCCCACGAGCCAACCCTTTCGACAAAACAGGCTAAGGAACGCGCGATCGCCACCCTTAGCGCCGTCAACATTCCCGAAAGCCGCTGGTCACAGTTTCCCCATGAGTTTAGTGGAGGAATGCGGCAAAGAGTCGCGATCGCCCTCGCTCTGTTATTAAATCCCAAACTCATCGTGGCGGATGAGCCTACGACCAGTCTGGATGTCACCATTTCGGCTCAAATTCTCCAAGAACTGACTCGACTGTGCAGTGAGCGGAATATGGCACTGCTGCTGATTTCCCACGATCTGGCCCTGGTTGCCGAATATTGCGATCGCATCGCGGTCATGTACGATGGCAAAGTTGTCGAAACGGGCACGACACAATCCGTCTTTCAAGCACCTCAGCACGACTACACGCGATCGCTGCTCAACGCCGCCCTCCACCTTCAACAACAAGCCAAATCCGAGTCCTCACGCCTCACGCCTCACACCTTACCTATTCTGAAATTACAAAATCTCAAACAGCACTACGCGCTGGAACAGAATTTGCTCGATCGCTTGTTTTCTCAGACTGATCGAACGATCCGAGCCGTCGATGACATCACACTGGAACTCTACGCCGGGGAGACTTTGGGCTTGGTCGGAGAATCGGGCTGCGGAAAAAGTACGCTGTCACGAACGATTTTGCAACTGTTGCATCCAACCTCTGGGGGCGTGGAATTTTTGGGGCAGGACTTGACAAAGCTCGATCGCGCCCAGCTTCAACAACAGCGCCGTCAGATTCAGATGGTGTTTCAAGATCCGCACGCCTGTCTCAATCCTCGAATGACTGTTGGGCAAAGCGTGGCCGATCCGTTATTGATTCACCAATTAGCTACGCCAGAAAAGGCCAAACAAGAAGTCGAATCGATGTTAGAGCGAGTGGGCTTGTCGCCAGCAGAGTTTTACGATCGCTATCCCAATCAGCTTTCGGGCGGACAACAACAGCGAGTCGCGATCGCGCGTGCCTTGATTACTCGTCCCAAACTTTTGATCTGCGATGAGCCAGTTAGCATGTTAGACGCGACGGTGCAAACTCAAGTGCTGCAACTGATGCAAACGTTGAAAACCGAATTCGATCTAACTTATCTGTTTATTACGCATGATCTTTGGGTGGCGCGGTTTTTTTGCGATCGTATCGCCGTGATGAATGCCGGAAAAATCGTCGAACTCGGTGACACACAGACGCTCTTCAAACATCCACAACACCCTTATACTCAAGCGCTTCTCGGTGCGGCTCCCTTGCTGAGTCGAATGACGGGCTAGGGAAGGGAGGAGGGAGGAGGGAGGAGGGAGGAGGGATGAAAAAATTAGAACGATCGCTCTCCACAACCCAACCTTTCTATCTCAGAACGGAACGATCCGCTTCCACAACCCAACGTTTCTATTTCAGAACAGAACGATCGACCTCCAGCCATCCAACGTTTCTATTTGAGATCAAAACGATCCACTTCTAGAGTCCAACACTTCTATCTCAGAACGGAACGATCCACTTCTAGAGTCCAACGTTTCTATTTGAGATCAAAACGATCCACTTCTAGAGTCCAACACTTCTATTTCAAAACGGAACGATCCACTTCTAGAGTCCAACGTTTCTATTTGAGATCGAAACGATTCACTTCTAAAGTCCAACACTTCTATCTCAGAACGGAACGATCCACTTCTAGAGTTCAACACTTCTATCTGAGAACGGAACGATCGTGTTCTAAACAGCGTGAACTCAATGAATTTGCTGAACTTTGGATGAGAACCTCTGGCTAAAAGTCTCCCAAAGTTGGAGGGTTGGGGGCAGAAGCACCAAACAGCGAAGCAAAGAACGCTATCGAACTGAACATTGGACTAAAAGTGTCAACTTGGTGAACCGACCGTTAGAGAAGTGGTGACTGATGAGTTTAAGGTTAGAATGCTTCGGAGTAATTGGCTCTAGCACCGTTTTAGATACCTCATCGCAACCTATGGCAAATCCTGAGTCCAAACCAGATGGCTTAGAACAATTTGTTGGAAACCTGCTCGCTCGCAGTGTGATCTTGCTGGGCGTGATCTTTTTAGTGATGCACATGGCGGGAAAGCGTCCTTCTTCGTGGTTTGCAGATTCGGCCACTGGTGCCAAGGCTCCTTTGGTGATGCGCGGCGGCGATCCTTATATTCGGGCTTTGATGCGAACGATTTCGGCGAGTGAGTCGAATGTGCGTAGCCCCTACACGGTGATTTATGGCGGAGACCATATCAGCAATTTGAGCCATCATCCCGATCGCTGTGTGACGATCGTCGCGGGCCCCAACATAGGAAACTGCTCGACGGCGGCGGGACGCTATCAATTCATCACCACCACCTGGATTGAGCAAGCCCAACGCTATCACCCTGCCCCGCCGAGAATGTTTTTTTGGCAAAGTTATAGTTTTGAGCCTGAATATCAAGATCAAGTCGTTTATCAATGGCTAAGTGACTCGCAGGCGTGGGGTGTAGATTTGCGTCAGTTGCTCAAAAAAGGGAGAATCAACACCGTTTTACAGCGGCTCTCTGGCACCTGGACAAGTCTCGGCTATGGAATCGAAGACAATGCCAATACAGCCGAACTGCCCAGCATCTACAAACAAATGCTTCGAGAAGAATTGGGGCAAGCCGCATCGCGACCCCTTGCGGGCAACTCGAAGAGATCGACCCCCTAAAAACTGGTCACTTATTGCCTGGCGGTTCAAATCGCAGCGACGAGAACAAAATCCGCCTTCGCAAATTACAAACCCCTGAAGCCGTGAATTCGATGGGGACTTTGAGCCAAAAATCTTCTCTTAAAGTTCCCTAAAATTGGCAGCTTGGGAGGCAGAAACACGCAACGCCAAAGCGAAAAAATCAACTCTCTAATACCAAATCAATCTGTTAATGCTACAGATCCTTCGCCCCCTAAATCCCCCATTCTGGGGGACTTTGAAACCTAGAAAAGTCTTGACCTCTAGGGAACTCCTACATTCAAAGTCCCCCACTCGTGGGGGATTTAGGGGGCTGCAAGATCTGTAGCGTTCAAAGATCAATTTGGTATAAGAAATCATCCAAACTGACATCACTTTGAGCACTTTGTTGGGGATCAAATTACAATGATTAAGCTCAAGTTTAGAAGTCATTAACTTAGATTAAATAGAAGATTAAATAGAAAATAAGCTTTGGCTTCTAAACCAAATTAAATAGAAAACTACTTCTTTTAGAAGAGACTTAAAATCAATTTGATCTAATACTCTAATCCTATTGAACTGTTGTGCTTTTATTAGTTCAATTGACATTTATTTAACTCATAATCAGCACTTCCAAACAAGTTGTAGGGCTGAAGTTGTAAGACTTGGTATCTTGTTCATATTCTGACGGACTGTAAATCGATCGCACCCTTTTCACAACTGCAATAGAAGCTTTAACACAAGAAATTGTGAGGAATCATCATGTTTTTTCTCAAGCGATTGAATAGGAAAGTACTCAATTATTTAGCTATCGCGCTACTAACTCTAACGCTACTGATCGCGCCGCCATCCTTAAATTCTCAGACTTCATCTCCAAGCCTCACGTCGATCGCCGCTGCCCAATCCGCTCCCGAAAGCCAGCAAAAAGACGAACAAAAAGGGGAATCCAGCGGATCTAACAAGCCTGACCTTCCGCTCGACCAAAAAGAAACTAAAGGAATTGATTTCTTTAAGATGACAATGGGAGCGATCGCAGGGTTAGTCCTATTTATCTATGGCGTAACTCGACTTGCCGAAGGGTTAGAAGATGTCGGCGAAGAACGGATGAAAAATCTGCTTAGTAAGTTTACAACCAACCGATTTGCAGGCGTAGCTACAGGCATTGTCGCCACCACTTTTTTGGAGTCTTCATCTGTTACCATCATTCTAGTGATCGCGATGGTGAGTGCTAATATTCTCACCTTTGTTCAATCGCTGGGTGTTGTCTTAGGATCAAATATCGGGACAGCCGTTGGCGCACAGATTATTTCTCTCAACATTGGGCTATATATTCCCATTTTGATGTTTTCTGGAATGCTGGTTTTCTTTTTGGGCAAAACCTCTCATCAAAAATCTCTTGGCATTGTGCTATTGGGATTTGGCTTAATGTTTTATGGACTGGAAGCGATCGATACCGCAATGGAACCCTTCCGAGACCATGAACCCTTTCTCAACTGGATGGAGCGCCTGGGCCGCAATCCCTTTTTGGGCGCGTTGGTGGGAGCCATCTTTACGATCATCGTTCAGTCGTCTTCTGCAACGGTTGCGATCGTGGTCACATTGGCAGGCTCAGGGCTGATTGGTCTTCCGGCTGGCATTGCAATCATGCTAGGTGCAGAAGTAGGAACCTGTGCAGATACGCTGTTGGCGACGATCGGACGAGGCAGCCCCGCACTACGGACGGGAGTCTTTCACTTACTGTTTAATCTAGCCAGCGCCCTTGTAGGAATCTTATTAGCGCCCCAGCTTGCTCAATTGGCACAGGCGGTTTCGGGTAGCGATGTTGGACGACAAATTGCCAACGCTCAAATGATGTTTAATATCGTCGGCGTGGTTGCAGTCATTGGCTTTTTGCCCATCATCGCCCGCACCCTGGAAAAACTCATTCCAGAAACAGAAGCCGATCGCCAGCGTCAAGCGCGTCAAGCCGAAAAACATCAAGCCAACTCAAAAAGACGACAAGCAGAACCCGTTGCTAATTGAATTTCACAAACTGGTAAAGTCGATAGAAATGGGCTGACTATCAAATCTGAGATTTCCCTTGAGGCCGCGCAGCTTACCATTGATAACGTTTAGCGTTAGTTCACCGCTCATATCTGCGTCCCGATTGGCCGTAAATCCGCCACTTTGAATGGTCAAAATCGTCCGCCTATTCGATCGACTCAACACGCCTTCAAGCTGCATAACTCGACCGTTGCTTAAGTTAATCTGCACCGTTCTAGAATTGCCATTGGTGTAGCGGTAGAGAATATCCTGAATTGGAATCGATTGTTCCCGAAACTGAAAGCGGCCCTGACCCCGGTAACTCTGCTCAACTGAAGGATTCAAGGCACGAGAAGGAGCGATCGCCATTCCCGTAATCAAACAAGTCGAAACTGTTAAAACCGCCACAATACCACGAATAAAATCAGACTTGTAACCAGTTAAATTCATCACGCCTACGTCTTTTGAATGGGAAGGATATTCATTAAAGAATCGCGATCAAGAATAAGTATTCCGCAGGTTGGAAACATATTTTATTACTCTGAGAGTCAAAGTAATCATATAGAGTGCATCCTCTACAGAAGGATTTCGCAGCCGTTTGAAATGTACTCCAGTATGATGTTTCTCAACATCCAGATTCTCTACTTTCAAGAAGATGCTTGTCGTAATCAAAAAATAGCAACAAGTTGCAAAAACTGATACCAAACTAGATCAGCAATCTAACAAAACCAGAACGTTCATCCCTCATCCCTCATCCCTCATTCCCCCATGCCCCTCACCCTCATTTTCGACATTGATGGCACCCTGGCTGACACCGAACGAGACGGCCACCGAGTCGCCTTCAACCGAGCCTTTCAAGAAGCAGGACTGAACTGGGATTGGTCGATCGACCTCTATGGCGATTTGCTAGAAGTTGCAGGAGGCAAAGAGAGAATTCTGTATTACATTCAGACCTATGAGCCGTCGTTTGAGCCACCCAATGGACTGGAAGACTTTATCGAAACGCTGCACGACGCAAAAAGTCGCCACTACAAAAGTCTCGTGAGAGAGGGGGTCATGCCCTTACGTCCGGGAGTAAAACGGCTAATACAAGAAGCGCGTGAACAGGAAGTCAGACTAGCGATCGCAACCACAAGCAGTTTAGATAACGTTTTGGCTCTGCTAGAAACAACGCTCGGATCAGAAAGTCCCGCCTGGTTTGAGACGATCGCTGCTGGAGATGTCGTTCCTCACAAAAAGCCTGATCCTGCCGTGTATCTTCATGTCTTAGAAGTGATGAATTTGCAGCCTGAAACTTGTTTGGCGATCGAGGATTCTTATCAAGGATTACAGGCAGCCCTACAAGCAGGCTTAAAAACCGTAGTCACGCTAAACGATTACACACACCACCAAGACTTTTCGGGTGCAACTTTAGTGTTAAATCACCTGGGAGACCCCGACAAGCCGTTTGAAGTTTTAACAGGCAAAGCAGAAGGTTATCAGCAGTTTGATCTATCGTTAGCAAAGAGTCTCTTGTAGAAAAGGTGTCTAGCTACGATCGCATCTACACCATCGTCCGCCAAATCCCCTACGGACAGGTCGCCACCTACGGACAAGTCGCGCAACTAGCCAACCTCGCTGGAAGGGCTAGACTCGTCGGCTACGCGCTATTTCGAGTGGATACGCAATCCGACATTCCCTGGCACCGAGTCATCAACGCAAAGGGCGAAATTTCTGAGTCTCCGTTTCGCAATGGGGGAGATTATCTCCAGCGATCGCTCCTCGAATCTGAAGGCGTGCAATTCAATCAATCCGGTAAAGTCAACTTCAACCACTGTCGATGGCAACCCGATTTTGAGGAGTCAAGCGAAGAAATTGATGAAACGACTTTGGACTTTAGACATTAGACTTTGGACTCTTAAACTTCAGTCTCTTGTCTCTCTCCCGTCCTCAATCTTTCTCATTAAAAACTTCTAAAATCTTGCAGCAAAATCCCTTCAAACGTTCTCGAATCTCTGGAGTCGGACTACTCATCCCTTCAAAACTCCAATCCTGCACCGTAGAAAATCGCCATTGCTTGCCCTGATGATCAAACCCAGCCACTTCGACTCCGATCGCTCGTCTAGCCTTCATTTCTAAATCAGAATAAAACCGAATCTGCACCAAAATGCTGCGACTTTGAAACAGCCGACTCCGCCCCGGAAAGTGAAACCCCAAATCGATCGAGTCTGGATCGACTAACTCCCGCGTGTCTGGATCATTCGCCCAAGGCTTCAAATCGACCCGTGCATCCGGAAACTCTAATTTAAACAAGTTGACTACGGTGGCAATTTTGCTGGCAGTCTCAAGGTCGATCGCTTGTTCGGCTGCATTCACACTCGTCATCCTCCATCCAGCTTCTCTCCATTATTGTCGCCGTGTTGACGCTTTTCTAGCCTACGAAGACAGACTTCGCTCTTGTAGGCGCGGTTTGAACCGCCAGCTAGAATTAAGGGTGATTTAATTCTCGATCCTTAGCCCCTGATCGTAAGCAAATTAGACTGATTTTGGCGTACTGATCGCTACACTCGCCCTTCTTTCTGTCTTCTCAAATTTCCCTTGACACATTTCGCCAGAATACTGTTATATTAGTTTGTGGTCACGTATTGGGGCGTCGCCAAGTGGTAAGGCATCGGGTTTTGGTCCCGACATCCCTAGGTTCGAATCCTAGCGCCCCAGTTTTAGAAATCTTAACTTCCAGGATTCAAAGAGCGATCGACTTCTAGAGAACGCTATCTTAATCAATTTGTCGGTCAAGCTTGAGTTCTGCATGTAGTCTGAGATTGCAGCAGTTTGCAAACAAAAGATGACAGCGAATCCGACCATTCTCGCTTTGGACTTTGACGGCGTAATTTGTGACGGACTGAGAGAATACTTTCAGACGGCCTGGAAGGCTTATGCTCAAATTTGGCAAGATGCCACACCAAGAGAAGATTTAGCGCCTCTGTTTTATCGCCTGCGTCCTGTTGTCGAAACCGGATGGGAAATGCCTGTGTTGATCAGAGCGTTGGTGTTGGGCATCGAAGAAAGCGAAATTTTGCAAAACTGGGCAGCGATCGCCCTACAAATCACCACTAGAGACCATGTAGAAGCGATGCAGATCAGCGCACTGGTAGACGAGATTCGCGATCGCCAGATTGCCTCAGATCTCGAAGGCTGGCTATCCGAACATCGCTTTTATCCAGGTGTTTTGCAACGGTTGGCAGACGTGCTAGAGAGTTCAATTCAAACCGTGATCATCAGCACCAAAGAAGGGCGATTTATCCAACAGTTGCTCCGTCAGCAAGGCATTCAACTAACAGACGATCAGGTTTACGGCAAAGAAGTCAAACGTCCAAAATCCCAAATTTTACGAGAACTGATCGAAAAAAATGGCCCCGTCCCAATCTGGTTTATCGAAGATCGATTGAAGACCCTGCAAGGCATCGAGCAACAGGCTAACTTGGAAAACGTGACACTATTTTTAGCAGATTGGGGCTACAACACCGATCGCGATCGTCAGTCTATTGGAGCGAGCGATCGCATTCATCTTTTGTCACTTCAGCAATTTACTCAAGCCTTCTCAACCTGGCATTAGACCAGGCGATCAAGTGTACTGACTGCAAAAAGCGTCATAGAATTAACCCATCAGTCCATCAAAACAAAGTGAGAGATATCAACAACCTTTGAAACCGATGGGAACCATTCTTTCCTCCCTCCTCCCTCCTCCCTCTTCCCTCTTCCCTCCTCCCTCTTCCCTCTTCCCTCTTCCCTCCTCTCTCCTCCCTCCTCCCTCCGCTGCCCAAGTACCATGCTTGACCTGACCAAACTCGCACAACAAATGCAGGGCATCAGCCAACACCTCACGTTAGAGGCTGTGGCCACTCGTCAGCGACTAGAACGCGCCCAAGCTTTGATCGAACAGGCCCGCCTGCGTCAAACCGAACTCGTCGAACATCAACAAACCTGGCGTGATCGCCTCATCTTCACCGCCGCCGAACCTGTGGAACCGTTAGACACGCGAGTTGAAGTGGATGTGGCTCCGATCGCTCACACGGTCATCGCCACCGATGGATCTCAAATCGCCCCCAGCCATCACGAAATCGCCTACTGCTATCTGATCAACGTTGGGCGCATCGTTTTGCACTATGGACAAAGCAAACTGCCCCTACTAGACAGCCTTCCCGAAGTTTTTTATCAACCAGAAGATCTCTATGTTTCGCGGCAGTGGGGCATTCGCACCGAAGAATGGATGGGCTATCGACGCACCGCTTCTGAAGCAACTGTCTTAGCAGAATTAGTAACGGCGATCTCTTCGAGTTACCCGCAAGGGGTCGCTTCGAGTTACCCGCAGGTTGCGACCCAAACATCGGCCAATCCCAAAACCAGAACCTCACCCCTCACTCCTCACTCCTCATCCCTCACTCCTCATCCCTCACTCCTCACTCCTCACTCCTCATCCCTCACTCCTCACCCCTCACCCCTCACTCCAAAGCCTCCGACGTTAGCAATGGTGGATGGCTCACTGATTTACTGGTTTCTTGAACCGATGCCCACAGAGGCTAGAAATTTGATTCTCACGCCAATTTTGCAAGCCTGGGATCAGATGCGAGAGGCCGGAGTCCCGATCGTCGGCTACATCAGTGCGTCTCGAAGTGGTGAAGCGTTAAACTTTCTCAGGTTACAGAGTTGTCCTTATCTTGCGCCCGATTGCCCAACTCACTGTGCTGATAAAACGGCTCGTCCGCCTTGTCAGGTGCTTGATCCGCTCAAAGACACTGCACTCTGGGGTAGACTGCTCGAACCTGGACAACGCAGCCCTCTGTGGCAAAGCTCCGCTCGCATTTTGGATCTGTATGGAGAACATGCAATTCATTTTTGCTATGTGCATGTCGGCAGCGAGATTGCCCGTGTCGAAGTCCCTGCCTGGGTTGCACAAGATCAGACGTTGCTCAATTCGGCTTTGAGTTTGACGTTGGCGCAGGTGCAAAAGGGATATGGCTACCCCGTCGCATTGGCCGAAGCGCACAATCAGGCCGTGGTCAGAGGGGGCGATCGTTCTCGCTTTTTTGCACTTTTAGAACAACAAATGATCCGTGCTGGACTGCGAAATGTGGGCACCTCCTACAAAGAAACGCGCAAACGAGGCAGCATTGCTTAAAGGATTCAGCTTCCCATTCATTACGTCTTCATTACGTCAAAATTCTTGCTCGTCGGTCAGCGTCTCGATCAACAAATCAACTTGTTTTTGGCGTTGGGCTAAAAAGGATTCACATTGACGCAGTGATTCAACCGCCGTTGAGAAGCGATCGAAGACATCCGCGAGATCCAATTCACCAGACTCGATTTGCGTGAGAATTGACTCGACTTCGGCAACGGTTGCTTCATAGTTCCAGTCAGTTTCGGCCCGATCACTTGGTTGAGAAGTGGCGTTAGACTTAGGAGAATTTTTCATCAGCGCCCGAAGCAAAATAAGGAACAATTGCTTTTTCTTTATAGTCCAGATTTACTAAAATTGCTGGTCAGATTTGCTGCAACCGCTTGAGAATTCTTAGCGTGCATTTAGAAATTCTGCCAAAACAAGGCTGAAACGATCGACCTACAATAGAGAGAGAAAACTCAGTTCGTCTGACTATGACAAAGGTGAATCTGAACCCAGGACGCAACTCAGAACCTTAAAGACGACGCTGATGCCAACGATCGGTTGTCAAGTTTGAGCCAAACACCGCAAATTCAGACTTTTTAACAACATGCCAGACTTTCACATTCAAGCCCCTTTTGAGCCAGCAGGCGACCAGCCTCAAGCGATCGCTCACCTCACCCAAAATCTGAATGAACGTCACCGCTACCAAACTCTAAAAGGCGCAACGGGAACCGGAAAAACTCATACGATCGCCCGTGTTGTTCAAAATGTGGGCAAACCGACGCTCGTCTTAGCGCACAACAAAACCCTGGCGGCACAGCTTTGTAATGAGTTGCGGCAGTTTTTTCCGGATAACGCGGTCGAATACTTTGTCAGCTATTACGACTACTATCAGCCCGAAGCGTACATCGCCGTCAGCGACACGTTTATCGAAAAAACAGCTTCGATTAACGATGAAATTGATATGCTGCGACATTCGGCCACGCGATCGCTATTTGAGCGCAAAGATGTGATTGTCGTCGCCTCGATTAGCTGCATTTATGGGCTGGGGATTCCGTCGGAGTATTTGAATGCGTCGATTCCGCTCAGGGTGGGCGAAGAGATGAATCAGCGTCAGATTTTGCGAGATTTGGCCTCGGTTCAATATACGCGCAACGATCTCGATTTGGGTCGCGGCAAATTTCGCGTCAAGGGCGACGTGTTAGAAATTGGCCCCGCTTACGAAGATCGGATCATTCGAGTTGAATTCTTTGGCGATGAGATTGATGCAATTCGCTACATTGATCCCGTCACAGGGGCAACGCTGCAAAGTATGGAGGGCGTAAACATTTACCCCGCTCGTCACTTTGTCACCCCCGAAGATCGATTGGAGGCGGCCTGTGATGCGATCGAAGCAGAACTCAAAGAACGCTTAGAAGAACTCGAAAAAGATGGAAAATTACTCGAAGCGCAACGATTAGAGCAACGCACTCGATATGACTTAGAAGTTCTGCGAGAAGTTGGTTTTTGCAACGGCGTTGAAAACTATTCGAGACACTTAGCAGGACGAAAAGCAGGAGAGTCACCGGAATGCTTAATCGATTACTTTCCAAAAGACTGGCTGCTCGTGATCGACGAATCGCACGTAACGCTACCGCAAATCAGAGCGATGTACAACGGCGATCAGGCGCGCAAAAAAGTATTAATCGATCATGGATTCCGATTGCCCAGCGCTGCGGATAACCGTCCGCTTAAAAATGAAGAGTTTTGGGAAAAGGTCAATCAGTGCATCTTTGTGTCTGCCACCCCTGGCGACTGGGAACAGAATATTTCTGACGATCGTATTGTCGAGCAGGTGATCCGTCCCACAGGCGTACTTGATCCCGAAGTGTTTGTGCGTCCGACTCAGGGGCAAGTGGATGATCTGCTGGCTGAGATTCAAAATCGCGTCCCAAAAAATGAGCGGGTGTTAGTGACGACGCTAACCAAACGCATGGCAGAAGATTTGACTGAATACTTTCAAGAAAGAAGTGTCCGAGTTCGTTATTTGCACTCAGAAATCAACTCGATCGAACGCATCGAAATTCTTCAAGATCTACGAGACGGCGTGTTTGACGTACTGATCGGCGTAAACCTGCTGCGGGAAGGATTAGATTTGCCAGAAGTTTCTCTAGTCGCCATTTTGGATGCAGACAAAGAAGGATTTTTGCGAGCGGCGCGATCGCTGATCCAAACGATCGGTCGAGCCGCACGACACATTCAAGGTCAGGCGATTCTCTACGCCGACAACATGACCGACAGTATGATTCAGGCGATCAGCGAAACCGAACGACGGCGCGAAATTCAGCAGGAATACAACGAAAAACACGGGGTTACGCCTCAGCCCATTACTCGTCGAGCCGCCAACTCGATTCTGTCATTTTTGGAGGTGTCTCGTCGCCTCAACGCCCAAGAACTCGATCAAGTCTACGAGCAAGCCGATGACATTCCCCTCGAAAATATTCCTAATCTGATTGTCCAACTCGAAGCGCAGATGAAAGAAGCAGCCAAGAGTCTAGAGTTTGAGGAAGCCGCAAAATATCGAGACAAAATCAAACATCTGCGAGACAAAATGCTGGGGAACCGAAATTAAATCAGGGGGCGGTGTAGGGTGACCGCGATCGCATTCAAAGATTTGGTGAGTGTTAATTTAACGTGAATTCGATAGAGTTTTTTCGCTTCGGTATTTAACGCTTCTGCCCCCCAACCCCCCAAATCTGGGGGACTTTCGGACAGGATTTCTTGCTCAAAGTCCCCCAAACTTGGGGGATTTAGGGGGCGGCCTAGAGTGGCTACAGCGAGGAATTTCATCGAATTCACGTTAAATTAACTCGATCGCTCCCGTAATCAATTTCCAACAGGGATCATCTCCTTGCCATCCGGTTGTAGGTCGGTGCGGCATTCCCAAACTGACAGTGACGAGACAGGGCGTTTGTAGAAAATCATCTGCCTCCAAACGATCGATCAACACGGGATCAGTAATAATCGCATTCGTTAAAATCTTTCCTGTCTTGGTCACGAGCGATCCTTTCCACGATCGTCCGCCTTGGTCCTTGGGCTTACTGCTAACCGAGAATTCTTGAGCATAGACAAGTTGAACGGTGCGCCTTTCTGAAAGTGGAAGCGCGTTGAGCGCCGTCACCGTCACATACTTCTCAGCGTTGTGTAAGATCTCAGCGTCATGACTGCAATAGTGCAAAACGTCCGCTGGGGCAACTCGCCCGACTCGTTTCCAGACTCCCGGCAGGAGCGATCGATTTTCTAACGCTGTCTCACTCGGCTCTTCTTTTAAAGGAATCTCCAACACATCCAAAATCTCAGGCTCTTGACCATCAATCAGTCTCATGTCGGGGGTAATTCGCCCATCCGCCAAATCAGAAATCGGACGAATCCAGCTACCTGTTGTAGGGTCAATCCCCGCAATGCAGCGATCGCCATATTTCAAAGCGTTAGCAAGACAGATGATCTGAGTCATACGCATCAGGATTTCACCAATCTAATTTTGACGAGCTACTGAATCTTTATCCCCATCCCTCCTCGCAGTGCGGAACAAAGTTCTCCCTCATCCCTCATCCCTCTCGTTCAAGTCGATCCCCATCTCTCGCAGTCTTGCAGCCAACTCATCACTGCGTCTACGTTCTGCCTCTAGCTCGATTAGAGCAGTCTCCGCACGTTGGCGTTCTGCTTCTAGCTCCGTTAAGGCGGTCTCTGCACGTTGGCGCTCTGTCTCCGCACGTTGGCGCTCTCGATCGCGCAGTTGAGCTAACTCTGTAAAACCTAAAAACCTGTCTCCATCAGGGCGATAAATCTCCAAAGTTTCTGAAGTTATCTCAAACCGAATTCCCAATAAAGGACTTGTCCAGCCTGACGCTTCTTCGATAATTTCGAGTTGTTCGCCCCGCTGCCAGCCAATTAGCTCATTATCGTCAGGGTCATAGACGTAATACTCGGCAACCTGGTGGCGATCGTAAAACTTGAGCTTCTTCACCATTTCCTTGAGCCGATTGCCTGGAGACAAAATCTCAAATGTCACTTGAGGAGGGAGGTTGTCTTCTTCCCACTGTTTATATGACCCGCGATCGCCCTTGGGTCTGCCCATGACCACCATGACATCAGGAGCCTGGCAAATCGTGTTGTCGCCCTCGATCGGATACCACAGCAAATCACCTGCCACAAATATATTGGGATCGTCAACAAACAGCAGTTCTAGATTTTCTTTGATCGTCACAATCCAGCGAAACTGCTTGGTATTATCTGCCATCGGTCGCCCATCGCTGTCTGGGTAATGAATCTGAGAAACGGTTTTGAGGAGCGGCTGCATCATCACTATCACCAAAGGCGCGACTTCTTGTAGCAAACTCAAAGCGACCCCTTGCGGGTAACTTGATGAGATCGCAGGTAACGTCTCCCCTGCATTGTGCCATTTCTGCCTGAAAGATGGGAGAGAGACGATCGCAAAGAAATTCATCTTGTAGAGAAGAGCAAACTCTACCTAAAGATGGGGTCTGTTCTCTCTGTCAGATGAGGTTGAATGCTCAATTGTCCAGCACTCTAAAGAAGGTACACAGAGACATTTTGCTCCAATTACCAAAATTTAATCTCTAGATAACCAGAAGCTTCAAACATCCTGTCAGACTGTGATGCGGGTAACATATAATCCCAGTATTTATGTCTACAATGTCATGGAGAAATCTTTCTATATCTTCCACAAGCGATAGTAGTCGGAGAACTTCCATTGAACCAAGGCTCAGATCGAGGAGACAGCACCCCCGCTGCAACCATTTCCGTTGTGATTCCAACGGCCAATCGACACGAGACGATCGCTCAAGCAGTTGAGAAAGTTTTTGAGAATACCATTCAACCTTTTGAGGTGATTGTGGTTGATCAAAGTCAAAATTGTTTGACTCGCGATGCCCTGGTAGATTTCATCCAAGCTAACAAAATTACTTATCTAAAAGACGAAGGCTCAGGCGCTTCTAGAGCTAGAAACATTGGTTGGAAAAATGCGTCAGGTGAGATTATTGCTTTCACCGATGATGATGCTCAGGTCGATGCTCAATGGTTACAAAATATTCGGGACACGTTTACTCAAACTGACCTCAAAATCGGTATCCTTGGCGGCAAGATCATCCCTTGCTATGAAGACAAAAACCCTAACTGGAGCATTCCCACTCAATGGGAACATCTCTTGCCTGCTTACGATCAAGGAGATGAGTTGAGCCTCTATCCCGAACACACCTTACCCGCCTGTGTGAATTATTCAATTTGTCGATCGCTCTTAGAAAAATTCTCTGGATTTGACGAAGATTTGGGGCCCAACAAAAGTCGAGAAATTCAAATTTATGGAGAAGACAGCGAACTCGCACTTCGCCTCAAACAGAGTAATTACAGTCTGGTTTATAACCCTGCTTGCGTGGTCTATCATCCTGTTCCTTTAAGCCGACAAAGCCAAAACTTCCTTAACAAAAGGCTGCTTTCGGAAGGAGCGACTTATGCCTATATGAGGATTAAGGCAAAGAGTGATCTATTAACTGATCTGACAGCGCTCTCCAAAAGCCTGGTGCGCTATGCATCTCTGCTACTGATTGGAAACCGAGGTGGCGAGCTTCACTACTTACAAGGAAAAATCTTGATCATGCTCAAGTACGGTCTTCTCAAGCAGCGCCCTCAGACTTCGCTAAAGCGGATACGTGAGATCAGAGGAGATGCGTTTCAAGCGTGAGTATAAACTCAAAAGCTCAACCGCAATTAAGGGCGAATTAAGTGTTGCTCCGATCGCCGATTGTTGTTAAACACTTTAACCCGCTGCATCAATCCGTACACCAGCAAAAATCCCAGCGGCAGACCTGACCCCGCCATCGCAACCGGAACAACCGAAGCCGAAAATCCAAACGTCAGCCCCAACCCCAAACTTACCCCAAAGGCAGTCGTTAGCAGTGAAATGAGCGTTGCCGCTTCTGGTTTGATTTTGCGGCTGACAAAGTGTTCGACAACAACGCCAGTCGCTCCCCCCAAAATGCCTCCGCCCACAAACCCGATCGCTACTCCTGCTAAGAGGGCGGCTCCCGGTAGGGCGATCGTCTGCGTCAGCGCAATCAGAACCGTCAAAACGCCCGTGGCTACGCCCGCAATCACCCCTGCATTTGCGCCAGAAGATGCCCCCGCGACAGACAACATCCAGGCGGCGACCTCGCATCCAACGGCGACCCCAGCAGCAGTGCCCAAAATCACTCCAGAGGAGGCTAAAGCCACGGTTCCGGTAATCAGAGCGATCGACGAAATTAACCAGGCAGTCGAGATCGCAAAAGCATTGAGAACCACCAGCGGCACCATTGTTGCACTTCTAAGCTTGAGACGAATCGGACTAGTGCGAATGTGCAGAGTCAGCGTATAGGTTTGAGTAGCGGTATTGGCGTGTAAAAGCAGCTTGCGATCGTAGAGTTTGTTGGGAATCAAGCGATCGCTATGAATCGAAATCTCACAGTCTGCGTGGTTACTTTCAAACTGAGCAGGCGCAACGGTGATCCAGGGGTGAGCCTGATCACTCGGATGGGACGCAACCTGCCATCTGCCCTGCAATAAAGTATCAGGGATCAGATTGGTGACAGTCACCGTTTGGGTTAAGACTTCTCCGGGTCGGTTGACCGTAAACTCTAGCGTAGACTGACTCAATCGAGCATCTGGCAGCCGCATGGGGTGATCAGGCAGCGCTTCTAAGGCCACTTTGGCATTTGAAAATCGAGCCTTGACGCTGGGTTCGACCATTTTTTCTAGCCAGTTTGTCCAGGATAAACTCAGTTTTGGCACCAGATGTTTGAAGCTGACTCGATAGGTGATGTCGATTAGATTTCCGACTTCGGTCGTCTTGGTTTTGGTTAATAGACAGATTAGCGTAATGCCCAACCCATAGAGATCAGACGCTTCGGTTAGCTGACGGTTAAACAACTGTTCGGGGGGCATAAAGCCGAGAGTGCCTTTGACGACGCTACTCATGCCCACTTCGCCATCGCCAATCCGCGCAAAGCCAAAATCTACCAGGTAAACATTGAGTTGATCATCGACCAAAATGTTTTCTGGCTTAACATCTCGATGAATAACGGGGGGAATGCGATTTTGCAAATAAATCAGAATCTCCAGGGCAGAAATCGCAATCTGTTCAACGTCACTGGGGCTAAAACTTCGCACTTCAGCCAGAGAGTCCGCATTTTTGAATTCTTGCACCATGCAAAACCCACTATCGCTGTGAAACGAACTCAAATAGTGAGGAATGCCATCGTGATGCAGCCCGCGCAAAACTTGAATTTCACGATCGTAGCTATCAAAGTCTGCCCAATTAGAACCCGCTCTCGCAAACTGAAACTGCTTAATCACCACCTGTTTGCCAGTTGCAATCTCGGTAGCAAGATAAGTTACACGACCTCCAGCACGGTTATGACCTAGTTCTTTTTCGACTTGGTAGCCGTGCTGAGAGAACTCCGGGAAGTCATTCATGAGTCAGTTCTAGCGAGGGGCATCAGCAGATTAGGCACGATTGAAACCTAATTTTACAAACGCAGAAACAGATTGGTTCAATCGCAGCGTCCTTTAAAAGGGAAGCACAAGAGCACTAGATTAGCCAACCCCCTTCAAGAAGAGTTCAAGTTAGAACCGACAAGCTCCAGGCATTTCTAACCAATGAGTTTAGCAGTCAGCCTCTCTTAATTCCCAGGGCAACGGTTGAAGAACCAGTCTGGACTGAAGAACTATACCCACTCTTTTATCCCTTTTCAGGAAAGGAAAGAGGTTCTCCCCCATCCAGGGAAATGGTTACAAAACTCATAGTGAGGTCTACTAGACTGCTGCTTGACGATCGCGGTGCAATTCAGGAAGTCTCCACCAGGGCACGTTAGGATTTTCGTGATGTTCTTCGTGATAGCCGAAGTGGTAGCAGGTGATAAAGGAGACGAAACTATTCCAGTTAGTGCTCTGGGCGCGCGTTTCAGTTTGGTAGCCGCTTTCAGGCTCGCGGTGCGGCAGGTAGGTTCCAAAGAAGAAGAGCTGTAGGGAACTGGCGATCGCTGGGGCCACCCAAAACCAGTTGAGGTTAGCTTCTGGAATGTGCAGCAAAAAGCTCATTATGTTGTAAATCACCATCAGTCCCAGCAGGCGCGTCCAACTCCAGTAGCGGAACATGAAGTAGAGATACCAGGCGAAGAAGTTTTTGTGCTTGCCATTGTGAAAGTCGGGATCAGTTTCACTCGCCGGACTTTGATGGTGTAGCCAGTGAGTTCGGATCATTTTTTTGTAGGAGAAAAGCGCATAGCAGATCAGCGCGATCGACCCCATTAGATTGTTAAGTTTGGGATTGTGCGGAGCAACGGCTCCATGCATTGCATCGTGAGCAGTAATAAACAAACCTGTGTAGAGAAAGGTCTGCCAGACTGCTAAAGCGATTCTTCCCCAGAGTGGTACTCCATCAAGGTCGATCGCCAACAGCGTCAAGAGACTGATCGCCCAAACGCCCATCACCAAAACCGCGACAAAAACTCCACGCTGGGAAGGCTGACTTACAAAATTAACACCTGCGCCTTTGGCGATCGGTTGGGGCTGCATGAGTGCCTGATGAGATTGAAACACACTGTTACTCCACGAGAGATTGCATCAAAACTTTTAGGCCGCACTAATCTGATTGGCTCCCGTTGCCGAGAGTTTGTGATCGACGACTTTGAGTGATAAGAGATTGAGATTTGTGAGCGGCTTTTCAGAGGAACTACCCAACTCACAATCAGGGCGCAGAATGTCTAAAAGGCCGGTTTATGCAGCAATTCACTATTCCAAATCTTCACAAATTTTAACATTGCTTGGTGATTCGCGGCCGTCCATCTACAGGAAGGAAGTACGATCGCCCTGATAAGGTTAATCCGTCTGCACGTAAAAGCGTGGGTTTGAGTGGTTTCCTGTATGGCCCTTAATAAACTTTTCTGAACGCTTTCCATCCTATAGGGTGAACCTGAGTGCGCTATCCCCCTGGGGAACTAAAGCACCAACGCCCCCAAAGACAGACATTTCAAATACTTAAGTTAAGGTTCTCTTTCTAAGTGAATGCAACTCAATTATCTCTAACTTTTCTGTGTGGAATACGACCCTTTTGAGCCATCAGAATCTAACAAAAGTAAGACGATTTCTTGAGCTAATTCGGCAAACTAATGGATAATATCTCTTACATTTCGATTGCAGAAATATGGCTTCTACAGTTCTGATTACAGGGGCTTCTCAAGGAATTGGTAAAGCGATCGCGCTGCTATTTGCTCAAAAGGGTTACAACACAGTATTAGCGGCTCGAAATAGCGATCGACTCTTTGCATTAGCGCAAGAACTCAAAACATCAAGTCACGCTACATTGGCAGTTCCGACTGATGTGAAAGATCCTCAACAGGTCAAAAATCTTGTCGATCAAGCGTTGTCAGAATTTGGATCGATCGACGTATTAGTCAATAACGCAGGTATCTACATTTCGGGGCCCGCCGAAGCCTTCTCACTGGATGACTGGCATCAAGCGATCGACACCAATTTGTGGGGCTATATTCATACTATTTACGCTCTACTCCCTCATCTGCTGGAGCAAAAAAGCGGCACCATTGTCAACATTAGTTCGATCGGGGGCAAAGTGCCGATTCCTTATCTTGTCCCTTACAGTACGGCTAAGTTTGCGGTTACAGGTCTGACCCAATCCCTGCAATCAGAACTTTCACCCAAGGGCATTACGGTTTGTGGAATCTATCCCAGTATTATCAAAAGTGACTTTTTGGAGCGGGCTATCTTTCGGGGTAAGGATGCGGCTGACCAGAGCGATCGCCGTCAACAGGTTGAGCAAGTTCTCAGTGTGCCTGTAGTCGAGAAGCCTGAAGATGTCGCCAAAGCCGTTTGGGAAGCTGTAAAACACAAACGAACAGAGGTGCTTGTCGGCTCTGCTAATCCTTCTCTCGTGTCCAATCGGCTTTTTCCTGATTTGATGCAGTGGGTGATGCGTCGGACTTTTAAGAATAGGGATGAGGCATGAGGGATGAATAGAGACTTTTAGTTTTGACGCAGAAGGCAGTTGCTAGGTTGAGAAACTCTTCTGGTTTGGGAAGGCAGACCTCGTCTCGATAGGTACGGTTTTGACCGCCAGCCACGATTACCGAAGTCAGCCCTACCCTTTCATCAATTATTCTTGGTGAATGACTTCTCTATCAACTTTGGCAGGTTTTAGAAAAAGCCAGCTAACGAAAAAGAACGACGCTGTAAAAAGTTGAACGATGTCGAGAGCAGAGAGGTAACCATCCGAAAAGGATGCGATCGTGCGATCGGTGATGCCAAACAGCCAGCACGAAACTCCCAGGAGCCAAATCCCATTTTTGAGACTTGAGACGAACGCAATCAGATCGGACGTTTGTTGACGAGTCATTTCGGCTCCTTTTGATCAGCAAACGGGTAGGTTGATGGGTTGATTAACCAATTGACACCGTTGCCCGTTGATGCGTCTATGTTACGAAATATTTCCAAATCTTGCCATAAGTCCACAGATGTACATGGAGATCTCCTGACTTATGGAGTGCTCGTTTAAGTTAAAGAGATTCAGGTCGTTTAGAAGGTGTTTTTGAAGCTAAAAAGCTTACCCAACAAGCATCTCACGAGTTTTAGCCGAGTGACATTTTTCGGCGATCGCCCTCGTATACCTTGTCACTTCTCAAACTTTTGGATCGAGCTTTAACGGATGCACTTAAATGGTTTGAGTAAATTAAGTAAGGTTCTGTTCGTGAAATTTTGTAGGCGAAACCTGGCTCACGGAGGTCGATCGCGCCTCTGCCCACTACAATTTTGTTTATCAGGGCAGTCTCAAATCTTCTGTCAACTTTTCCACTCCTCTTATCGCCCCCTGAGTTATGCGCCGCCAATCTTCGCCTGCTCGTCGCTATTTAATCGCTCGACTTCGCCCGCTGACCCGTCCTGTCTTTTGGGCACCTGCGATCGTCTTGATGCTGGTCATGCTTTTTACGTGGGAGTTTTGGACGCGACCCGAATTTTTGAGTTATTTGGGAATTCAATCAGGCGCTGAGACCGATGAGAATGCGCTTTCGGCAGAAGATCGCGCGATCGGCGCAGATATTGACACTTTGCCGCTGTTGCTCAATGATGTGGGCATTTTGGCCAATCCTGCGAGTCCCGATCAGTCTGGGGCAACTAAGTCAGCCCCTCAACCTACAAATTTGGCCAATCTGCAAGGCATTCCGATCGCAGGTTCTACGACCAATCAAGCTCAACCCAATCAAACTCAACCCAATCAAACTCAACTCACCGCCGGACTCTTTGGCAATTTAGGCAATTCACCGATCCCGCTACAGCGATCGGGTTTCCCCAACTCAGCCAATAATTCAGGCGGACAGCAGCCTTCTGAGCAAACGCCCTTTGCTACTCAGCAGATCTTCTCAACTAATAATCTGCTTACTCCTTCTTCAATGCCCAGCCCGCTACCTCAAAGTCCCCTGCAATCTCCCTTGACGACTCCGCCTAATGCCACAACGGCCGAAAATCGTCCCCCCTTGACTCCTTCTAGTTTTACTGCTGTCCCTGGGTCAGGCGCGCCGATCGAAGGCACTACCAGTCTGGGCAGTTTTGGCGTTAATGCAACGACTCCCAACAATGCCTCCGCTACCAACTCCTTCACCAACTTAGTCGAAGGGTCTCAGCCGATTTCTGGTTCACAAAATAGTTTGTCTGGTGGGACACCTGCGACTCCTTCGATCGCGCCCCCTCTTCAATCCAGTGCGCCCCAGTTCAATCCTGGACAACTGCTTCCAACTCCAGGATTAGGAGCCTCACCCGACGCTTTTGCGCCTCAACCTTCGACCCAGGTCATTCCTGCAAACAACATTCCTCTGTCTGCCCCTCGCCCGATCCCAGGTCGGTTTATCGGTGGCGGACAAATTAACACGTTTTCTAATCCTTAGACCTTAGACAAGAGACCCAAGACTTGACCCTGCTCTATGTAAAGTCTAAAGTCCAAAGTCTCTAGTCTCTTCTCTAAGTCAAAACTCCCTTAGAAGTGCCGAATAATTGCATCCGCAAATTCGGAGCATTTCAGAGGCGGCTCGACGGGAGGCTCCATCATTCTGGCCAGGTCGTAGGTGACTTCTCGATGCTCGATCGCCGCGCCCAGTCCCTTCTTGATCAAGTCTGCCGCTTCTTGCCAGCCCATAAATTCCAGCATCATCACGCCAGAGAGAATGACTGAACCGGGGTTGACGCGATCGAGTCCCGCATGTTTGGGAGCTGTTCCGTGAGTTGCTTCAAAAATGGCACAAGAATCCCCAATATTGGCTCCTGGCCCCATGCCTAGCCCACCGACGATCGCCGCTGCCGCATCGGATAGATAATCGCCGTTGAGATTCATCGTCGCCAAAATTGAATACTCATCAGGACGAGTCTGAATCTGTTGAAAAATGCTGTCTGCAATGCGATCGTTGACCATCACTTTTTCTTTCCACTGACCGCTGCCGTGAGATTCACCGATCGCGTCTAACACGGCTTTCACCTCGTCGCAGATGGCGGCTTTCTTTTCGACTGTCAGCCCATCAAAACCTGGATCGATCTGACGAGCGTTGTCTTCTAGCGAAATCCCAGGCTGACGCTCCACATTGCCGAGAATCCAGGACTCCCGCTCAGTCACACACACTTCTCGAAATTCTGTCGTTGCCAACTCGTAGCCCCAGTCCCGAAACGCCCCCTCTGTATACTTCATGATGTTGCCCTTGTGTACCAGCGTCACCATTTGCTTGGCCTTGGGCAATCGGAGCGCATGTTGCATCGCCCGCCGGACTAATCGTTGAGAGCCTTTTTTACTGATGGGCTTGATGCCAATTCCAGAATCAAGCGGGATCTGCTTTTTGCCATGCTCCGGAGTCGCAGGAATCAGATCTTCGTTGAGCAGCTTGATCAAGCGATCGCCCACTTCGCTGCCTTGTTTCCATTCGATTCCTAGATAAATATCCTCTGTGTTTTCCCGATAGATAATCACATCCAGCTTTTCAGGAGTCTTGTGAGGAGAAGGCGTACCCGCATAGTATTTACAGGGACGCACACAGGCATACAGATCAAAAATCTGACGCAGGGCCACATTCAAGGAGCGAATCCCCCCACCGATCGGAGTCGTCAGCGGCCCCTTAATCGCCACCCCATAAGTCCGAATCGCCTCCAGCGTGTCTTCGGGGAGATACTGATACGTTCCATACTGCTCACAGGCTTCATCCCCGGCATAGACCTTAAACCAGGTGATCTTGCGCTTGTCTCCATAGGCAGCCTGTACCGCCGCATCAAACACCTTCTCAGAAGCCGGCCACAGATCAATCCCCGTGCCATCCCCGCGAATAAAAGGAATAATTGGATTATCAGGGACGATCGGCTCACCGTCTCGAAACGTAATTGCAGAACCAGTGGTGGGCGGAGTAATTTTTTCGTACATAAAATCGAAGGGGGTTTATCGAGGGCAATCTGACAGCTTGGCTCCATCAAAAGCACATCCATCATCCAAATCTGGCTTGTCGAGTACGATAGATGGGTTAAGGCTGCTCTGTAGGCTACCAAACTTTCTCAAGTGGGGATAGACTGTCTCATCGTATTTTTTCATCAACTCTTGACGCAAAATTTCCGATCATCAAGAAATATCACAAGATTCTAAAATACGATGAAGTGGCAAGAACAGTTTCATGAGAGAACGTTCCGAATCGTGGCGATCGCTTTCGCTTTACGCAGTTCCATTTAAGATCCATTTGAGAAGGCTAAAACCAAGATGATGTACGTCTTTGCGGGCTACATGGAGACGTGAATGAAAAAGATTCTTGTCGTTGACGATGACACAACCCTTCGCACAGCTTTAATTCGCTACCTCGAAAAGCGGGGCTATCTCGTTCAGGATGCGGCATCTGGGCTTGAGGGCTTGTCCAGTTTTGAGAAAGACCCGCCCGATCTAATTGTGTCCGACGTGCTGATGCCCGAAATGGATGGCTATGAATTTTGCCGTCGGCTACGGGCTACTCGCTTGGGGCAACTGATTCCATTCATTTTCTTGTCCAGCAAAGGAGAAGTTGAAGACCGGGTACAGGGGCACTCGATCGGAGCCGATGACTATCTGATCAAACCCTTTGAGCCGAGAGAACTGCTGGCCAAAATCGAAGCACAGCTAGAACGATCGCGACGGATGAACTCTGAAATCGTCCGGCTGATGCAACAATCCAAAACGACTCCTGCCGCTGCGCCGCCGCCCAGTCCCCTTCCCCTGACCCCTGCCGAAGAGAAAGTCTTCTGGGAAGTGATCCAGGGCTACACCAACAAGCAAATTGGCGATCATCTGTTTGTCAGCCCACGTACCGTCCAAACCCATTTGAGCAACATTTTGAGCAAGCTTCAGCTAGAAAATCGTTCGCAACTCGTGCGCTTTGCGTTTGAGCAGGGCTACAAGCTGCCGATCGAACCGCCTCCTCCCATCGAAGAAGAAGCCTAAACACCGGAATTTTGGGCGATCGCAGATCTCTTGAGTGGACGATCGCCCTCTTCCCCTAAAATCAAGAATGGATAAAGGATAAACAGATAACATTCTCATCCCTTACCCCTCTCGCGTAGCGTGTCGAAGACACCCCCTCATCCCTTTTTCGCTTGGAGAAACCGCCAGTGGACTTAACTCGCATTCCTGCTCAACCTAAACCCGGTCTGATCAACGTTTTGATCGAAATCCCTGCTGGGAGCAAGAATAAATACGAATTTGACAAAGATTTGAACGCCTTTGCGCTCGATCGCGTTCTTTATGCCTCCGTGCAATATCCCTACGACTATGGCTTCATTCCTAACACGCTAGCCGATGATGGCGACCCCCTCGATGGCATGGTGATCATGGATCAGCCCACCTTTCCGGGATGTGTGATTGCCGCACGTCCGATCGGCATGTTAGAAATGATTGATGGTGGCGATCGTGACGAAAAAATTCTCTGTGTCCCTGACAAAGACCCTCGTTACGTCAACGTCAAGTCGCTCAATGACATTGCTGCCCATCGCCTAGAAGAAGTTGCGGAGTTCTTTAGAACCTACAAGAACCTAGAGAAAAAAGTAACCGAAATTTTGGGCTGGCAGGATGTAGATAAAGTGCTGCCTCTCGTCGAAAAATGCATCAAAGCCTATACCTAGACGTTTACAAAATTAATCAGCACAAAAGAGGCTTGGGAAATTCCTGAGCCTTTAATCTTTATTAGAAGATTGTAATGGTGGGTAGACTGGTAGCTCCCTCACTGAAATGGGTAGCATATGAAGATATCAAAGCTGAAGCGGCAAGCATTTCTACTGTTTAGCCATTGGTGAACCAAACCTTTTTTGACCCAAATGTCACACTCTGACCGTGAGACAACCGCTCCTGATCAACACTCTCAACTCAGATTACAGGCTCTTGAGGCAAGCGCAGATCCAGAAATGACCTATTCACCAGAGTTCGTGATCCAATTTTGGGGGGTGCGAGGTAGCATTCCCGCCCCTGGCAGCGAGACCGTCCGCTATGGGGGAAACACTTCCTGCGTCGAGATGCGAGTCGGTGGCAAACGGCTGATCTTTGATGGCGGCACGGGCCTGCGGGTTTTAGGCAAACAGTTGCTCAAGCAGTCCCCCGTCGAAGCGTACATGTTCTTCTCCCATTCCCATTGGGATCACATTCAAGGCTTTCCCTTCTTTCTGCCTGCATTTATTCCCGGAAACTGTTTTCACATTTACGGCGGCATCGCTCCCAACGGCGCGACCATGAAACAGAGACTCAGTGACCAGATGCACCATCCCAACTTTCCGGTGCCAATGCAGGTGATGAAGTCAGACATGAAGTTTTATGAGCTGTCGGCTGGGGATGTCGTGCAGTTGGATGATATTACGATCGAGACAGGCCCGCTCAACCATCCCAACACGGCTCTAGGCTATCGAATTACCTGGCAAGGTCGCACCGCCGTTTACGCTACTGATACCGAACATTATCCCGATCGCATTGACGAAGATCTGGTGTATCTCTCCCGCGACGCAGACGTTTTGATTTACGACGCTTGCTATACCGACACAGAATACTACGATACCAAAACTCCCAAGATCGGCTGGGGACATTCTACCTGGCAAGAAGCGCTGAAAGTTGCAGAAGCGGCCCGGGTCAAGAAGGCAGTGATGTTTCACCACGACCCTAACCACGACGACGATTTTCTCGATCAGGTAGAAGCCGAGGTGCAAACGATGTTTCCCAATAGCCTATTGGCGCGAGAAGGCATGATTTTGCCCGTAGTTTAGCCCGTTAGCAAAGGGAACAGAATCCCTAATCTCTGCTTGACACAGTGCTAGCCGCATCGACAGCCGCAATGATCTGCTTGAGAGTTTGAGCGACCTTGCCTTGAGAGAGAAGAGCCTCCGCCAGTGAGAATCCTGCTTGAATATCCGAGCAGGCTCCACAGCGCCACAGATAGAATCCTCCATTCCACAGGACAGCCTGCATCATCTCAGAGGGTTTGCCCTGCAAGACGGTTTGAAAGCTGGTGATTAGATCGTCAGGGGATGCGATCGCTACTTCCTTGCCCGCAAACCCAAACTCACGAGGAACCAGATGTAGTCGATCAAACGTACTTTCACTGGTGAGGGTTGACGGGTGAGTCGGCGTGTTGAGACCGATGATAGCAGTACGATCGCGAGGCAAGTCACAACTCCCTTCTAGCCCTTTGACGGTCGTAAAATGCTGCAACTCCCGCAGGGCAAACGCTTCACGAAACATGTTCTCGGTCGGCGGATGCACAAAGCCACTCACTAAATGCGTTTCACCCGCATAGGGCGACCACATTAACTCCAACGTCGAGAAGGGAGGACGCTTGCCGATCTGATCGCGATAGGTCACGATTCCTTGCGCTAGAGGAAAGTGATTGGGCAGATAAACAAACCCAAGTTTTGTCGCTTCCAGAACCTGCTGAACTTGAGCAAGAGACAGCTTTTCCCAATGGATGCCCAGGCCACTCCACAATTCGATCAGGGGAATGCCTTCTTTGGTAGGCATCCGATCGCCTCCATGCAAAATCACAGGAACGCCTGCCGCAACGAGAATCAACGTCGTGATCGGTAAAATGGGAGCCGTGCGCGATCGCCCATCATAAGGAATCGAGAACACGGTCGCTGGATAGGAAGCCGCGATCGGTTGAAGTTTTGGGCCCAACAGATCATAAGCGTCGAGCATTCCCGCCAGCTCTTCTCCAGTCGGGCGCTTGATGCGATGGGCAATCATAAAAGCGCCAATCTGGGCAGGGGTTGCTTCTTGTAGCAAGATCATGCGAGTGGCGGCCGCTGCTTCTACCCGGCTCAAATCTTCACTGGTGTGAGGGCCGCTGCCCACTTTTCGCAGTAGCGCTCTAAATTCGTTGCTCATAATCCCATTCAACCAAACTTAAGGGCTTCTCCAGACTGGCTCGATTCGGTGTGACTTTAGACTACCGCTCTGGGCGATCGAGCAACCGTATTTTCTGCAACCATACTGGCGGGAATCATCAATTCATGAACAAGCTGACGAAAGCGCTGAATTGGAGGAATTTGTAGCCGATCTTGAGTAGTGACTAAGACAACTTGGCGAATAATGGTGGGGTCAGTGGTCGATCGCACGGCCAGCATCGGGTCGTGATGAACATCCTGAATAGCTCCCTGGGGCAACAGCGCAATCAGTTCACCCTGCCGGACAATCCCCCGAAAAGCATCCAGTGTATTGAGTTCGAGAACCGCATTCAAAACGGCTCCCTGACGCTGGAATTGTTCTTGTACCAGTCGCTGCATCCCATATCCATCTTTAAAAACCACCTGGGGAAACCGCACCAACTCTGACCAGGGCACTTCAGCGTATTGAGTGAGCGGATGGTTGGCCGACATCAAGATTTTGACTGGCTCATCATAAAGCGGATCAACCACCATATCGGGACTAGCTGTCAGGAAACGGTTGTTCATCACGATCGCCAGATCCACCAGCCCATCTTTGAGAACTTTGAGGGCGCGATCGCTACCCAGGGAAGTGACTCGTAGCTGAACTTCTGGATATTGTTGGCAAAACTGCTGAAGCACAGGCGGCAGATGAAATGCACAAACTGAGTGAATTGCAGCAACACAAAGTTCGGGCTGCTTGCCTTCTAAGAGATCAGCGAGTTCTTGAGAAGCGGTGCGCCATTCATGCCAAATTTTACGAGCGTGGGGGAGAAAGCGATCGCCTGCGACAGTCAATTTTGCTTGAGCCGTGCGGTGCAGCAATGGCAACCCTAGTTCTGCTTCGAGACTTTGAATCTGCCGACTAATGGTAGATTGCGTCACGTCACACTTACGAGCAGCCTGCTGAAAGCTCCCAGTTTCGGCTACGGCTAGAAATGCCTGCAACTGCTCTAAACGCATGAATTTTGTATTGTGGATAACACTTACCCGTGACCTTAACGGATTTGGAGAAGAATTTTAGTAAAAATTGATACTAGAAAAGAAGAGAAATTTTTGAGGGTTATGCAAAGACATCAGCCCTTTGCTTTGGGAAGAAAGAGAATACACTACCTCGAATCGATCTCATATTTCGTCTTACTGTCTAATAACTTCATAGCAAAAGCCCCCCATCGCTGGAGGGCTTCTCATTTCAAGCGTCAGTCAAGACTAAGCGTTGATGGCTGGAGCAGACAGGGCGACAGGAGCCGCTTGCCC